>CAZZPR010000009.1:0-57785 GCA_964655655.1 uncultured Desulfobacteraceae bacterium | reverse complement strand
CATATGAGTCCTGAGTGCGGTTGTCCCGGATTTTTGAACGCCGCCGATTACAAAAGCCGCCTTGCTCCTTCTCAGAAAACCTTTAACAGGACCTTCAGAGTTAAATACAATAAAAGGACATAAATCTTTTTTTCTCAATTGGTTAGCCAGCTGCTACCTGTAAGACCCCACGTTCGTCGCTCCGGTATCCTAACGCGGATAGGGCTTCTGCCTGGGTCTTCGTCGGAGCCTCTAATCGCCTGACCGGCCTTATCGCTCCCTTGTTTAACGTCAGAACGGAGTGCAGGTGCTTCATGTCATCCATGACATCTTCGGCTGAATGCTTTATTCCCGCCGAAGACAGCCTTAGCTCCAATCTTCGTAGATAGGTCATGGCAACCACGCACGTAAACAAACGACAGCGGATCTTGCTGTCGGTGCAATGCCGAACAGGACGAGTAGCCACCAGGTCATCATGTTTACTGAGGCGGAAGCGATCTTCCACGTGCCATCGCTCAATGCTGGCTTCGACGATTTCGCGCGTCGTCCAGTCCGTGTTGCCTGTAATGATGATGTTTTTGCCAAACATGGCCTGCTTTCGGCTGACCCTGTAAGGATCTTTACGAAAGCTCATCGATAGGGCGTCATGATTGTGCTCAAAAGCGATGGTGTAATAATCTGGCGATACATGCAGGCGTTCACAGAGCATGACATAACGTCTGCGTACAGCATCAGGATTTTTCCAATGCGGTTCCTTTTCACGGACGTTGTTTTGCATGACCAACACCTGCTGGCCAATAGTGTCCAGTTTGCCTTGGAATGTATGATCCTGTTTGCGTGCCGTCTTTGGGTTGTAGGTCACCACCACAGCGCGTTGTTTGCCCCAGTATTTCCCCCTGCTCCGATAGGCAAGGATACGGTCTCCACGGTTTCCATCTTCTAACAGCTTTTTTGTTCTTTGCACTATCGAGAGGTTCAAAACGATCAAAGGGCGTGGCGGCGAGATCCTGGGCAAAGTAAGTCGCATAGGTGGTTATAAAATGAATCCGTGCATGATTGTCTGTCCAGGCATAATTGCCTTCAGAATTCATGCCCTTGTCGATGACCACGGTCAGGCGTTCTTTGCTTGTGTAAAGCCCACAGACAACCCCGAACATCTCATCCATGATCGCTTCAAATTGTTTGCTGTCATGTACGTTACCGGGATAGACACAATAGTAAAGGGGCAGTTTTGAATTACGGGCCGCCGGGAGCCCCAAACCGATCTGGCATAAACGGGTTTTAGACTTCCGGGCAGGCGATAAGGAACCAGCTTCCAACCGGAGAGAATTCTTTAAAGGTTTAAAGGGGCGTGGTCTTGATGGCAGCAAAGTGGTCCCGGGGGTCATGGACGGATTGCCTGGACTTGAGAAGGTGTTCGGTGAAGAATTTCCAAAGGCCAAAGTCCAGAGATGCCAGGTCCATGCAGCAAGGAATGTCCTGGCCAAGGTACCAAAGAAATTAAAGAAACCGGTAGCCGATGAAAAGCGGTCCATCTTCTATGCCTCCTCTAAGCCTAAAGCCATGGAGTTTTTTAAGGCCTTTAAGCCCAGAGGGGGATTTATGGGGGTTATCAAAGGACAGGGGGGGCTATGTTTCAGGACCATGAACCACCTTGCATAAATTACCAATGATATCCCAAAGTTAAAAGGTACTTTTCATCGGCCTTTTCCCTGCCCGGCTCGGGGCTTTTGTCCCAGTCATAATTATATTGGACAGTGGTTTCCAGGCTTTTGTAAATCGGAAGTCTTATCCCTGTCCTGCTTCTTATAAAAATATCATCCCTATCTTGCAGGCCCTGCAGTCCCTCGTGAAAATGAAAAAACTGTAGGATCCTCTCCCAGAAATGCCTTTCAAGCTTCAAGGCCCATCGACCGCCCGGATAACTCTCGTCCTCTGCCTCCTCAAAATCTTCATTCACATAACTCAGGCCCGCCTCCAGAGATAGATTCGTTGTGTCTGTCTCTATAATCTGGTATCCGGCACCACCGCCCAGGGAACTCCTGAGATCGAGGCCCTTGAATTCGTCTTTCTCGAATGATGCGTTGGAGTAAAGGAACCATTTTTCACTGACGAAATGGTCATATTTCAGCGAGGCCAAGGCATTGTTTACCGTTTTTTCTTCCTCCTCCTGAGCACGGTTTAATTCTCCGGACAACGTGAACCTGTTTTTTTCTGTCCGAGCTACAAACTCTCCGTCCAGATGCTGGGTCTCTGTTTCTGAATTCCCCTCGGTGGCTGTTATGCCTATGTTTATATGGCCCTTTGTCCGGACATGCGGCTTGCTCTTTTGGGGCTTGGGGTCAATTGCTTTTACCTCCGATAGCTTAAAGGATACGGTATCCACAATTTTGCCAAGCTTCATCTTCATTTCCCCGGCCTCGGAGGGCAGGGTGCTCCCTTTCAATAAAGTATCTTTACTAAGAACAACGTTGATCTTTTTATCAACCTTCAGGCTGGATACTTCAGCCCAATCTACCATTATCTTTCCCGCATAAGAGGTCTCAAAAGAAAGCTTTTCATCTTCCATTCGGATGACCTTGCCGGTCAAACGGTCTCCGTTCTTTAAAGTCAATTCATCGGCATATGCCGTGCTTACATGCACCAACGACAGCAAAAGGATAAGTATAGGTAATGGTTTCATTTTAGGCCTCCCTTCAAGCAATTATGCGAATAATATGGACATGGTTGACGAAGTCCTGACCGCACCCCTGTGCTTTGTTGGTCCCTCAGCGGATGGATAGTCACCCCTTTTCTTGTCCCATCGTTATCTTCAAAGAGGGTGCTTGACCGTTTTTGTCCTGCCCCGGATATAATGTCAGATGGGGGAAGGGTATTTCAATGTCTCTTTCGTCAAATGCCTCTTTTAGTCTTCGGTTGAACTCCCGCCCTACGGCCCATTGTTTGATGGGCTTGGTCTTGGTCCGGGCCTTTATTATAATTGCAGAATCGGCGAATTTATCCAGGCCCAGGATTTCTATAGGTTCAAGAATATTATCTTTGAAATCCGGGTCGTTTCTCAACCCATCATCTACCTGTTTGATCACCTCTGTTACCTCATCTATATCCTCTCTGTAAGCCACGCCGATGTCGAATACATAAAAACTGTATTCTTTTGTCATGTTTGTCACGGTCTGGATTTGTCCATTCCTTACATAGTGGACATTTCCTGCCAGGTCTCTCAGAACAACCATTCTTAGATTGAGTCTTTCTACCAGCCCGGATTTGTCTGAAACCTGGATTACGTCGCCTACGCGAATCTGATCCTCAAGAAGTATGAAAAAACCACTGATAATATCCTGCACAAGGTTTTGGGCACCAAAGCCTACAGCAAGACCCACGATCCCTGCGGCTGCAAGAACGGGTCCGATCTGGATTCCCAGCTCACCCATAATCATTATTATGGCCAGAACAAGAACGCCTACCACTACGATATACCTGATTATTCGACTGAGGGTATCCACCCGCTTCTGGAATTCGGGGTCTCTTTTCTGCTTCGAAGATGAAAAAATCCGCACGGAGATAAATCTGGATAACTTCAAGGCAACAAGAGTCAAGATGACAATCACCAATATTCTCAAGCCGCTTGTTAAAAGCCATTGCGTTGCAATCCCAAAATAATCCTCCATTTTTCTTCCTCCTTTTAATGGATTGTTGGCCCGATACTCGCTTATCTCTTTTTTTGTCTATCATTGCTTGGTTTTCATGTTAAAACTTTTCCGCAAAATAAGGTGTTTTTTATAAACCGCTGTACTTCAACCTCTGAGGCTGCAGGGTCGGGGAGGTGTCAAGGCATTCCTCCCATGGAAGGAACCAAGAATGGCCTTTGCTTTTCCGGTTCCAGTTTCCTTTTTGGGAACCAAACCCCTTTATTAAGCCAAACCTTCCCTCTAATCTATGCCGCTGCTAATCCTTTGTTGTGTCAAGGGAATCTTGATCATCCCTGATTTGTTTTTTTGTAACAGCCTCCATCCCGATAAAAAATTCATTGGTGCAAATCTTTTTATCGAATATAGTTGAAAATTATTCGGGCCTGGACAAATATTAATATGATCACTTTCATATAGCGACAAATCCAGCAAGGGGGCCATTATGAACAACGAAAAATACGAAAAGGCAAAAAGACGCGTAAAGGAGTTAAAGGGCTTTTATAGAAGCCTGCTCATGTACGTCGGGGTTAATATATTGCTGATAATTATCAATCTCATTACAGGCACCAAGGTTCTATGGTTCTACTGGGTAACTATCTTTTGGGGAATCGGTCTATTTTTTCATGCCTTAAAGGTCTTTGTCAAGGGCAGGTTCCTGGGCAGGGAATGGGAGGAAAAAAAGATAAGGGAAGCAATGGAAAAAGAGAAATAACCGCTGATCTTATGGCTTATAGAAACATATAAAGTGATCGAAGGGGCGGGGTCTGGATCAAATTAGACCGGAAAGAAGCCGGATTTCCTTCATGATCATTGAAAGAAACGTGTTAGGGGAAATCCCCGGGTCGGGATACCTGGCGGTTCCAAAATTGATGCGAACCAGCGTTCTCCCGCCCCTGCTCGAGTAATTAATGCCCACGGGGATAAAGGGCAGCGAAAAACGGGAAAACACAAACCTGACAAGGCCTACGCGGCCCGGGCCCATTTTTTTTTCATAATATGTGCCCTCGGGAAAAACAACAACCCCTTCTCCTTTTTGCAGGTATTCCCTCAAAGCCCGGAGGGATTCTCTGGTCTCAAGCGGTCTCTGCCTGTTCAATGGAATGCCGCCGAGGGATCTCAGGAACCAGTTGCCCAGGGGCTTATCAAATAAATCTTCTCTGGCTACATAATAAAGGGGCCTGTTTGCGGCCAGGCCTATGAGCGGAATATCAATCCATCTTTGGTGTTTCGGCAACAGCACAAAGCTGCGCCTTGTGGGCAGATTTTCGGTTCCCTGGGTTTCAAGGCAATAAAAAGGCGTAAGCAATGTTATTGCTGCTACCCTGGTAACCCGGAAAAGCCAATTTTTTCTCATAACCGTCTCAGCAAAACAAACCCCACTCACCCGAACCTACCATGCCGCCGGGCACAAACAAATACCAAAAAGTCCAAGATTTGGCCTTTATTAAAGGGCTAAACCGATAAAAAATCCGGCTGTCTATATCCACCCTTTCTAAGCATATTCTCTACCTCACCTCTTTCGGGCAAGGAATCCTGGGCGCCTCTCCTGGTTACAGTTAAGGCCCCGGCCGCACTGGCAAATTTGATAGCATCCACAGAGCTGCGTCTCTCTGCAAGTGCACAGGCCAAATAACCGTTAAACGCATCCCCTGCCGCAGTGGAGTCCACGGCCCTAACCTTGAAACCGGGGAACTGTTCCTGGGAATCTTTTGTTGTCCAAAAGCACCCGTTTTCTCCCAGGGTAGCTATAACCTGGCCGGGACCGGAATCTAAAACCTTCCTGGAGGCAAGGATAATTCCTCGCTGATCTTCAATCCTATGCCCTGACAGGTACTTTAATTCTGTCTCGTTCGGCGTAACCACATCAGCGGAGGACAGTATGTCATCAGGTATATTACAGGCCGGGGCCGGATTGAGCATGGTTAGGAGATCGTGCCCCTTAGCCAGACTGAACGCCTCCCTGATCGAAAAAAGGGGCACCTCCAGCTGCACCAGAACAACGTCAGCCCATAAGATGTGTTTCTCGGCCCGGCGTATGTCCTCGCCCGTAAGATTCCTGTTCGAGCCAGGGGCCACTGCAATTGAATTATGGCCATCTTTATCCACCATTATCAGGGCAATTCCCGAATGCGAAGAGCTGTCCCTTGCCACGGCACCGGTATCAAGACCCACCTTCTTGAGGTTTTCAATGGTTGCATCCCCGTGCTGATCTTTCCCTACCTTTGCAATGAACCTCACCTGTGCACCGGCCCTGTGGGCTGCCAGGGCCTGGTTTGCACCCTTCCCTCCAAACGAGCTATAAAACTCCCCGCCGGACACTGTTTCACCAGGGCACGGAAGGCGCTCCAACCTTATTGTAAAATCGACGTTCGCAGAGCCGATTACCGTTACTTTGGCCATATATCCTCCTTAAAAAAGGAAAAAAATCGTCCGGCGGATACCTCAAAGGCCACATGTATGTTCGGGGGTTTTTTCAACTCCTTTTTGATAGGCCTTAGATCCGCAAGGGTCAAGCCACGGGTGATACCATCCTTTGTTTCTACATCTACAAAAACCGGTCTGGCAGTTACTAGGGAAGGATCAACAGCAACCGCTACAGCAAGAGGATCGTGCAATTGTATGCCCCTGATACCACGTGTCTTCTCGGTTTTATCCATGACTCCGACAGTAAGGTCTTTAAGGAAATCACCGGGAATGCTCCCCGCAGATCGGACCAGGTCTTCCAGCATTTGGGGCGCCAGAAAGACCTTTTCAGTTACATCCAAAGGAATTAGTTTGATGGGAAGGCCCGACCTGAACACCTGTCTTGCGGCATAGGGATCCATGTGAATATTAACTTCCGATGCAGGGGTAATGTTTCCGGGCACCGAAATAGCACCCCCCATAATCACCACTTCTCCGACTCTTTTAACCGCCCTCTTGTCTTTTGTGATTGTATTTGCCAGATTGGTCAAAGGCCCCAAACATATGATGGTTATCTCCCCCTGGTAAAGTTCTAAAAGATTAGAGATGACCTCTGTTGCATCTGGCAAATCCTTGGGTGCTTCAGGGTAAGGATATTTAGGGGTGCCATCATTATTCCTTTTTTGGCTCAACCCGCCCAGCCCATCCGATCCGTGAAATGTCTTAATTTTCTTTTCACTTTTTCCCATGGGGCCGCTTGCCCCCCTTGCCAGCAAGGGAGCCTTTTCGGGCCTAAAAAAATCCAGCAAAAAACCGGCGTTCTTAACAGCCTGTTCCAGGCACACATTGCCAAATACCGTGGTTATTGCCTCCACCTCTAATTCCGCTGAGTTCAGGGCCAGAAGTATTGCAAGGGCATCATCCACCCCAGGGTCTGTATCTATGATTACACGCCTTTTCATGGATAATACTTGCCTTATTAATGAGATTTATTTTTTGTATACATTATTTTTTTCCTTGAATACATATGTATGATAACATATTTATTTCTGGATATATAAAATCAACTATTCAGACAATCAACAGGCCGCCTGGTAGCCGGTGATTTCAAAATGAGGGCTTAAAAATGAAGGTTGCACTCGCCCAGTTGAATCCCACCATAGGTGATTTTTCCGGTAACACACAAAAGATCGCGAAGGCCGTGGAAAAGGCCAGAGGAAATTCATGCGACCTTGTGGTGTTGCCGGAAATGGCCATAACCGGCTATCCCCCCAGAGACCTTTTGGAGAACGCCGAATTCGTTGAACGCAACATAGACCATCTGCACAGGCTGGTTCAATCCATTAAGGGAATAGGTGTAATATGCGGGTTTGTGGATAAAAACCCCGATGAAGGCGGAAATACGCTTTTTAATTCAGCGGTGCTGTTCGAGAACGGCAAAATCCTGCACAAGGCAAACAAGAGGCTTCTCCCCACCTATGACGTGTTTGATGAGAGGAGATATTTTGAAACGGGCAAGGAAAGCTCCCCCTTTTCATACAGGGATTACAGTTTGGGCCTTACAATTTGCGAGGATATATTTAATGAGAGGAGTTTTTTCCCCAGGTTGCTCTATCCTGACAAGCCGGTGCAGGAACTCATCAAAAAAGGGGCAAACCTTTTAATCAACATCTCCGCCTCTCCCTATAACGTGGGCAAACGAGAATCCAAATGGGAAATGTTCAGCGACATTTCCCGCAGGCACAAGGTTCCCTTCATTTACGTAAACCAGGTCGGGGGCAACGACAGCCTGCTTTTTGACGGCTTAAGCCTGGTCTTCGGCCCTCAGGGCCAGCTAATCGCAAGGGCCCGGGATTTTCAAGAGGATATGATTTTTTACGACACGGATACCAAAAAAGGGGCCTTTCACGAGATATCAGAAACAGGGGTCGAGTCCGTGCTAAAGGCCCTGATTATGGGAACCGGGGATTATATCGGAAAAACCGGGTTCACCAAGGCGGTGGTCGGGTTAAGCGGCGGCCTGGATTCCGCCCTTGTCCTGTATATCGCTGCAATGGCCCTGGGTAAAGAAAATGTAACAGCGGTATTCATGCCCTCTCAATATACAAGCAGACAGAGTTTCGAGGATACAAGAAGGCTGTCAAATAACCTGGGCGTAAGTCTTCTGGAGGTGCCCATTCAGGAGATATTCGATTCCTTTCTCAAGGGGCTTTCCCCCTTTTTTCAAGGGGTGGCCACAGAAATAACCGGCCAGAATATTCAGGCAAGGATAAGGGGCTTGCTGCTCATGGCCTTCAGCAATAAGTTCGGGCATATGGTGCTTTCAACCGGCAACAAATCGGAACTGGCGGTAGGATATTGCACCTTGTACGGCGATATGAGCGGCGGCCTTTCCGTTATCTCGGATGTGCCCAAAACCATGGTTTATCGCATTGCGGAATTTATCAACAAAGAAAAAGAGGTGATTCCCAAAAGCATTATACAAAAACCACCCTCTGCGGAGTTAAAACCCGAACAATTGGACCAGGATGAACTGCCCCCTTACGAGGTGATGGACCCCGTATTGAAGGCCTATATCGAGGAAAACAAGACGGCAAAAGATATTGTTGACATGGGGTTTGACCCTGAGGTGGTAAAGGATGTTATTGACATGGTGCACCGCAATGAATATAAAAGATATCAATCCCCTCCCGGGCTTAAGGTTACAACCAAATCATTTGGCTACGGAAGGAGGTTTCCAATAGCCTTTAAGCCCTGGCTTGATTGACTGCACCCGATGAACCCGGACTTGAAGTCTTTTATCAAAATAGTTTTTGGCAATGGCGCTCCGGGAAAGCCCGGTGCTGTTGTAAAAATTCGACACTTTCGTTAAACCTTTTTCCATGGGCTGGAAGAGAAGGTTAACATCAGAATTAAGGAGGCAAACAATGCAAAGCAAATATAAAGATGTCTATGACATGTCAATAAACAACCCCGGGGGATTCTGGGGTAAGGCGGCGGAAAGTATTGCATGGCACAAGAAATACGACCAAGTCCTGGACGACACAAATAAACCCTTTTACAAATGGTTTACAGGGGGAGAGCTTAACACCTGCTACAACGCTGTGGACCTTCATGTGGAAAACGGAAGGGGGGATCAAGCTGCCGTTATCTACGACAGCCCTGTAACCGATACAATTAAAAAGGTATCCTATGCCGATCTCAGGGACAGGGTGGCAAAAATGGCGGGTGCGCTCAGCTCTCTTGGCCTGAAAAAAGGTGATACCGCGGTGATCTATATGCCGATGATTCCCCAGGCAGTAATCGCCATGCTGGCATGCGCAAGGATCGGTGCAATCCATTCCGTGGTGTTCGGGGGGTTTGCATTCAATGAACTGGCGATCAGGATAAATGATGCAAAGCCCAAACTGGTGCTCTCCGCCTCCTGCGGTATCGAAGGAAAAAGAATAATCCAATACAAGCCCCTGCTGGACAGGGCCGTCGAATCCGCTGATCATAAGCCCGATAAATGCATCATCTACCAAAGATCCCAGTCAAGGGCGGACATGATAGAAGGAAGAGATCTTGACTGGGCTCAAATGATGGAAACGGCGAATCCCCTGGACTGCGTACCTGTTAAATCCACGGATCCTTTATATATTTTATACACCTCCGGCACCACCGGGATGCCGAAGGGGGTTGTAAGGGATAACGGCGGACATGCAGTGGCGCTTAAATGGAGCATGAAATATATATACGGGATTGAGCCGGGCGATGTATGGTGGGCCGCCTCCGACGTGGGTTGGGTCGTGGGGCACTCATACATAGTTTATGCCCCCCTTCTTCTCGGGTGCACTACAATACTATACGAGGGAAAGCCTGTAGGCACCCCGGATCCCGGGGCCTTCTGGCGGGTAATATCCCAGCACGGGGTAAAATCCATGTTTACAGCGCCCACGGCCATGAGGGCCATAAAAAAAGAGGATCCCGGGGGAAACTACCTTAAAAAATATGACCTCTCGAACTTCAAATGCTTGTTTCTGGCCGGGGAGAGGCTTGACCCGGACACCTATCAATGGTCCAGGGGGCTTTTGGAAAGGCCTGTAATCGACCATTGGTGGCAGACGGAAAGCGGTTGGCCCATGGTATCAAACTTTATGGGTCTCGAGTTCTTTCCGGTTAAACCGGGTTCTCCCACAAAACCTGTTCCGGGTTATAACATAAATATACTCGAGGAGACCGGAGATCCCCTCCCCCGGGAAAAAGAGGGCGTGGTCGCTGTAAAGCTGCCCCTTCCCCCGGGAACCCTGGCTACACTCTGGAAAAACGACGAAAGGTTCAAGGAATCCTATCTTAGCATGTTCAAGGGCTACTACTATACCGGTGATGGGGGATTTATAGACAAGGATGGATATGTGTACATAATGGGAAGGGTGGACGACGTGATAAATGTTGCCGGCCATCGCCTTTCAACCGGGGCCATGGAGGAGGTAATCGCCCAGCACCCCGATGTTGCCGAATGTGCTGTAATAGGGGCAAATGATGCCTTCAAGGGACAGATGCCCATAGGCTTGATCGTCTTAAAACAGGGCACAAAGGCCCCCCATGAAAAAATAGTTGCGGATTTGGTGCAGATGGTGCGAGACCAAATCGGGCCTGTGGCGAGCTTTAAACAGGCCCTGGTAGTTAAACGGCTTCCCAAGACCAGATCCGGAAAAATCCTGCGGGGAACCATTCGCAAGATAGCAAACGGTGAACATTTTAAAACCCCTGCCGCCATTGATGATCCGGGGATACTAGATGAAATAAAGGCATCCGTAGCCTCTATCGGTTACGGCAAGGCCCAGTAGAAAAACTGGAAAGCTGCAGCCCCGGGGAGACAGGCTTCGCGGGGTTGTGCCTTTAACCCAGATTGTGCAGCAGTCAATCACTGCACAATCTGGGTTAAAGGTTAGCGGTCCTTTTCATTAAAGCTATGCACATAATCAGCTCGCGCTATACGTTCGAATGTAGAGTTAAAGTCCCTGAAAGAAATACCGTCTAATATTGGGCGAAGCTTCCCGAACAAATAAGAGGCATCTTTTACAATCCTGGGGTACCGCATTAAGGTCATTGGTATAGTGGTTCCGGATAGGGCCAAAACAAGTCTATAAATTTGCCGCAGCAATACCTGTTCCTGCTTTGCTTTTCTCTTTGTGTGCCATAATCCGCCAACAACATTCTCCGGGTAAATCCTGTCTTTTAAACGCCTATAGGCCGACCGCCCGGAAAAAGTCCTTTCTTGTACATAGCGTCTGCTTTCTGCAGCTGCATGCAACTCCCTTACAGGTATAAAAACATGCTCAATGGTTATATCATCCCTCTCCACAACCTCTTCAGCGCAATCACAAAAACACGGGCTTTTTACTATGCGGGGAACACGCTCTTGATCATAGAATGCTCTCCCCCTGCAAAGCATATCATTTTCCAAACCTCCGCGTGCGGCCTCGAGGTTTCGCTCCTCTATTTGTTGGGCAGTGAAACCGGTATCCAGCCCCAAATATGTCAAAAGCATGACAAGAAACGTGGTGCCGCTTCTCCCGGTGCCCGTGATTAAAACGTGCCTTCGGGCCATTTTATCTATTGCCTTATGCCAGCATTCTTTATGTTTTCCGCTCTCTCCTACCGACTTACCATCACAGGCGGTGCCGTCTCCGCTGGTATGAGTTCCCGCAGGAGAACGGGCACAGCCCATTCAACATTGGGTCTTACAGCAAGCCTGTAGGCGAACATGGACTGGAGTGCCTGATGGTCCTCCTTTCTAAACACCATCATACCTTTTGGTGTCATGAACTCCATCCCCTCCATAGCAGAGATAAGTCGCTCCGTATCAGTGTCTTCCGCTTTTTTTATTCCCTCAGCTACGGCCATGGCAGCGGCAAACCCTCCGCAGGTAAAAAAATCCGGGGGGCTCCCTAACCGCCTGAAGTGCTTTTCCACAAACCAGTCGTTAACCCTGTTTTTTGGGTGTTCATAATAATAGTATAAAGCTCCTACCATGCCCTCCAGGGGTTTCCATTTTTTGAGCACCGGTATTATGTTTCCCCCGCTGGCTATCTTTATACCATATTCCTCCAGGTCGCTTGCCAGTAACTGCTCAAAGGGTGTACCGCCCCCGGCCCATATAACAAACACGTATTTGGGTTCGGGCCTATCTTTAAGGGCCCCGACAATTCTCTTGACGGGCTCGGTAAAGTCCGTTTCCTTTATGGCGCAGTACTCCTCGTGCACAATTTTGGCCCCGAGTTTTTCGGCCTTCTTTTTGTACGCCGCCACCCCGTCCCTGCCAAAGGCATAATCCTGTGCGATTGTGGCAATGCTTACTCCCGGCTTGGATATGGCAGCGGCGTTGGCGATAGAATCCTGGCTGGAATTTCTGCCGGTACGGAATATATACCTGTTCCATTTTGTGCCTGTAATGGAATCCGCCACCGCCGGCTCCACGAGAAGTATCTTCTTGAATTCTTTTGCCACGGGAAGACAGTTCAGGGTGACCCCGCTGCTTGTCGATCCCACTGCAATATCCACTTCTTCCTTGTTGTAGAGATCGGTCAGCAGTCTTTTGGCCCTGTCCTTGTCCATCTTGGTGTCATGTATGGTAAGCGCTATATCCCTTCCCATGATCTTACTGGTACCACCGGTTGCATATTCCAGGCCCATCTTGAAACCAGTCACCATTTGCTTTCCGTATGCACTGAGCGGACCGCTCAGATCCTGTATAACCCCTATCTTTATAGGCTTTGGCGGATATAAAAAATAGGCAAATGCCGCTGCAAAAACAAGTGCTATCAATAAACCAACAAAAAAAGTGCCTTTGATTTTCATTGTTTTCCTCCTTTTTGGTTTATCAAACAAACCTCTTGCCCGGGCATGCTGCCCGTGCATGAAAGACAGCCCGTATTACCGTGGCCTGCCCGTTTTTGCTTTCGGCACCGAGATTAGGTTCCTTTCGGTGTAAGACTCAAAGAGATGCGCTTATCGCCACCCACTCCCAACTAACGTTTCCGCTTAAGCCGTTCCAGGGAAAAACGAAGGCTGTCCTGCATCCTGGATATGGCCCCAGCCAGGTTTCCGATCTCGTCCTTTGATGTTATCTCTATTTCCGAGTCCAGGCCTCCCATGCTTATGCGATCCGCTACCTCGGTGAGGTGCCTGACATTTTTTGATAGCCGGTGCCCGAAACTCCCCACGATAAATGCAATAAAAATTAGGGTTGCGCCAAGGATGGCTATATTTATATTCCTGACCCTTGCGGAGAGTTTATCTGCACGCTCCTCCATGTGCCTTATAGGCTTGATAAATTCGTCAATGGGCGCCGTGCAGGAAATTACAAAGGGGGTATCCTTTATAGGCACGTTCACCATATATTTTTCCCTTATAACCCCGTCTTTATCCTCCCATTTGTAATATCCCCTGGAGAGGCTCCCGTCTTTTACCCCTGAAATAATCTTCCACGTGCGGGGAAAGAAGCTTCCAAGCCCGGGTTTTATGGCTTTTTCAATATTAGCCCCTATAAGATCCGGGTTGGGGTGTACCCAATAACGCCAGATATTATATCGGTCCGGCCTCGCATAAAGGGCTGTAAACCCGGTGACTCCCACCCTTTGCATCACAATCTTTTTAAACTCTATTGCCTTGTCAAAATATTGCCTGGTCAATCCGGGACGGGTAAAAAGATAGGTCTCCGCCTGCATGGCCACTGCATTTGCTATGTTACCAATATCCCTTTCCGCAACGCTCCTTATCAAACTGATGGTTTTGGAAGTGTTTTCTGAGGATAGCTTGTTCAACTGGGACTGATAAAAAATCCCCAGGACCAACATCAAGACCATAGGGACCACCAGTAACACCAGAAACATCTTTGTCCTCAGTCCCGGCCCCTTTATTTTGAGCCCGGCTGCCTTGGGCAAGGATGTTTTAGGGTGCTTTTCCTCTCTCTCTTCATCCGGTGCAGGTGAGCCGGAAGAAGGGCCTGCTTTTTTCCTTTTCTTGCCCTCTGCGGTCTCTTCCCCGGGGGCTGCCAGACTAAGCTCAAAGCCACAATTCCTGCAGGTTATTTTGGTCCTTTTCCCTTTAACCCTCTGTAATTGTTCGGAGTTTAGGGCATATTTCTTGCCGCAGTTCTCACAAACAACTATTTGGTTAGCCATGGTGGTGTCTCCCTGGGTTGGTTCATTGGGCTTAAATAATAAAGAGATCTAAACATGCTGGCTTAATATTAAGTGGAAACTTCAAACAGATGATTCATATATTAGAATATTAAAATAGTTATTTCAATTTTTTATTTTGTGGTTTTCGAAAAATACGAAAATTTTTCAACATGCTTCCGTTAAGCCCAGGGAGCTACCTGTAGTTTAAAAAATTATTTCTCCTTTTTTTCTTCCTTGGGAAGCAATGGCTGAATTATCTTTACCGGAAGATGAAGGATTCTCTCCAGTATTCCCAGCAACTCCTTGCCCATGGTAGCGGGTGAAAGGGGAATAACCTCAGGGTTTTCCGGGCTTCCCCTGACCTTTACGGGTACGGAAACAAGATGCCCCCCCAGCACATAACCCAAAAGCGGGATATTCCCGACAATAAAATCCACGGTTTTCAGCGGGGCCACCAAAACATCGAGATCCATATCCTTTTTAACCATATCAATATACCCGTTGCATACAATATCCATTGAAGAGCCGTCGATAATAAAATTTTGAATATGAAGCTTTCCCTTCTCCAGGGCCCCTTCTCCTTCCATTGAATAAAAGGCAAGGCCCTCCCCCGACAGGTCCGGGGCCCTTCCCCTTAATATCTCGGTTATATTCAGCATTGCCAGTATCCTGGCCAGCAGGTTCATGCGGTAGATACGCCCCTCTTTTGCCGTAAACTTGAGCTTCCCTTGCAGGGAGGGATAAACCTGGTTTCCGATGGCTTTTCCTTCCACGCTTCCCTCAAGATTAAACTTTCCCTTGATCATGTCCTTTTTGCCCCATAGGCAGTCAAGGGTGTTGTTCAGGTCCTGTTCAATTGCACACAGACGTAAGCCCACATCAACTTCCCCTGCCGAGTAGTCCGCGTCCCCTGCAAAGGAAATTCCACACAATGTCGCCTTCTTGACATCAACCCGAATATCCCGGCCGGTTATGGACAGCTCCGCCTGGATGTCCCTCCAATTGTAATCATCGTAGCGGAAGTTCCCGGCCTTTACCCTTAAAACACCTTGAAGGGGAAGACCCGGGAAACCATCGGCGCCCTCCCGGTTTTCTATGTCCGCTATTCCCTTTATGCTCTCCCAATCAAGGGAACCGGCAACAACATCCATATCCGCCAAGATCCCTTTTTTCGAAAGGCTTGCGATCCCCTTAATATGCAACGGGCACTCCTTCCAGTCCAGATCAGCATATTCCACCCAGATATCGTTTCCTGCTGCCAGCAAGGAGGCCTTTGCTATGCCGGCAGGCAATTTCCACTTCCAAAGCCTGCAAATATCACCGGCCTCTATCCTGCCATTGGCTGTGGATTCCAGGGGTCTGTCCAGGGGCACTCGGGCGCGAAATTCCCCTTCTATCCATCCGTCCAGCACGCTGTTCTCGGCCAGGATTTGGTCCAATGTTTCCGCCTTTATCTTGCCTTTAAATGAAAGATTAAGGTCATTGTCTGCCAAACCGACCTCAAGAAAAGCATTGGCCCCGTCATCCTTTAGGGAGAAGCCTGCGAACCAGCTCCCTTTGCCCCTAAAAGCTATGTCAAGATAAACATTCTGTTTTTTCGAAAAGCCAACGGCACTTGAGAAAGAGACAGGGCCCTTGTTGTTCCATAACAAGCGCGCCCCCTTAAATGATATCGGGGTGCGGGGGGAAAATGCCCGGGGAAAGGACACCTTTTTTAAAAACCACCTGACCGCTTTATCTCCTGCATTTCCGTTAATACTGAGTTCCAGTCCCCTGAGGCTGTACAGATAGTTATCAACTGTTCCTGAAATTTCTAAAGCGGCATCCAAAAAACGGCTCCGGCATTGATCAAGAAAAAGCTTGCCCGGGAGGGCTGTAAATCCTCCCTGCTCAAATTCTACCGGCGCCGGAAAACCGGGAAGCCCTATAAAAATATCCGATGCCTCTCCCTTGACGCGGAAATTCCATTTTTCCGGCTCCAGCAAAGGCCCCCGCAAACTGGCCTCCGACACCGCTATCCTACGCCCGCCCAGAGTCAAATCCTCTCTTGTGCCCGGAAGGGCCTGTATCCAGGGGAAAAACTCGCTAATAGATATTACGGCCTTCCCGGAAGTTACCTCCAGGCTTGAATAGGCCTTCCCGTTAAGGCTTGCTTGCAGCCCGCAAAAAGAGGAGTTGCCGATTTCGCCTCTCAGGTCCTTAACCTCTATCTCTTTAGCATTATAAGTAAAAAGCCCTCCCTTTATATCCAGGGGAAAGGGCAGCCGGGCATATTCAAGAAAAAAATCCATTTCCCGGGTCTCCGCTTCAACCTTCATATCGCCTTTTTCTCTTTCAAGAACAAGTCTTCCCGCAGCCCTTCCTTTTACATCTTTTATGAGGCCCATCTCCCTTTGAAACGGCCTGCTCTTTACCAATTCCTCAAGCACAGGGGGCAGTTCCTGTAAATCGGCATCTATTTTTATGTCCAGGTAAAAAGGAGATTTTTTACCCGTGAATCCTATTTTCAGTTGTCCATCCCGGCCCCTGGTGTTTCCCCTCCGGGCCTTAAGCCTTTCGCCTTTCAAGGTTCCCCGGGAGAGGGATACGTTGCCCTCTACCAGGCGCAGGTCGAGAAGGGGGCGGGGCACCTGAACCCTCCCTTCCTTTATGTTCCCCCGGAGTGAGATATTTTCCAGCTTGAACATTTCTGCTGCTGATTCACCCCGGGCGCTACTCTTCAGCAGGGGAACCGTGCCCCCCTTTAGAATCCCAAACATCTTGTCAACAATCCGATATTTTCCAGCCAGCTCGAGGGCGGCCCCCCTAACCGAACTAATGTTTACGTCTCTGCATTCCACCTCCAGGACCATATCGGGGTTGTTTTTATCGGTCGCCAGATTTCCGCTCACCCGGGCTGCATACGGCCCGAGTTCTGTTTCCGAAAGGGACATCCTCCATCTTTCCCCGTTTCCTTGAAAAGCAAGTTCAAAGCTCGGTATGTTTATGTCTGTTTCTTCCCCCCCTGCACCAAGGGTAAGGCACAGCAAAGAACCTCGAATGTCCGCCTGCACGGATTCTTCCTTTATTCCAAGGAGCACATTCAGGTCTGCCTTTGAGTCCACCAGGGCGGGACATACTCGAGGAAAAAAATAATCTGAGAGCTCATGGGGCCTGAAACGCTCTATCCTTATCCGGGCCTTTGCCTCTGCTTTCCCCGGGTTCAGCCTGCCCTCCAGAGACAATCTCTCCCATAGATTTGAGTCACAGGTTACCCCTATGTCAAAACCCTTTTCAGTAGACCGTCCCAATATCCTGATATCCCGGAACTCGAACACCGGGCTTTTCTTGCTCCCCAAGGCCAGCCTGCCCTTTTCAGCCACCAGGGAAGAACTCCTGCTCAAAAACCCCAAAACGGGGGCTATCCATTTCCGTAATGCAGCACCCATAAATTTTTCTTGGGTTCCCCTTAGGCCTTTGGGAATGTTTTTTAGGCCTATAACCAGTTCCGGGTTTTTAATACGAAGCTCCTCCATGTGCAGCTTGCCAAAAAAAAGGGCCCTTAGCCTGGGATAAAATACCGCCGTATCAAGTGTGCCCGAAACCCCTTTCGGTATATCAACACCGGCTCCGGTCACCACAACCTTTGGTCTGGGGAAAAAAGAAACCTCCAGGGATTGATATCTCACAGCCCCCCCAACCCTGGCGGATAAAAAGGACATCAATCTTTTCTTTACAGGGGCCGCGTTTAGCAATAAAGGTGAGAGCAGAAGGAGCAGCGCCAGAAGTGCGGCCAGGAACGCCGCGCTTCCGGTTATCCATATTATCAGTTTGTTTTTGTGTTTCATTTTGCTTAGCCGTGGGCCTTCCTTTTCCCCTGATCTTTAGAAAAACGGTCCGTCAGACAAAGGCAACGGGGTTGAAAAGCCCTGTCAAAAGTCAATTTCTGGAGCGATCTTGAGCCGCGGGCACACCAACAAAGCCCCTGAGGGATTAAATTTTTAAAATCTGCGTGAAAACAGGATTGTTAGGGCCTTAAAGGCGGTTGCTGCCCGGACCGGTTTAACCATGCCGGCAACGCTCTGAAAAGGGCCAATTAGCTGATCAAGCTGTTTTTTGTAGCCCTGAAAAGGGAAGCCAGGTCATTTTTGGCGCTTATTATAATATTTGCAAGGGAAAAAGTCCATGAAGGGGTTATTCAAAGTAGCCCATCTTCGACTTCAATCTCTTGACCGCCCTGGGAAGTATCTCCGAAACCCTTTCGAAAAAACGGATACAGGCATCCCGGTCCAGGGGGGTTCCTCCTGGTTGATTATGATGAGTCTTGCGCCCGATCTAAGGGCCTCTCTTGGTATATCCGCAGCCGGGGTTACCGCCAGGCTGGAGCCAACAACGATAAACAGATCGGATTTTCTGGAATTTTCAAAAGATAGGCTTAAGCCCCTTTCTGAAAGAGGTTGGCCGAAACCTACCACGCTTGAGACAAAGTTTCCCCCGCACTGGCAAACCTTCAGTCCGAGGCTTCGGTCTACAGTTTTGCCGCAACTTACGTAACGGAGCTTGGTTATGTTGCCGTGGGGCTCGGCCAACAGATTATGGGGTATGCCGGATTCAAGGTGAAGGTTGTCTACGTTCCGGGCGATCAGAAACTTCAGCTTGCCCAGCTTGTGAAGCCCTGCAACGGCAAGGTTCCGGGGTTGGGGTTTACGTTTTCCCGTTGTATGTTCATGGGTTTGGGGGGCAGGCCTTTGTTCCTGCGTGTCCATGCTCTGTCCGGCCCCCTGAAATCCGGTAGGCCGGACTCCGTGCTTATGCCCGCACCCGTGAATACTGCTGCATGCCGGGATTCATACAGGTACTCTGCAAGGGGTTGAATCCTTGTCTTTAAATCCAGGGTCATTTTTCAGCCGGCCTCTGTTTTCCCGTCCCTTGAAAGATCCGGGCCACAGTATTCCGTTTTCCAAACCTTCTCCGCCAGGGGACCGTAAGAGCTGGCATATTCGTCCACCTTTCCGGCCAAGGAGGTGTATATCTGCTCTGCTCCGGGGTGTGTAAAATACGGGCGGTCCGTCTTTATAACATCTCTCATTACATAAGGGTTGTCTATTATCATGCAAGGCCGGAGATGATTGCAATTATGGGGCTGCCTGGATCTTATATCCCTGAAAAGTTCGCTGTTCAGGGCCTCGGCTAGGCTGACGTTTTTAATGTTATCGGTAGCTATATGGGTATACACGCAGGGCTCTATGTCTCCCTTGGCGTTTATATGAAAATATCTTCTCCCGGCAGCGATACATCCCTCCACATAGGGTCCGTCGTTCCAGAAGTCCAGCGCAAACATCGGCTTGGTGTCTCTTGTCTCCATGACCCTCTTTCTCAAGTGATTTCTCTGCTCCGGATTGACCATTAAAGAAAAATCCGCCATGCCGTTTACTGGTATATACAGAAAATACATCTGGGCCAGGGAGCCCAAACCTATCATCTTGTTTATAAAGGCATCAGAGCTTACATTTTCCACGTTTTGCCTTGTAACAGGGTTCGAAAAAGCCTCTCTCCTTTCTGCTCGGACAAAACATCGAACACCCTCTGAAACAATTCCCTTGCAGGATGTGTTTCTTGGTTCAAATAGTTCCTAATTTTTGATATGGCATCCTTTACATCCGGATCGGACGTAAGTCTTTGCCCCCAATAAGCTAGCCGCACAAACCTGTCCAACGAAGATTTACCCAAAAGCCCTATTCTCTTTTTGATACCGTACTGGTAGCCCGCGCCCTTTTGTTGTCCAGCGGTTCCATCTTCTACCTCCGTTGTTTTTGTTTTAATCCGTACCGGACCCCTCAAGGCAAGGTAACTGTTTGTTTGCCAGAGGGTGTGCCCTGAAGGGCCCATTAGGTCGTGACAGCCTGAAAGAATTTTGCACAACATTGCAAAGATTTGGGGGTTCCGAAGGGGCACAAAAGAGGCATTCCGCCACCAAAAATTTTTGCGCCTGCCTCGATGTTTCCTGCTTATATTGATATATAACAGGGGAAAAATAAATGGGGTAAAGGCAGTATTTTAGAAACAGGCCTGCATTTCACGCGCCGTACTTCTTTAGCCTTCCTGAATGAGCGAGGGCAAGCCCGATCAAATGAACTCCGGGCCTTGTTCCCAAGGCCCCCCTCAAACATGAAGTTTCATCAAAGGATTCAACCGTATCGGCCCTGGAATATTTAGAGCTTATCATTACAGGCACAGGGTGCCAGCTGTGGCCTGCCATGGTTGCCGGAGTAGAATGGTCACCTGTAACTACCAGGACTTCCGGGTTCAGACCGGTCACCAGCGGCATAAGCCCGTCAATGGCTTCTATGGCCCTTACCTTCCGATCAAAGTCCCCGTCTTCGCCGGTGCTATCCGTCTTTTTTAGATGCAGGAAGTAGAAGTCGTACTCCCGGTCGTAGGCGTCTCTCAAGGAATCAAATGATTCCTCCGGGCCCTCCGGAGCGGGCAACACGTCCATGCCCAGAAGCCTGCTTATCCCCCTGTACATGGGATATTCTGCAACACAAACCGCCTTCAGGCCGAATCGTTTTGCCAGAGAGGGAAACGGAGCATATCTGTCAAAACCCCTGAACAGCACCATGTTCGCCCTGCCCTCGTCCGACAGGATTTCCTTTGCCTGCTCCACAAAGGAGGCTATTGCCCGGGCTGTGCCCTCTGAGTCCCCGGAAAGGGCTCTCGGATTATCCGGAGGCACCCCTGTTTGCTGGGGATCAGTGTCTGCGAGGTTTCCGCCCAGGCCGGGGCCGCGAAGCACAAGCACCGCCCTGTGTTCGCTGACTGTTTCGAGGAAAATTTTCATATCCTTATTGGTGCATACATTATCCCTGATTTTGCTGCAAAGGTGCCTGTTTGTTTGGCTGTCAATTCTTCCGGCCCTCCTGTCGGCAACATTGCCTTGCCGGTCGATAGTTGCAAAGTTTATCCTGGCCGCCACATCCCCCTCCTGCAGGCAGAAATCGATTCCAAGGGCTGAAAGTATTCCTCTGCCCAGCTTGTATTCGAGGGGGTCATACCCAAAGAGGGCAAAATGGCCCGGTCCGCTCCCAGGGGTTATCCCCGGGCCCACCATTTCCAAAAGCCCGCAGCTCGATTTCCGCGCAAGATCATCCAGATGGGGTGTTTTGGCTACCTGGAGCTCGGTTCCCCCGCGGTCAGGATTCGGCAGCCCCCCGACCCCGTCCATGATAACGTATATTATTTTCCCTTTTCCTCCCTTTATAAGTCCTTCCCATACCTGTGTGATGTCCATAGTTCCTCCTTATAAAAACATTCAATGTGGTTCGTCTGGGGCAAAGAGAACGCTCTTCTTCTCTGGCCACTTTCCGCCCCGAAACCCAGGAAAGCTTTAGCGCCAAACTATAGGCATAGGCACTTTTCAAAACATATGTCCAGGCTTCCTGTTTTAAAATACATTATTTACCTTATTTACTATTTAAATGTGAATGACAAAAATAATATATTAAGTTAGTTTAAATTTAATGCGCGCCACGAAAAAGCAAAAGGAGGAAAAAATGAGGTTCTCAGCCAAAAAAGCATTAACGGTAACAGCCGTCAGCTTTTTTCTCTTTGCTATGGGCCTTGGATCTTCGATTGCCTATGCTGATGGTTGTGCTTCCATGAAGATCTGCAGGGCGAACAGTGTAAAATACACAAGCGGGGGTGTCGGAAAGGGAGAACGAGAAATATTGGAAATAAGGGCCCGGGACTATAACCTGAAAATAATTTTTGCACTGCAGAACGGAGAATATCTTTCCAGTGTTCCCGTAGAAATTTATGGGCCCGGGGGAAAGGTGCTGCTCAACACCGTCTCCAAGGGCCCCTGGTTTTATGCCGATCTTCCACCCGGAAACTATAAGGTCACAACCGTACACGAGGGCAAGAAAAAGGTTAAGGTTGTCGAGGCAGGCAAAGGGCTTACCGTGGTATTCTTTCACTGGAAGCTGTAGGGTTTTTCTTTGGTTGCCTAAACACTGTTGGAGCCAGGCCGGTTTCATTCTGCATATAGGCCTGCCACAAAGGGAGCGAAGTTTTTCTTATCGGTTGCCCTGTTTTTTAAAGGCCTCTGGGCAAGAAGGGCGGTGCTCTCGGGCACCCGGCTCTACACCTTTTCAGCCAAACTCAGGGGTCTGGTTAACAGGTCTCGCAGTCTCTTGTCCGATATGTCCTTAAAAAGCGCCCTGACCCGGCAGCTTCCGGGCAACCGGATGCGGAAAGCTTTAACCACGGCTATGGTCTAAAGTGCCTGTTCACAATAATGAAATAGCAAAAATATTCACGCAGATGGCGGACATGCTGGAAATCAAAGGTGCCAACCGGTTCAGGGTGCGCGCATACAGAAATGCGGCCAGGACAGTGGACGAACACCCCCGGAGCCTTGCCAATATGGTGGAAAGGGGGCAGGACCTTTCCAGGCTGCCGGGCATAGGCAAGGACCTCCAAAACAAGATAGAAGAAACCACCCGGACAGGCACCCTTTCTCAACTTAAGGAACTGGGAAAACAAATCCCGCCCCAGCTCTGCGAACTCTTGAAGATATCGGACCTGGGGCCCAAAAAGGTCAGGTCCCTTCACGAAAATATTGGGGTTGACAGCCTGGAAGATTTGAAAGCAGCCCTAAAAAAGGGCCAGGTCACCGGGCTGGGGGGCTTCGGCAAAAAAACCGAGGAAAAGATAGCAGGGCAAATCCAAAAATTAGCCCGAGAAGAGAAAAGGAGCAAGCTGCCCATGGTAGAGGAGGTCGCAGAGTCCCTTGTGGGATACCTGAAGGGGCTCAAGGAGATAAAGGATGTTGTGGTTGCGGGCAGTTACCGCCGGAGAAAGGAAACAGCAGGGGATCTCGATGTCCTGGTGACCTGCGGCAAGGGGCACACTGTTATGGAGCATTTTGTTAATTACGAAAACGTGACCAGGGTGGTTTCCAAGGGTGATACCCGCTCCACGGTAAGGCTTCGTTCAGGTCTTCAAGTGGATCTGCGCGTGGTCCCCCGGGCGAGCTATGGCGCAGCACTCCATTGTTTTACTGGCTCAAAGGCGCATAACATCGCTGTACGAAAAATCGGCGCGGATAAGGGGCTGAAGATCAATGAATACGGAGTCTTTAAGGGAGACAATCGAGTTGCAGGAAAAACCGAACAGGGGGTGTTTAAACAAGTGGGCCTGCCCTACATTGAGCCTGAACTCCGTGAAAACAGGGGTGAAATCGAGGCGGCCCAGAAGAATGCGCTTCCAAAACTGGTAGAATTGTCGGATATGGCGGGTGATTTGCACACCCACACCCGTTATACGGACGGGCACCACACCATTGGGGAAATGGCCCGTGCAGCTTTAGGGCTCGGGTATGCTTATCTGGCCATAAGCGATCACTCCAAACGTGTTACCATGGTTCATGGATTGGGTGCAAAAAGGCTTTCGCAGCAAATCAGCGAAATAGACAAGGTGAACGAAAAAATAAACGGCATTACTATCTTAAAATCCATAGAGGTAGACATCCTCGAGGACGGGTCCCTTGATCTTCCGGACCACATACTCAAGGAACTGGACTTCGTTATTGGTGCCATCCATTATAAGTTTAACTTGCCCGAAAAAAAACAAACCGAGCGCGTTATCCGGGCCATGGATAATCCCTTTTTCAGTATCCTGGCCCATCCTACAGGGAGACTGATCCGGGAGAGAAGCCCTTATGAGATAAACATGGGGGCCATAATGGAGGCCGCCAGGGAAAGGGGATGCTTCCTGGAATTGAATGCCCATCCAGACCGGCTTGATCTTGACGATATATTCTGTAAGATGGCAAGAGAAATGGGAATAAAAATAGCCATCTCCACTGATTCCCATGGCAAAACCCAATTAAGCCTCATGCGGTTTGGTGTATACCAGGCCCGCAGGGGCTGGCTGGAACCCGGGGACGTAATCAACACAAACAGCCTTAAAAACCTGAAGGGCATGCTAAACAGAAAATAGGAAAAAATGTACAAAATGGACTTCAAGAAAGGCCCCAGCGCTGATTTCAAGAACATTCGAGATATAACCAGACAAGAGGCCCGGGAAGAGGTCGCCGCCCTGAGAGAGGGAATAGAATATCACAACTATTTGTATTACATAAAAAACAATCCTGTGATATCCGATGCCCTGTATGACCAATTATTACGCCGGCTACAGGATCTGGAGCAAACCTTTCCCGAATTGCAATCCGACACCTCCCCTACCAGAAAGGTGGGTGCGGAGCCGGTAAGCGAACTAAAAAAGGTAAAACACGCCCGGCCCATGCTCAGCCTGAACGCATCGCTCGATCAAGATGAAGTAGCCCGTTTTCATGATTTTGTTTGCAGGAACGCAAGCGGACAAAAGGTGGAATATGTGCTGGAGCCAAAGTTGGACGGCTTCTCGATAGAAGCTGTATATGAACGGGGCATTTTTCAATACGGGGCCACCAGGGGAAATGGTGACACAGGGGAAGACATTTCTGAAAACCTCAAGACCATTGGTCCTTTCCCCATGAGGCTCCAGGGCAAAGGCTTCCCTCCGTTCCTTTCCGTTCGGGGAGAGGTCTTTATGTACAAGCAGGGCTTTCAACAGCTGAACAAGGAGAGGGTTCAGGGCGGGGAAGCGCCTTTTGCCAACCCCAGAAATGCGTCCGCCGGCATGATGAGGCAGCTCGATCCCAAAAAGGTAGCGGGAAAGCCCTTTAATATATATTTTTACGATATCCTTGCCGCAGAGGGAGAAAATTTTTCATCCCACTGGGAGGCCCTGAAAGTCTTTCCAGAGTGGGGATTCAACACCAATCCCTTGAACAAAAAGGTCTCCTCCATGGAAAAAATCCTGGAGTATCACCAAAAACTGTGGGAACAAAGGGACGAGCTTTCCTACGAGATAGACGGCATTGTTATAAAGCTGGACAGCTACGGTTTGAGGGAAGCGCTGGGCACCCGGCATCGCAGCCCCAGGTGGGCCTTTGCCTGGAAGTTTGTCCCCAAGAAGGAGATTACCACCCTGAACGATATTGTGGTACAGGTGGGCAGGACCGGAATGCTCACACCCGTTGCGCTGTTGGACCCTGTGGATGTAGGCGGGGTTACGGTAAGCAGGGCAACCCTCCACAATGAAGACGAGGCCAAAAGAAAGGATGTAAGGCCCGGGGACCGGGTAAGAATTGTTCGCGCGGGGGATGTAATTCCTGAAGTGGTGGAAAGAATAGAGGATAAGCCCCGGCGGAGAGGAAGGCCTTTTTCCATGCCTGCCAAGTGTCCTTCCTGCGGAGCTCCGGTGCAAAGAGAAGGGGCCTATTGTTTCTGCCCGGCTGGCATATCCTGCCCGGCGCAGCTCATAGGACACGTTGTTCATTATGCCTCGCGCAATGCCATGGACATTTCGGGCCTGGGCGACAAAACTGCAAAGGATCTGGTCCGGAAAGGGCTTGTAAGAAACATAGCCGGTCTTTACAGGCTTTCGGTAGAGGATCTCCTCCAGCTCGAGGGCTTTGCAAAAAAGTCTGCCACTCAGCTTTATGAAGCCGTACAGGGCACCAAAGAGCCCCGGTTAGACCGGTTTTTATATGCTCTGGGAATACGGCACGTAGGGGAGAGAGTGGCGGAAATCCTGGCACGAAGACTCAAAACCCTTTCCCGGACACGCAGTACCGATACAGAGGAGATCAATCAAATCCCGGATTTAGGACCGGAAATAGCCAGGAGCGTATATAAATTCTTCCGGACCAAAGAAAATGTACAGGTTCTGGACGAGCTGGAACAGGTAGGCGTAAAGATACAAGACATGCCGGAAAAGGAAGGAGAGATGCCCCTGGCAGGCAAAACCTTTGTTTTTACCGGCCGGCTGGATCAATATACCCGGGAACAGGCCAAAGAATATGTGGAATCTCTTGGGGGTCAGGCCACGTCCAGCTTGAGCGGTTCCACGGATTATCTGGTTTGTGGTGATGGCCCCGGAAGCAAAGTTCGGGATGCCAAAAAACACAACGTAAGGGTTCTGAACGAGAACGAGTTCCGGGATCTGATTGGCAAGCAGCATTAAAACAAGGAGCGGGTAATTGAAAAAATCTAGCCCCTTTATAAAACCAAACAACCCGGCCCTTATGACTGATCTCTACCAGTTCACAATGGCAGCCTCTTATTTTCATCATGAGATGTTCGCCCCGGCCACCTTCAGTCTTTTTATCCGAAAATATCCCTTGAACCGGGGTTATTTTGTAAACGCCGGCCTGGAGGAAGTGCTGGAGATCTTGGAGTCCTTTCGCTTTGAAGAACAAGACATAGATTATCTGGGTTCCACCGGGCTTTTCTCTCAGGGTTTCCTTCATTTTCTCGGCAAGCTACGGTTTACAGGGGATGTTTTTGCCATGCCCGAAGGGCGTATCTTTTTCGTGGACGAGCCTGTGCTGGAGGTCACTGCACCTATAATAGAAGCCCAGCTGGTGGAAACCCTGATCATCAACGCTGTCAATTTCCAGGTTTCCATAGCCACAAAGGCCTCCAGGTGTGTGCGCGCAGCAAAGGGCCGTAGCCTGGTAGACTTTTCGTTAAGAAGGACCCAGGGTTTCGATGCGGGCCTAAAGGTAGCCAGGGCAAGCTTTATAGGCGGTTTCTCGGGCACAAGCAATGTACTGGCCGGAAAGGTTTACGGTGTCCCTGTATCCGGCACCATGGCCCATTCCTTTGTTATTAGTTTTGAGGAGGAAATCGAGGCCTTCCGAGCCTTTTCCAAGACCTTCCCCGAAAATTCGGTCTTGTTGATAGACACATATGACACCATCGCAGGGGCCCACAAGGCTGCGAAGGTGGGAAAGGAGTTGAGGGCCAAAGGATACGGCCTGAAAGGAGTCAGGCTGGACAGCGGAGACATGGCGCAACTAAGCCAGGAGGTTAGAAAAATTCTTCGTGGCCAGGGACTGAAGGACACGAGCATATTCGCAAGCGGGGCGTTTGATGAGTATAAGATCGAAGAAGTGCTCCAAAGGGGAGCACAAATCGACGCCCTGGGCGTGGGCACCAAAATGGGGGTCTCCTCCGATGCCCCTTATGCGGACATGGCCTATAAGCTGGTGAAGTACGGCGGCCGCCCGGTGCTGAAATTAAGCACCGGAAAGAGGACCCTGGTGGACGAGAAGCAGGTGTTCAGAGAATGCAAGAACAAAGGCCTTTACAGGGACACCGTTTCCTTAAGAGATGAAAATGGTCCGGGGGAGCCACTGCTGAGCTTATTTATGAAAAACGGCAGAAGAATAAAAAGGCCCGGTTCTCTTTCAGGTATCCGGGGCCGCTTTCTCAAGGAATTTGGCGCCCTGGGGGAGAGGTTCAAGGCAATTAGAAACCCCGAGCTCTATCCGGCAGAGCTGGGTCCGGGACTTAAAGAAATGCAAAAAAGGGTGGTTCACGAGGTTGTGGAAAAGGAGCTGGGTGAAAGCTGAGTTTGTCCTTGCTTTGAAAAGGCATAACCAACTGAGGAGACCCCTGCAAAACATGACATGTTTTGCCCTCCAGATAGATCGCCCTATAACGCAAGTAAGTGCTTTATCTAATAAAAAATGGCTCCGGTTATTTCTCTTTTAATCATACTTGCCCTGTCCATACTGATTACCAGGGTGGCCACAGTAGCGCTTGTCCTTACAGGGCTCTCCAGAGACTCGTCTCGTTTTCAGGCCAGATCGGCCTTTTTGGGGGTCGGCTTTACCACCAGCGAGTCGGAGAAGGCAGTGGACCACCCTATAAGGCGCAAAATACTTTTAGCCCTGATGTTGCTGGGAAATGCGGGGATCATTACCGCCCTATCCTCTCTTATCCTTACCTTTGTCAACTTCGAGGGCCCCGGCCGTTCCGTCATGATAAAGGTTCTTCCCCTGGTTGCAGGGCTGGTGCTGCTCTGGATAGCCGGTACAAGTTCACGGGTGGACCGACATTTGTCCAACATAATCGGGTGGGCGCTGAAACGTTATACAAGGCTTGAAGCTCAAGGCCTGGCCGATCTTTTAAATCTCGCCGGTGATTACCGGGTAAACGAAATAATCGTCAATCCCGGAGGTTGGATGGCCAACAGGGATTTGAGCGAACTTAAGCTCAAGGATGAAGGGGTAATAGTTTTGGGGATTACCAGGGAGGACGGCCAATATTTGGGTGCCCCCAGCGGGCAAACAAAGATAATGCCCCGGGACAAATTGGTTGTTTACGGCCGTTCATCTGCCCTTGAAAGGCTTGTCCGTAGAACCAGGGGCAAACAGGGCGACATCGAACACGAGCGGGCATGCATTGAACAGGGGGAGGTGTCCCGAAGGGAAAAAGAGGAAGGCAAAGGGAAACAGGCCCGGTAAAAGGGCGGGTTTTCAGGCCCGCAGGATCAATAAAAAAACAGGAAAATGTTTATACAAGACTTTACTGCAGCGTTAATCATATCTCTTTTGTTATTGGTCCTCTTTGCCGCAACAGCAGGAAGAGGCAGGCAAAGGAAGGGCCTGTTTTGGGTCTTTTTGGTGATTTTTCTTTTCACTTGGGCGGCCGGTATATGGATAAGGCCCCTGGGTCCTGTCTTATGGGGAACACACTGGGTTACTTTTTTGATAGCAGGCATCACCATCGCCCTCGTTCTGGCAGTGGTCGGCTACAAGGAGGCGCCTTCCGGCAGAAGGGAGACACTGGAGGCATTGGAGAACATGGAAAAAGGCAGAGAGCTGGAGCAGCTTGCCTTTGTTACCTTGAGTCTTTTTTTCTGGATGCTCCTGGTCCTGCTTGTTGCATTGATAATATTTCATTACCTGGTATAATATTTAACAAAAAGTGCTATGTACAACGATTCCAATCAAAATCCGGAAAATAAAGGCCGGGAAACAGGTCGCACACAAATGTCCTCCCCCTGGGCAAGGGTTATATGGTTTGTCGTTCTGGCCTTTCTGGTAATGTATTTTTTCAAACAATTCGTTGCCGATCAGCCGCTCGAGCTCTCTTACACTAAATTTAAAGGGCACATAGGGCAGGGGAATGTCTCCGAGGCAACCATAAAGGGAAACTCGGTGGAGGGTGTCTTTAAAGAGCCGATAAAAAAGGATGCGCCCGGAAAAAAGGGGGAAACGCCTGACTTCAAGAAGTTTGAAACCGCCATACCGTCTTTTGGGGACGAAGACCTTCTGGGCTTGCTGGAAAACAAAAACGTTAACGTAACAGTAAGGCCGGAGGATACCTCTTGGCTGAGGATGGTGTTGATAGGTTTTTTGCCCTGGGTCCTTCTTTTGGGCTTCATAATTTACAGCAGCAAAAAATTTCAGGAAAGGATGGGCGGCGGAAGGGCTGGACCCTTTGGTTTTGGAAAATCCAAGGCCAGGCTTTATACCAAGTCAAGGGTGGACATCGGTTTTGATGATGTAGCTGGCCTTGCCAACACCAAAAAAGAGCTCCAAGAAGTGGTAGATTTTTTGAAAGATCCATCCAGATACAAGTCGCTGGGGGGAGAGCTTCCCAAGGGAATCTTGCTTATAGGTCCACCGGGAACCGGAAAAACCCTTATGGCCAGGGCCACTGCCGGGGAAGCGGACGTTCCTTTTTTCAGCATCAGCGGTTCAGAGTTTATAGAAATGTTTGTTGGTGTCGGGGCGTCAAGGGTGAGGGATATGTTCAACAGGGCTAAAAAAGAGTCTCCTGCCATAATCTTCGTGGACGAATTGGACGCTATAGGCCGGGTCCGGGGTACTGGCCTGGGAGGGGGCCATGATGAAAGGGAGCAGACCCTTAACCAGATACTTTCGGAAATGGACGGTTTTTCTCCCCAGGAATCCGTAGTGGTAATATCAGCGACCAACAGGCCCGATGTGCTGGATCCCGCCCTTGTGAGGCCCGGAAGGTTCGACAGGCAAATAAGCCTGGAGCTCCCCCGGAAAAACGCCCGCAAGCAAATACTCCAGGTTCACACCAAGAATGTGCCTCTGGCGGACGATATAGACTTGGAAGACCTTGCCCACAGAGCAGCGGGCCTGTCGGGGGCGGACCTAAAAAACCTGGTCAACGAGGCGGTTTTGCTGGCTGCACGTCAGAAAAAAAAGCAGGTGGACGCAAATGATTTTGAACAGGCCAGGGACAAAATGCTCATGGGAACCAAGCGAGAGGAGGTGATAGACGAGGAAGAAAAAAGGGGTGTAGCATATCACGAAGCAGGTCACGCCCTTATGGCAAAGCTACTTCCGGGTGCTGACCCCCTCAAGAAGGTTTCAATCATCCCGAGAGGGCGCTCTCTGGGCGCGACCGAACAAACGCCCGAGGAGGACAGGCATAAAGTAAGCCGCCGGTACCTGATGGATCGCCTGGCTATAATGCTGGGCGGCCGTGCCGCCGAAAAGATTGTATTCGACGATATCACTTCAGGGGCGGGGGACGACCTTAAAAAATCCACCCAGCTTGCCCGCCGGATGGTTTGCCAGTGGGGGATGAGCGAAAAGCTGGGCCCGGTAACATTTCGGCAGGGCGAGCCCCACCCGTTTCTGGGCAGGGAAATATCTGAACAGAGGGACTTCAGCGAGGAAACCGCTCGGCTCATAGACGAAGAGGTGAGGGCCCTTATTACCAAAATGGAAAAAAAGGCCCACGATACCCTGACGCCAAACCGGAAAAAACTGGACTCCCTGGCCCAAGCACTTATGAAGCATGAGACATTGTCAAACGAGGAAATTGACGACCTCCTGGGCTTTAAAAGCAACCAGCAAACCTAATTACTCGCCTGGGTATTGCTGATATAGGGGAAAAGCACGCGTTTCGCTTGGGTTTTTAAACGTGAACAATTGAATAAAAAGCTTAACCCCAGATTGTGCAGCAGACATCGTAGCGAGGGTTGAAAACCCCTAGCGAAACGCGAATTTGGAGCAATTTTGAACCGCAGGCATATTCATAAATATGTTGAGGATCAAGATTGCGAAAAGGGCGTTGCAGCAAGGTTTTTCAGGCCGCAGTATTTGGCTGCTGCACACTCTCGGGTTAAGCTGTCTTGAGAGGAGGAAAGCATGTTCGGAAAAACCATAAACCTTTTCAAGCTTATGGGCTTTCAGGTGCGCATAGACTTCAGCTGGATCGTTATAGCAATACTTATAGCCTGGTCCCTTTCAACCGGCCTGTTTCCCTTTCACTACAACGGTCTTTCTGTGCAAACTTACTGGATAATGGGGGTTGTAGGCGCTATAGGCCTGTTCCTTTCCATAATAGTCCACGAGTTTTCGCATTCCGTTGTGGCGAGAAAGTACGGGTTGCCCATGAAGGGCATCACCTTGTTTATTTTCGGGGGGGTGGCAGAAATGAGCGAGGAGCCGCCCAGCGCCAAAGCCGAGTTTATGATAGCCATAGTCGGCCCCATATCCAGCGCTATTATTGGCATGATGTTTTACGCTTTTTATGCTTTAGGCACTTTGGGGGGCTGGCCAGGGCCGGTTAACGGTGTCGTTGGTTACCTGGCCTTGATAAATATTATACTGGCCCTGTTCAATCTTTTGCCCGCATTCCCCCTGGACGGTGGCCGGGTTCTTCGGTCTATCCTCTGGGGAACAAAGAAAAGTCTGCGCGCCGCAACTCAAACTGCCTCGAAAATAGGGTCCGGCTTCGGGATGTTTTTTGTCGTGCTGGGGGTCTATCAGGTTATTAAAGGGGATTTCGTTGGAGGGATGTGGTGGTTTTTAATAGGCATGTTCCTTCGGGGCGCTGCAAAGGGTTCCTATCAACAGCTCTTAACGCGGAAGGCCCTGGAGGGAGAATCCGTGCGACGTTTTATGAAAACCGATCCCGTAACGGTTTCCCCTTCCATGTCCCTGGAAGAGCTTGTAGAAGAATACGTATATAAATATCATTTTAAGATGTTTCCAGTGATGGAAAATGCTCAGTTAAAGGGTTGCATAACCATCAGACAACTGAAGGAAGTGCCCAGGGACCAATGGAAAAAAAGGACTGTAGCGGATATTGCCTTTCAATGTTCTTCCGAGAACACCGTTGATTTAAACACTGATGCCATGGAGGCGCTTTCCAGGATGAACAAATCAGGCGCCAGTCGGCTCATGGTAACAGATGGCAACAGGCTGGTGGGTATAATATCATTGAAGGACATGCTTAACCTCCTCTCTTTGAAGGTTGACCTCGGGGAATAGGCATAAGTAAAGTTTACGACATCAAAATGGAGCATAAAAACAACTCGCAAAAAAGCTTTAATTTTTATAAACAACCAGGTGTGGCTTTTATATGAACAAAAAAGGTAATTTCGCCCCCAACCAATACAGGGCTATGGACATTTTAAGGCAGGCCGTAGAAAACACAAACGAGGCCTTTGTAACTATAGACCAAGGCCACAGGGTAGTTTTTTTTAACCGTGCCGCAGAAAGAATATTTGGGTACTCGCGAGATGATGTTATTGGTCGTGACCTTAACTATATAATGTCCCCTGAGTGTAGCAAAAACCACAAGGAAGCAGTCACAAGGTATGTAAAAACCAGGATCCCGGGCCGAATAGGACATGAAACTGAACTCACTGCCACCAAAAAAGGTGGTGCCGCCTTTCCGGTGTCCATCTCCTTTTCCGTTACCGAGCTGGACGGAAGGCTTTTTTTTACTGGCATTGTAAGGGACCTCACAGAGAACAAGGTCCTGCAAGACCAAATAAAGCGCTCCGAGCAGTTGGCGGCTTTGGGGCAGCTGGTAGCGGAGATTACCCACGAGATAAAAAACCCCTTGGTAACTATAGGCGGTTTTGCCCGTCAAATAAGCAGGACTGTAAAAGATAAAAAAAATATTGAAAAATTAAATATCGTCTCGAAAGAGGTCATGCGGCTGGAAAAACTGCTCTCAGAGCTTCGGGAATTTTATGTTCCTAAAGGCATAGCTTCCGAAAAAGTAGATATTTCTGGTTTATTAAAGGAACTCTATTCCATGGTAAGCCAGGACATAAAAAACAAGGGAATAAAAGCAAGCTTGCATGTCGACAAAAAAGCCAGCCTCGTTAAAGGAGACAGGGAAAGATTGAAGCAGGTGTTCCTTAATCTCGTGAAAAACTCTATCGACGCTGTACAGAGGGGAGGAAAAATAGATATAAACACCGAGAAGTCAGGCCGAAACGTAATTATCAAGGTCTCGGACAACGGATATGGAATCCCGGATAAAAATAAGGAAAAAATATTTTCCCCTTTTTTCACCACCAAGGAACAGGGAACGGGTCTTGGTTTGGGGATATCTAAAGGTATAGTTAAGGGCCACAAGGGTGCAGACTTTGAATTTGAAAGCAGTGAAGGCAGAGGCACTTCTTTCAAAATAACGCTTCCTGCTTTTGAGGAATAGCATACCCTTTCCGGGTGCTTTTATGTCTGAGTTGTATATTTTTCAAAAATGGGGTTAGGCGTGGACCTTAAAAAAAGAATAGTTGCCATCCTTGGTTTGGGTGTTTTTTTATTTTTTGCTTTCAACCTCCCTGCAGGTGCCGGAGAAAAAACGGTTTCACTTTCCATTCCCGTATGTGCCTGACGATACCCTTCTAAAAGGATAGGTTCTATCCTGGGCGGCATTAAAGGTGTTTTGCAGGTTAAAATTAACTCCAAGCTTCAAAGGGTTATGGTAACCTTTAACGATAAAGACGTTAACCTGGAATCTATAATAAACGTCCTCGCCGGGAAAGGTTACAAAACAAAAGGAAGTCCTGAATTTTTAAAGGAATAGTTCCCTCGCTTATAAAGCCCCGGCACCTTTAAAAAGGTAAACAATTATTGTAAAATTCATTAAAATAATTTATAATAAATTGTTTGTTTTCTTGGAGTTTTAATTTAAAGGCCTGTATTTTTCAAGGGTCATCTTATCCGAGAAATTTTTAGTAAAATTAGAATATTATACAAGATAAAAAATTTTTGGGTTTCTTGATAGTCATCAAAAAAATTTAAAATAAGGAGTAATTAGGGGCTATTAGCAAAAAACTACAACCCTTTATTCGGTATAAACAGGGTTTTAAGAGTTTAAAGATAGAATTTCTTATTTAATTTAAATAATTGGGGCTTTTTTAAACATTTTCTTTTTGTTTATTAATATTATTTAAATATATTTAAAAAATTATAATATTAATGGTAAAAAAATGGAAATAAAAATAAACAGGGAGGCCCTTTTAAAGGCCGTGACAAGGGTGCAGGGGATACTTGAAAAAAGAAGTCACATGCCTATATTGTCCACTGTTCTGATGACAGCAAAAGACAATACAGTTGAGTTATCCGCAACTGATTTGGAAGTAAGCTACAGGAATACCTACCCTGCTGAAGTCACCAATCCCGGGAGCATAACAATATCCGGAAAAAAACTGATGGATATCACAAGGGAAACCAATAGAAAAAATATTTTGATAATAGAAAAAGAAAACAACTGGATATACATTTCAGACGGAAGTGCTCAATATAACATATCCTCCTTGCCGGCTGATGAATTCCCTGTTCTTACGGAACCTGAAGATGTACTAATGATGGAGCTTGATGCCTATGTTTTAACGGAAATGATAGAGAACACCATATATGCAATAACCTCGGAAGAAACTGGCTTTAAACTATCCGGGGTTTACGTGGAAAAAAACACCAAAAAAGACGAGGAATTTTTAAGGATGGTTTCTACCGATGGACATAGACTCTCTCTTGTTGAAAAAAAAGTACCGGATTTAAAAAATCTGGAAATGACACAGCCCATAATGATACCCAGGAAGGGGTTGGTGGAGCTTAACCGGCTATGCCTGGAAAACGGCAAGGTTTCTATAGGGTTGAAACAAAACAACCTTGTGGCAAAAAAAAATAAATCCCTTGTAGTAATAAGGCTTTTGGATGCAAAATTCCCGGATTATGAAAATGTTATACCCCCTGAACCGGAAAAGATAAGTAATGTAGCAAAGGTAGACAGGAAACTTCTTTTGGAATCTATAAAGAGAATGATGATAATAAGGGATGATCAGCATCAGGATATAAGGCTATTGCTCTCAAGCGATTATCTGGAAATTAAATCTGTAAACCCTGATACAGGCAACGCCAGCGAAAAAATAGAAGCTGATTATAGCGGGGAACAAATGGAAATAAGTTTTAATCCTAAATATTTTATTGAAGCCTTGCAGCCGATGAGAAGCAACGATGTCATGTTAACAATTAAAGACCAAAAAAGCCCGTGTTTAATCTCGGGCAAGGAAGACACCGGATTTTTGGGTCTCATAATGCCCATGAAATATTAAGGGGTGAACCATGTCGCCTTATAAGGATTATACCGCATCTAATATAAAGGTTTTAAAGGACCTCCTGGCCGTAAGAAAAAGACCGGCTATGTATATAGGTAATACCGGCATCGAGGGACTTCACCATCTATTGTACGAGGTGGCGGACAACAGCATAGACGAAGCCATGGCCGGTTACTGCGACCAGATAGAGATACGGATATTCAGCGATAACAGCATAGTGGTAAAGGACAACGGAAGAGGCATACCGGTCGATATCCATAAAACGGAAAATATGCCGGCCCTTGAGGTGGTAATGACCAAACTCCACGCAGGGGGAAAATTTGACACTAAAAGCTATAAGGTTTCAGGCGGCCTCCATGGTGTGGGGGTATCCGTTGTTAACGCACTATCAGAGTATATGGACGTGGAAGTGTATCGAAACGGTGAAGTTTATCATCAAAGGTATGAGAGGGGCAAGACGGTAACACCTTTGGAGAAAGTAGGAAAGACGAAGAGAAAAGGAACAAGCGTATACTTTAAACCCGACGAAAAAATATTTGAGGGTGCGGAGTTTAGTTTTGATATTATAAGCCAGAGAATGAGGGAGTTAGCCTTTCTTAACACCGGAATGACTATAAATGTATATGACGACAGAACACAAAAAGAAAAAAAGTTTTTCTATAAAGGGGGAATAGTCTCGTTTGTAGAGTACCTCAATCAAAACCAAGACGCAATGCACCCGAAACCTATATATATAAGCGGTCAAAAAAACGGGGTGGAGGTTGAAATATCATTTCAATATAATCGATCCTTTATTCAAAAGATATTTTCCTTTGCCAACAACATAAACACCCGGGAAGGAGGCAGTCATTTAGTAGGTTTTAAGACTGCTTTAACCAGGAGCATAAACTCATATCTTCAAAACAGTTCTCACATTAAAAGCAAGGAAATAAAACTGACGGGTGATGATGTCAGGGAGGGCTTGACCGCTGTTATAAGCGTAAAACTGACGGATGCCCAATTTGAGGGGCAGACAAAAACAAGGCTTGGAAACAGCGATGTGAAAGGCATTGTAGAAAACCTGTTAAACGAAAAACTTAACGCGGTATTCGAGGAGAACCCTTCTATTATCAAGAACATACTTTACAAGGCCACAGAGGCGGCAAAGGCCAGAGAAGCGGCCCAAAAAGCCAGGGAGCTTACAAGAAGAAAAGGGGTTCTATCCGATAATTTTTTGCCCGGAAAATTAGCCGACTGCCAGGAGAAGGACCCGAAAGAAGCCGAGATATTTTTGGTGGAGGGCGACTCAGCTGGTGGATCAGCTAAACAGGGGAGAGACCGGAGGTTTCAAGCTATATTGCCCCTCAAGGGAAAGATATTAAACATTGAAAAGGCACGTTTCGACAAGATGTTATCCAGTGAAGAGATAAGAACCATGATATCGGCGCTGGGCACAGGGATAGGCCAGGATGATTACGATGTATTAAAACTAAGATACAACAAGGTAATAATTATGACCGATGCGGACGTAGACGGATCGCACATAAGAACACTTCTTCTTACATTTTTTTACAGGCAGATGCCGGACCTGGTTGAAAAGGGGTGCCTGTATGTTGCGAACCCCCCTCTATACAGGCTTAAGGAGGGCAAAAATGAAATATTTTTTCATAACGAAGGCGACTACAAAAACTTCCTGATAGACAAAATATCCAGAAGGGAGACCGTGTTTTTAGACAGAAAAAAGACCTTGTCCGGAAAAAAGCTCAGGGCTTTATTAAACTCACTAAAGGACTACATAAACAACGCAAACGCCCTCAAAAAAAAGGGACATAGTACAAGGTTTTTAAACCTCCTCTCCAAGATGAATATCAGCAAGGAAAAAATTAAAGATAAAGAGTTTATAACTTCTTTTTCCAGGGACCTTGAAAAACAGGGTTTTTTAACAGAAAAAATTAATTTCGACGAGGAACATAACCGCTATGAATTGCTTTTAATGGACAAAAGGGAAGCTGGAATGGTTTTCAGGTTTAACTGGGACCTGCTTGTGTCCCCCGAATTTCAAAGACTAATCAAATTAAACCAGAGACTCTCAGAACTGGATGTGCCCTTTTTTGCCGTGGGAGACGAAAAAGACCAGAAAAGAATAGAAACCAAGGAAGAGCTTTTTGAATATTTAACGGAACAGGCAAAAAAAGGCATCAGTGTACAGAGATATAAGGGCCTGGGAGAAATGAACCCCGGGCAGTTGTGGCAGACAACCATGAATCCGGAAAAAAGAAAGCTGGTCAAGGTTACAATTGAAGACACAATAGCTGCTGACGAGATGTTTACCTTGCTTATGGGGGACAAAGTCGAACCAAGAAGGGAGTTTATTCAAAGCAACGCACTCGAGGTTGCTGATCTGGATATTTAGGTTTCCGGGAAAACAAAAACTATTATACTGACTGTATGTATCTCTTTGAAACAAGACTGGCTTGCATGTCCCATGTCCCGCCATGTTGTATAACCCCATAGACAGAAGCGTTTGAAACCTCAAGGAGAAGGAAATGGAGACTTCGATAAACACGGATTCGAACATTGTTACTATAGAAGATGAAATGAAGAGGTCCTACCTTGAATACGCCATGAGCGTTATAGTGGGAAGGGCGCTACCGGATATAAGGGACGGGCTGAAACCTGTTCACAGAAGGGTGCTCTTTGCCATGGACCAGCTGAAGAATTACCATGACAAGCCCTATAAAAAGTCAGCCAGGGTTGTAGGGGATGTAATAGGCAAATATCATCCGCACGGGGACGCTGCGGTATATGACACAATAGTCAGGCTGGCACAGTCTTTTTCCATGAGATATCCGCTGGTAGACGGACAGGGAAACTTCGGGTCCGTGGACGGGGACCCCCCCGCAGCCATGAGATACACGGAGATAAGGATGAAAGAGATGGCGGAGGAGTTTCTTGCGGACGTGGAAAAGGATACCGTAGACTTTATGCCAAACTACGACGGCTCTTTGAACGAGCCGAGCATTTTGCCCACCAACATACCAAACCTGCTTGTTAATGGCACCTCAGGAATAGCCGTGGGCATGGCTACCAATATTCCGCCTCACAACATCAGGGAGGTAGCGGACGCGACCGCACTTTTGATAGACCACCCTGAAAAGACAGTGGATGAGATAATGAGGGTGGTCCCGGGGCCTGATTTTCCCACGGCCGGCTTTATATACGGGGAGAAAGGAATAAGGAGTGCATACAAAACAGGAAAAGGCATCATAAAGATAAGGGCAAAAGCCTTTACAGAGAAACGGGCAGACAACAAGGAAAGGATAGTCATCTCGGAAATACCCTATCAAGTTAACAAGGCCAGCCTTCTAAAAAACATGGGGGAACTGGTAAAGGAAAAGAGGATAGAAGGAATAACCGATTTGCGTGACGAATCGGACCGGGAGGGCATGAGGGTGGCAATAGACCTGAAAAAGGGGGTTTCAGGGGGTGTTGTGCTGAACCGTTTGTATAGGTTCACCCAAATGGAGATTTCATTCGGGATAAACATTCTGGCCATAGTAAACGGCAGGCCGGAGCTTTTAAACCTGAAGCAGGTGATACAGCATTTTATAAGCCACAGAAGGGAAATAATCGTCAGAAGGACCTATTTTGATTTAAAAAAAGCGGAGCACAGGGCACACATACTGGAGGGGCTAAAAATAGCCTTGGATAACCTTGATTCCGTTATACGGACAATAAGGTCTTCCCCTTCCCCCCAGGAGGCGAAATCAAGCCTGGTAAAAGACTTTAATCTTTCCGGGGCCCAGGCCCAGGCAATTTTGGACATGAGGCTACAAAGACTGACCGGGCTGGAAAGAAAAAAGATAAACGAGGATTATAACAGCACCATCAAGGACATCGAGAAGCTCAGGTCTATCTTGGGCAGCGATTCTTTGGTGCTGGACATAATAAAGGAAGAGACGAAAAGGATCAAACAAAAGTACGGCGACGAAAGAAGAACGGAGATAGTGCGCGAGGTAGAGGAGCTGGACACAGAGGATTTTATTCTGGACGAGGACATGGTGATAACCATGAGCCACGCCGGCTATATAAAGAGAAACCCCATAAGCCTTTACCGGGCGCAGAGGAGAGGAGGAAAGGGAATAGCGGGCACACGGACAAGGGAGGAGGACTTTGTAACGGCCATGTTTGTTGCCTCGACTCACGACCACTTGCTCTTTTTTATGAACACCGGCCGACTTTATTTGAGGAAGGTTCATGAGATACCGGAGGCGGGGAGGATCGCCAAGGGAACCGCTATCGTGAATATGCTGGACCTCCAGCCCGGCGAAAGGGTGGCCACTATGCTGCCGATAAAGAACTTTGAAGAGGGAAAATATATAGTAATGGCAACAAGAAAAGGCTTCGTAAAAAAAACGGACCTCTCTTTGTTCAGCAGGCCGAGAGCCACGGGTATTGCAGCTATAAACATAAACCAGGGAGATGAATTGGTGGCCGCGCGCATTACGAACGGGGAACAGGACATATTTTTAAGCTCAAGCCACGGAAAGGCAATACGGTTTAAGGAAACCAACCTAAGGCCCATGGGCAGATCTGCCGCGGGAAACACCGGCATAAGGTTCGCTGCCGACGACAATGTGGTGGGACTGGACATACTGGACCAGGGGGACACGATACTCACCATAACCGAAAACGGCTACGGAAAAAGGACAAAGACTGAAGGGTACAAGGCCCAGAGCAGGGGCGGAAAAGGGGTGTTTTCGGTTAAAACCTCCGAAAGAAACGGTGCAGTTGTAAATGTCAGCCAGGTTAAGGAGGAGGACGAAATAATGATCCTTTCCGGAAAGGGGAAGATCATAAGGATAAAGGCCAGGGACATTCCAATTACAGGACGGCAGACCCAGGGGGTGAGATTGATAAACCTTGAACCCTCAGAGAACGTGGTCGCAGTTGCAAGGCTCCCGGAGAACCAGAGCATATAAAAACGGGACCCGAACAAACGGCCTTTTGTCGCCTGTCCCAAGGCCTGAGCTTTAACCGAGATTGCGCAGCAGCCAGTTGCTGCGCAATCTCGGTTAAAAACGGAGAAAGAATGGAACATATCGGAATAATAGGAGCCGGCAGCTGGGGGACAACAATAGCCCACCACATGGCCTCCAAAGGCTTAAAGGTGGATCTATGGGTGAGAGAAGATGAAACCTATGAGCAAATAAAAACCCAGGGGGTCAACGAGAATTTCCTGCCCGGCGTGACGTTGTCCAAAGGAATAAGGCCCGTTAAGTCCTTAGAAGAGGCAGTGCGAGAAAAGGAGCTTGCTGTCTTTGTGGTTCCGTCACACGCACTCAGGAAGATAATGGTGGAGGCATCAGGAGCCCTTCAAAAGCATGTGCCCGTTTTGCTTTGCACAAAGGGAATAGAAAGAGAAACATTGATGACCATGTCCAAGGTGGCCGAGTCGGTCTTGCACAGAGAAGGGCGAGGGATTGCGTGCCTTTCCGGGCCGAGTTTTGCAAGGGAGGTTTGCATGAAGCAGCCGACAGCGGTTACCATTGCCTCCGAGCAAGAGGAATTGGCCACATATTTACAAAAATTGATTTCTGCTGAATATTTTAGGGCCTACACCAGCAGGGATTTAATCGGCGTAGAGCTCGGTGGTGCCCTGAAAAACGTTATCGCTATAGCAGCCGGATGCTCGGACGGGTTGGGGTTTGGGCACAACGCGAGAGCTGCCTTGATAACAAGAGGGCTGGCTGAGATTACAAGGCTTGGTGTGTCAATGGGGGCCAACGCGTTGACCTTTGCAGGGCTTGCAGGGATAGGCGACCTTGTGCTGACGTGTACCGGAGCCCTGAGCAGGAACCGAACAGTGGGCATGGAAATCGCGAAAGGCCTTACTGCGAAAGAGATAACCGGGGGAATGAACATGGTAGCAGAGGGGGTGAACACCTCGATGTCCGCCTATAGGCTGTCGAAAAAGATGAAAACCGAGATGCCCATCACAGAAGAGGTCCACGGCATAATCTACAAGGGCAAAGACCCGAGAAAGACCGTTAAAGACCTAATGACCAGGGAGCTTAAGGTTGAACTTGAGAACCCCTTTGCCTGAGGATAGGCTGTGAGACCCCTTGGGGCTTTTGTTAGGGCGTTTCAGGTGAGTAGAGGGCGCGACAGAAAGGACCCGTTGGTTCTTTAAATTTTTATGGTGTCTTGATAAGGAGTTAGACTACGAGCAAGATCCAGGGGAAGGGCCATGAAAGAAAAAATATTGGTTGGAATAGTAATGGGCAGCAAATCGGATAAGGTAGTTATGGAGGAATGCGCAAAGGTTTTGAGTGAAATGGAAATAGGCTTTGAAATGGAGATATGTTCTGCCCACAGGACACCGGACAAGACAAGGGGGTATGCCAGAAATGCTCTGGAAAGAGGGATAGAGGTAATTATAGCGGGGGCCGGCTGGGCGGCTCATCTGGCAGGGGTTATTGCATCTTATACAACCCTGCCTGTAATCGGTGTGCCAGTTAATTCATCCCCGCTTATGGGAATAGACGCGCTTTTATCCACCTCTCAGATGCCGCCGGGTGTGCCGGTGGCTACTATGGCCATAGGCAAGGGAGGAGCCAAAAACGCCGGCCTTTTCGCGGCCCGCATACTGGCGCTGAAATACGACAAGATAGCCGAAAGACTAGAAAGGCACAGGGATAAACTTGCATCCGGGGGCGCGACAAAGTAAGGAAAGGGAAACCCAAAGACTCGTTTTTTAAGCTGCGGCACGGGAAACAAAGTGGCAGACCTCATAAAGATAGAATCCGAGGAATCCCTGAAAAGGGGAATAAAGGAGGCGATAAAGGCGATGTCTAAGGGGGGCGCAGTCTCGTTTCCCGCGGAGTCGTTTTATGCTCTCGGCGTGGATGCCTTGAACCCGGCTGCAATAAGAACCTTGTTTCGCATTAAGCAGAGAGAAAGCAGCAAGCCCATTCTTATATTTGTTTCCTCCTTAGGGGAGGCTGCTAAATATGTCGCATCCATGACACCGGAGGCCAAAAAACTGGCTGAGAGGTTCTGGCCGGGCGGGCTTACCATGGCGTTTGAGCCGTCCCCGGTGTTGCCCTCAGTTTTGACAGGAGACAAAAACAAAATAGGTATTCGGGTGCCCGGAAACTCCTTGGCGCTGGAGTTATCCAGGGAATACGGCCACCCTGTTACAGGAACGAGCGCCAACATATCTGGCGGTGCTCCTTGTACGAAGGCGGAAGAGGTGTTGGAATGCCTGGGCCGGGATCTTGACCTAATACTTGACCGGGGACAGGCCCCGGGAGGCAAACCCTCAACTGTGATAGATGTTACTGTAACCCCTCCCTTGGTCATGAGAGAAGGAATGGTCGGGAAGGAGGATATTGCATGCTGTGGAATCTACCACGAGGTATCATAGGCCCGGGGCGCTTAGCCCGCGTCCCAAAAAAGAAACAAAACTTTTCTAACGAACTTAACTCGAAGCATTAATAAAGTTCGTTGCTCATAGGATGCCGCTTGCGGCATAACGTAGCTTTTTACGGGTCCGTCAAACATGAAAGACAAAAAAATTATCATAATAACGGGGCTCTCAGGCTCGGGAAAAAGCCAGGCAATAGACGCACTGGAAGACGCGGGGTTTTTTTGCATAGACAACCTGCCGGTAATCCTCCTGCCAAAGTTTCTGGAGTTGAGGGCTGAGACCGGATCCGAAATAAGCAAGGTAGCAATGGTAATGGATTTAAGGGAAAGGTACTTTCTCCAGCAGTACCCCGATATTTTTAGCAAGCTGAGGGAAGATGGTTACACCTTTGATATACTTTTTTTAGATTCATCAACCGAGGCCTTGCTCAGAAGGTATAGCCAGACGAGGAGAAAGCACCCTTTGAGCGAGGGAAAAAGCCTCGTTGAGGGAATTGAGGAGGAGAGAAAGGAGCTAAAGGGACTGAGGGAGATTGCAGACCTTGTAATAGATACATCTAATTATAATGTTCACCAGCTGAAAGAAGCGGTTTTAAACCACGCGGTAAAGACCGTGCACGGGAAGAAGATGAAGGTGTATGTGCTCTCTTTCGGGTTTAAATACGGAACTCCCTACGACGCCGACCTGGTGATTGACGTCAGGTTTTTGGCAAACCCTTATTTCGTGCCGGAATTAAAGAATCTGAAAGGAAACTCTCCGAAGATTGAAAAATATATGGATAAATGGAAGGAAACCCACGTGTTCCTGAGTAAATACCTGGATCTTCTTGGCTACCTTATCCCCCTTTACGAGAAAGAAGGAAAGTCCTATCTTACCATTGCGGTTGGGTGTACGGCTGGAAGCCACCGGTCGGTAAACATAGCGGAAAGGATATACCGGGAGCTGAAAAAGACGGTGGAGGTAATCAGCTTGTCCCATAGAGATATTGAGATCGAAAGCCAATGAAGGGCGAAAAAGAAAAAACCAGAATAGGGCAATTGATAAAAAAAGGAGTAAGGATTCACAAGCCTTATACCGTCTATATAGGTGAAGAGGTGTCCCTGGACAGGATTTCGCCAAAGGGGGTAGTGATTTATCCAGGAACCAGAGTCCTGGGACCCGAGACAACAATAATGGAAGGGTGCGAATTGGGCAAAGAGGGCACCACGACCGTGGATAACTGCCAGATGGGCCCCGGGGTGAGGCTGAAAGGAGGATACTTCCTGGAGTCCACCCTTTTGGACAGGGTCAGCCTCGGCCCCGCAGCACACGTAAGACAGGGGTGCTTGCTGGAGGAGGAAGCCAGCGGTGCCCATTCCATCGGCCTTAAGCACACAATCCTGTTTCCATTCGTAACATTGGGGAGCCTGATAAATTTTTGTGATTGCCTGATGGCTGGAGGCACGGACAGGAGAAACCACAGCGAAGTAGGCAGCTCATTTATTCATTTTAATTATACCCCTGAGCAACATAAGGCAACCCCTTCTCTTGTTGGAGACGTGCCGGGCGGGGTTATGTTAAACCAGAACCCCATTTTTTTGGGCGGACAAGGAGGAATAGCGGGGCCGGTTAGAATAGGATACGGAATAGTTTTGGCTGCGGGAACCATTTGCAGAAAGGATATATTGAAAAAGGATGCCACGGTTTTTTTCGGGACCCCTGCCAACAAGGAACTGCAACTTAATCGCGGCCTGTACTTGGGCATAAAAAGGATTATCAAGAACAACATAAATTATATAGCCAATATAATAGCCCTCAGAAGATGGTACCTGGACATAAGGTCTGGAGTTGCAGGCGGTGATTTGGAAAGACTCCTGTTTGAAGGGGCCTTGAAGAGGATAGATATGGCCATCCAGGAAAGGATAAACCGGCTAAAAGAGGTATCGGAGAAAATGCCCCAATCCGTTGAAAAAAACCAAAAGGAAAGGACCGGTGCGGCCAAGATCGGGGAATTGATGATGGAATTCTTTAATAAGTGGCCTGCAATAGAGACGTATATGCAAGAATCCTTTAAAAAAGAGGGGGATCCCCAAAAAAGGGAGATGTTTTTGGCTTTGTTTCAAAAAAATATAAAAAACACAGACAACGATTATATGGCCCTTATACAGGGCTTGAGCGAAACCGATAAAACCCTGGGAACAATGTGGCTTCAGGGGATAGTGGACGAAATAAACAGCGGGGTTACGGGGATAATGGGAGGCCTTTGATGGGTTTTGATAGGGCTGACCTTATTCGATATTTATTTCATGCTGTTCAATGTGCAAAGCGTCCTTGCCTTTTATTATAATGCGCCGGCCGACCCTTTTTTCCAATTCCATAACGGAACACCTTTCTTCCTCCTTTAAAACTTTTTCTATTTCGGAATTTACCAGGACGCATATCTTGCCTTCCTCCCCGGAAAGAGATTCTCTTTCAACATCCCTGAAGATATCGTAACATATGGTTGTGGGGGACTTGAGCATCCCCCTTCCCTCACAGTAGAGGCAAGGTTCGGTCAAGAGAAGACTCAGGTTTTCCCTGGTTCTTTTTCTGGTCATTTCGATCAGGCCGAGCTCGGACATGAGCAAAACGGTGGTCTTGGCCCTGTCTTTTTCCAGGGATTCCTTGAGGGCCATAAAAACCCTTTCCCTGTCGTCTTCCCGCTCCATGTCTATAAAATCAATTACAATGAGACCCCCGATGTTTCTCAGTCTTAATTGATAGGCAATCTCTTTCACGGCCTCGAGGTTTGTTTTTGCCACGGTCTCTTCCAGGTTTCTTTTGCCCACGTAGCTTCCTGTGTTTACGTCTATTGCCGTAAGGGCCTCAGTGGATTCGATCACGATGTAACCGCCGGATTTAAGCCAGATCTTTTTCTCCAGGACCCTGTTGACCTCTATTTCGATTCCGTAGGAATCAAATATGGGCTCCCTTCCCTCATACAGCTCAACCGAATACCTTAAGTTTGGTGCAAAGGTCTCAATAAAGTCCATTATAGATTGAAATTCTTCCGGCGAATCTATAACAAGCCTGTCTATTTCTCTGGTGAAAAGATCCCTGACGGCCCGCAGGGTAACGGTCAGCTCTTTATGAAGGAGGCTGGGCGGCGAGGACCCCTCCTTCTTTTTTTGGATATTGGACCATAACTTAGCCAGAAACTCCATCTCGGATTTCAGCTTTGCCTTGGGGGCCTTTTCGCTGACGGTCCTCACTATAAAACCGGCACCGGCCGGCCGCAACTCCTGCATGATTTCCTTCAGCCTTTTTCTTTCCTTTTCATCTTCTATCCTTCGGGAGATGCCTATATGGTCCACAGTCGGCATAAACACAAGATGCCTTCCAGGCAGAGTTATATGAGAGGTCAACCTCGCCCCCTTTTTTCCCAGGGGTTCTTTTGAGACCTGCACCAGTATTTCCTGGCCTTCCCGCAGCAAACCCTCAATGTTAATATCGGAATCCTTTAATGCCTTTGACCGCAAGGGAATAACGGGCTGCATATTGTTCTCCTCGTCCCCCTCTTGCAGCATTATTTGCTCCCAGTATCCAAGGTCATCATGGACATCCGTTACATAAAGGAAGGCGGGCTTGTCTATGCCTATTTCCACAAAGGCCGCCTGCATGCCGGGGAGAACCCTTACGACCTTTCCGAGATAGATGTTGCCCACAAGCTCTTGCTCCGCCCCCCTTTCTATATGCAGCTCAACCACAGTCCCGTTTTCTGCCAGGGCAACCCTTGTTTCGTGAGGCCTTGCGTTTATTATAAGTTCATTGGTCATGTCTCGCCCTCATTCGGTGATGCACTTTGTTTTAAGGACCCTCATTTCGCTTGCCTCTTCCCCGGAAAAGCCAAATACCTCTTTTATGATATCCTTTGCTTTCATTCCGTATCCCTTGCTATGGTCTATAACCAATCTTAATTCGTTGTTTGATAGCACATGTATTTCTTTTACCAAAGGCCTTATGTCCACAGTCTTTTCGGACCCCTTATGAAATTTTTTGACCGGGCAGCAACCCCTGTTAAGAAATCGGTCCGACAGGGCGGTTTCGAAACCGTTCTGGGCCTTAATGTGGAATTGGCTTTCCACTGCACGGGGAAGCGCTGTCCCTTCCCCGATTTCCCTTATGGACAGGGCACTTAGCCCGGGAGGGAGCTCCTTGTTAATAGATTCCATGCGGGAAGAAATCCCGTTTATATTGGTGGCATGAAAATCCATTGTTTCATTCAGGCTTTCCGTTCCCACGGGCAGGGCGCCGGCAAAGGATACCTTCGGCTTGGGATGATGGCCTTGTGAATATGCCAGGATCACCCCCGCCCTTCTCAATGCCCTTAAGAGGTTGCTGGAGAGCTCTAATTGGCTTAAAAATCGGGAATTTTCCAGCTTACAAAAAGTCAGCCTGTATTTTTTGGCGGGTCCCTCTGGTTCGACCGTGTCCGGGGCAGCCCCATGTTTAAAGGAATGTTGGGTATCGAAAAGAACCGGGGCTACATTAACTCCGTCGCAGACGCCGCAGTTCGGGCAGCCCTTTCTGCAGCTGTTTGATGTTCTGCCGACCGAGGCCCTATTAAGCTCACTGATCAAGAATTCCTTTGAAACACCGGAGCTTATATGTTCCCAGGGCGCCCTCTCAAGATGAGACCTTTGTCTGCATAGATAGTGGTCCGGATTGATGCGGCAGTTTTGTAATGCCCTTTTCCAGGCTTCAAGATCAAGACATTCATTCCAATTGTCAAACCTGGCGCCGTTTGCCCAGGCATCTATCAGCACCGCATTTAATCTTCTGTCTCCCCTTGAAAATATTCCCTCCAGCCAGCTTGCCGAGGGATTGTTCCATTTTACCCTTACCTTCCGCGAGGAAAGACCTTTTTTTATAATTTCTATTCTGCGCTTACTTTCCTCCAGTCCGACCTGGGGAACCCACTGGAAAGGGGTATGAGCCTTGGGGACAAAGGTGGAGATGCTCACGTTAAGTGTATTGGCCTTTTTTCCCGGTGGCGCAAGGCTTGAAATTTTTTTGCACAGGCTTACGATGGACTCGATATCTTCATATGTTTCCCAGGGCAGTCCGATCATAAAGTAAAGCTTTATCAGGCGCCAGCCGCCCTGGTATATTTCCCTGGAGGTATTAAGGATTTGGCCTTCTGAAAAGCCCTTGTTGATTATGTTTCTGAGCCTGTCGGTGCCCGCCTCCGGAGCAATGGTAAAGCTTGTCTTTCTTGCCTTTTTTATCTCTTCCATCAGCAGGGAAAAATCACCGTCCACCCTCAGGGAGGAAAGATTCATCGCCACGTGCATGCCGGAGAGGGTTTCCGTTAAATTTTTTAACAGCGGAGCGATACATGTATAATCACCCGCACTCAGGGAGAGAAGAGAAAGGTCTTCAAAGCCGGTCGCCCTTAAGCCCTCCTTTGCTGTCCGCAGTATCTCGCCGGGATTTCGCTCTCTGACAGGCCGGTATATCATTCCAGCCTGGCAAAAACGACATCCCCTGTCGCACCCCCTGGAAATTTCTATGGTGAATCTGTCATGTACGGGTTCAGCCAAAGGTATAATCTGACTGCAAGGGAAGGGATATCGATTGATATCGCTGACCAGACGTTTTTCCACCTCGTTGTAGCCCTCTGTCAGGGGCTCTATAAGATGGAAAAGCCCCTTTTCATTGTAATGGGCGGCAAAGAAGGATGGCACGTAAACCCCTTTGATGCCCGATAATTCCTTTAATAAATCCGGCTTGCTCGGCCTTGACCCCCTTTTCCATTCCCTGAGAATGCGGCAGATTTCGGGTGCAAGCTCTTCACCGTCTCCAACAACAAACAAATCGAATATTTCAGCAACCGGCTCCGGATTGAAACATGCAGGCCCCCCTGCAATAATAAACGGGTATTTCACGGATCTTTGTTTGGCGAGAAAAGGGATTTGGGCGAGGTCAAGAATGGTGAGGATATTGGTGTAACAAAGCTCGTGTTGCAGGCTAAAGCCTATGATATCAAACTCATAAAGCGGTTTTCCGGATTCAAGAGAGGACAGGGGGATTTTCCGGGCCTTAAGCTCCGATTCCAAGTCCATCCAAGGGGAAAAAACTCTTTCCGCAGCAATCCAATCATGCGAATTCAATATATGGTATAAAACCTTTAGCCCGATATGCGACATTCCGATTTCATAGACGTCGGGAAAGGTCAGGGCGAAAAACACCTGAATATCCGCGGGATCCTTTTTGATGGAATTTATCTCGCCGCCCAGATATCGGCTGGGCTTGGTTATTCTTGAAAACCACGGTTGCTGTACTATGTTTGCAAGCATTTAGCACCTTGTTAATCCTGGTCCGGTAAGGTTTGTTTTTCGGAAAAGGGAAAGAATAGGTCGATATTTGCTCCGCCTTCCGCACAATTTTGTGCAGATACCATGCCCCCGAGACCTTCCACAATCCTCTTTACTATGGCCAGACCCAGGCCGGAACCCCTTTTTTTGGTGGTTGAAAAAGGACTGAACATATCATGTATCACGCTCGGGTCTATTCCCGGACCATTGTCTTTCATGGTTACTTTTACCGAGCCGATCAATCTGCCGTTATGGTCGAGCACCCTGGTTTTGGAAGTGCGCACAGACAGGAGGCCCCCGCTGGGCATAGCTTCACAGGCGTTAAGAAGCAAATTCCAGATTACCTGTTTAATCTGTTGAGGGTCTGATTTTATCTTGGAGGGCCCGAAAAAATCAAAATTTGTCTCCAGGTTGTCGGGACATGATTGGCTGTTCTTGAACATATATAAGGTATCCGTTATCAACTGGTTGAGGTCGACTTCTTCCTGCACTGGCGGTTTTGGCCTGGCAAACTGGAGAAAATCGTTTACGAGATTGTTTAACCTGTCTACCTCTCTCGTAACTATATTCATCAATCTTTTTTTTAGCTGGGGATCCTTTTCCGATAGGCTGCCTTCCAAAAACTGTATAGACCCTCCTATGGATGCAAGGGGGTTTCTTATTTCATGAGCGATGCTCGCAGCCATTTCCCCGAGCATGGCGAGGTTTTCCATCCTTTTGACCTCCTCCTCCATTTTTTTTAAATGGGTCGTGTCTTGAAGAATAAGTATTTTCCCCCTTTCATTGCCGTTGGGCTCCTTCAAGGCGGAGACATTTAGCAGGAGATCGATCTTTTGACCGTCTTTCCTTTTATATGAAAACTGGGCGGGGTTGTTTAGCTCTTTGCCAGCTACATAGGAGGAAAGAAAAGGCAAAAAACCATCAGCCTTTTTTTGCAGCGCAAAGTCGGAATCCACGCCGAATATTCTGCCCGCCTCTTTATTAAATACCATTATTCTTCCTTGCATGTCCAGGGCAACCAGGCCCGAAGAGACACTCTGAATTATATTTTCTTTAAGTATTTCAAGGCTTTCAAGGTCCTTTTGCTTTTCCCTTAATTCAGCCCTGCTCTTCTGTATCTGGCTGGACAGGAAGCTGCTCAAATACGCCACCAAATAAAAAGCGGCGACATTAACCAGTATCCTATAAAAGACATCAGCGCTTGTGTGTTCCGGAAAGTATGCGTAGCCAGTTCCCATGGGAACAATCAGTCCGTAAAAATTTAAATCCAGAAGCGCTCCGTACATGATAGCGGCGAGAGAAGCGATTATCATGGCACCCCTGCGGTAAATCATTATTCCGGCTGAAATAATATTCAATATATAAAGAAACGGGAATATGCTTTCAATGCCCCCGGTCACATAGATGATTACGGTAATCAATATTGTATCGAGAAATATTTGCACAAAGGCGAACCTCGAGATGTGCCTTATGTGTTTGAGGGCGATAATATAAATAAAGGTGAGGAGATAAAAAGCTGCAATGATAAGATACAGGGCATTCAGGATTTCGCCGAAATAGGCCCTTGTTTCTCTGACTTGGATTACAATGGCCGCTCCGAACAGGAGGGAAACGAAACCAACCCTCAGAAACATCAAGAGCTGAACACGCGCTGAGAGCTCCTTGCGGGATGAGTCTGTATCGATTTTTGGCATGATGTATAGGCCTAACCCATGGCGGCGGCCATCTGGAATATGGGAAGATACATGGCTACAACAAGTCCGCCTATCGAGCCCCCCAGGAACAGCATAAGCAGCGGTTCCAGCATAGATGTCATGGCGGCGACCGTTGCATCAACCTCGTCGTCATAAAAGTCCGCTATCTTGGTTAACATGGCATCCAGGGCACCGGTTGATTCACCGACTGAAATCATCTGGGTAACCATTCCGGGAAAAATATCCGTCTCCGAAAGGGGTTCCGCAATGGTCTGGCCCTCGGCAATGCTGCTTCTTGCGTCCTGTATAACCTCTTCTATTATTACATTGCCTGAAGTTCGGGCGGTTATATCAAGGGCGTTCAAAATGGGCACACCGCTGCTTAGCATGGTGCCGAGCGTCCTGGTAAACCTGGCCACTGCAACCTTCTTGATTAGTTCGCCGAAAACCGGAAGCTTTAGCATAATGCCGTCTGTTTTTCTTTTGCCGGAGCTCGTAGAGCGATATTTTCTGAAAAGAAAGACGATAGCGATGAGTCCGAGAATCATCCAATGAATATTGCCCTTGGTAAAATCACTCATGCTAACAACCAGCTGTGTGGGGGCCGGCAGAGCCTTTCCAAAGCTGGCAAACATATCTTGGAACACGGGTATAACGAATATCATGATAACAGCAATGACTATTATGGCGATTCCCACAACCACAATGGGATAAGTTAAAGCGCCTTTTATCTGGGATTTTAGTTTTTCGGTCTTCTCTATATAACCCGCAAGCCTTTGAAAAATGGTATCCAGTATTCCCCCAACCTCACCGGCAGCCACCAAATTAACGAACAACGAATCAAATACCTTTGGGTATTTGGCCAGGGCATCCGCAAGGGTGGAGCCCCCCTCCACGTCTTTGGTCACTTGCTTCAGTATGCCCCTGAAGGTCTTGTTTTCAGTTTGCTCGGCCAATATATTCAGGCCCTGCACCAAGGGGAGCCCTGCATCGATCATGGTGGAGAATTGCCTGGTAAAGATAACTATATCCTTGTTGGTAACCTTTGGCTGCATGAAAGATACGTTTTCAAAGAGATCCTTGGGCTTGGGCTTGAGCTTTGTAATCTCGATGTTTCGCTTTTTAAGCTGAATCCTTGCTATTCTTTCATCGGCTGCCTCTATTTCGCCCTTTATGGATCGGCCCCTTTTGGTCTTTCCGGCCCAACTGTAAACAGGCATATTGACCCTCCCGCTTGTCTAGGGATAAATTAACTTAAATAAGATTAGTTATATTAAAGAATTATGTCAAGAAATCTCTTTCAGGCCGCTATGTTTTTGGGCAAGACCATGGATCGAATAATTGATATTAAGTGCGCAGGGAGAAAGGGGCGGCAATACTTTTTGCGTTACCCGAAGGGGCAATAAAAAGATGAAAAATTTCGGGCCAGCGGCATTGAATTGGGAGTGACTGAGGCATCGTAGAAATTTAACAGCCAAGGGTTGACAATTTATTTTTCGTTATTATCATCACTATTTGAATAAAGATTGCATAACAGAAAAAGGAGGTAGACAATGAAGATTCAACCATTGCATGACAGGGTATTGGTTAAAAGGGTTGAAGAGGAAGAAAAAACCAAAGGGGGTATCATAATACCAGATACGGCCAAAGAGAAACCTATAGAGGGAATCGTAGTTGCCACGGGCAGCGGAAAGGCAGAGGGAAAGGAAAAAAAGACACCGTTGGAGGTCAAAGAGGGGGACAAGGTTTTGTTTTCTAAATATGCGGGTACTGAGATTGCCCTGGACGGGGAAGAACATTTAATTATGAGAGAAGACGATATTATCGCTATAGTAAAATAGTTTAATTTAAGACCGAGGAGGTTTAGATTATGACAGCAAAAGAGATTAAATATGACAGCAAGGCCAGAGAAGCCTTAATGAAAGGAATGGATACGCTGGCCGAAGCGGTAAAGGTAACCCTTGGGCCCAGGGGAAGAAACGTGGTTCTTGAAAAGTCTTGGGGATCGCCGACCATAACAAAGGATGGTGTTACAGTAGCCAAGGAGATAGAGCTGGAGGATAAGTTTGAAAATATGGGTGCTCAGATGGTGAAAGAGGTTGCATCCAAGACCTCCGATGTTGCAGGCGATGGAACTACCACCGCCACCCTCCTGGCCCAGTCAATCTATCGAGAAGGCTCAAAGCTTGTTGCCGCAGGCGTCAATGCAATGGCCCTTAAGAGAGGAATCGAAAAGGCCGTGGAAAAAGTGGTTGAGGAACTCAAAGAGATGTCCAAACAGACAAAGGAGCAGCAGGAAATTTCCCAGGTGGGAACTATATCCGCGAACAACGACCAGACCATTGGTAACATTATTGCGGAGGCAATGGCCAAGGTTGGCAAGGAAGGGGTTATAACCGTTGAAGAGGCAAAAAGCATGGAGACCACCCTTGAGATCGTAGAAGGCATGCAGTTTGATAGAGGGTATTTGTCTCCTTACTTTGTAACGGATGCGGAAAAGATGGAAGTTGCACTGGAAGAACCTTACATTTTATTGCACGAAAAGAAGGTCAGCAACATGAAGGATCTTGTGCCTATGCTTGAGCAAATAGCCAAGATGGGGAAACCCTTGCTGATAATAGCAGAAGATGTAGAAGGAGAGGCCTTGGCCACATTAGTTGTAAACAAATTAAGAGGCACATTAAAAGTGGCTGCTGTTAAGGCCCCGGGATTCGGTGACAGGCGGAAAGCCATGCTCGAGGATATAGCGGTCCTTACCGGAGGAAAGGTTATATCAGAGGACTTGGGGCTCAAACTGGAAAATGTAGGCCTTGACGACCTGGGAACAGCAAAGACAATAAATGTAGACAAGGATAACACCACCATAGTTGACGGCGGTGGAAACAGGGATGACCTCGAAGGCAGAGTCAAGCAGATAAGGACCCAGATAGAAGACACTACCTCTGATTATGACCGAGAAAAACTTCAAGAAAGACTGGCTAAATTGATAGGTGGCGTTGCAGTTATTAATGTAGGTGCTGCCACGGAAACCGAGATGAAGGAAAGAAAGGCCAGGGTGGAAGACGCACTTAACGCCACGAGAGCGGCGGTAGAAGAAGGAATCGTGCCCGGAGGAGGCATTGCACTTATAAGATGCGTGCCGGCTTTAAACAGCATGAAATTAGAGGGAGATGAGCAATTAGGAGTAAACATAGTAAAAAGGTCACTTGAAGACCCCATGAGGCAGATTGCGAATAATGCCGGAATGGAGGGGTCGGTGGTTATAGAAAAGGTGAAAGAAAAAGAGGGACCCTATGGATTAAATGCAGAGACAGGAGAATACGAGGACCTAATTAAAGCTGGAATAATAGACCCCACCAAGGTGACTAGGTTTGCCATCCAGAACGCCGCTTCAGTAGCCGCATTGATGTTGACCACAGAGGCAATGGTGGCCGAGGCACCAAAAGAGGAAAAAGACGTACCCGCGATGCCCCCGGGAGGAGGATACGGAGGCGGAATGGGCGGAATGATGTAAGCGGATTCCCCCCGGATTTCAATAAAATAAGGCGACCTTTTTGGGTCGCCTTATTTGCTTTGCACGGAGTTATCAGGAGGGGGAGCCAGGGCGCTGAGAAATGTGCAAGATAGACCCGGAATCATTACATAGCTTGATCGATATCATTTATCCTCCTCAATGCTATATTTGCGGAAAATTTTTGAAAAAAGAAGAAAAGGAGCATTTTTTTCACGGGTTATGCACAGCCTGCCTGAAAAGACTCAAACCCTTGGAAAAACCAATTTGCAGTATATGCGGAGTGCCTTTTGATTCGCCCAAAGACAGGGATCATTTGTGCAAGGAATGCCTAAGCCAAAGACCCTGGTATGATAGGGCGAGGTCTGCATATTATTATTCTGAACCGCTGGCTGGCGCCATACAGGACCTAAAATACAGGTCATCTAGCAAAATGGTCCCTGTGCTGGGAAACTTGCTATGGCTGTATTTCAAGGAATGGACGAAGCAACAAAAGGCGAAGGACCCCTTAATTGTTCCGGTGCCACTGCACAGAAAAAAATTGAAGGAGCGGGGATACAACCAAAGCCTTTTGCTGGCCAGGAAAGTCGCCTCTTGTTCCGGCCTTCATTTGAATTATAAATCGTTAGCAAGAGAGAAAAATACCACAACCCAGACGGGCTTAAAAAAAGAGGAACGAAGAAGGAACGTGAAGGGCGCCTTTTCCCTGAAAAAGCCGGAAGCTGTAAGGGACAGAAACATAATATTGGTGGATGACGTATTTACGACAGGGCAAACGTTGAATGAGTGCACAAAGACACTAAAAAGGGCGGGGGCTGCATCCGTTTCCTGCATTACCCTTGCCAGGACTACGGAATCCTTTGTATATTATTGATATTTGCGTAGCAGAACCTTAACCCTTTGCATTCCGTGACCTCCAACCGGTTTTTCCCGGCTTATGCAAAAGCCGCAGCCCATATTTTCCTCCCTAAAAGGCCTTTCGTCTCTAACTCAAAGAGCGGCGTTCCGAACCAAAAAAGTTGACCTTAAGGCATTTTCGAGAAAGAAAAAAGAACGTTCTGCCGCAGAGATGTAAAAAGTTGAAATAAATTTTATTAATTGATAACTTAGAAGTCGTTTAAGGGCTTCAGTGAGAAGAGGGACACTTTTTCATTTTTGGGGGGAAGGTGGCAGGAGAGGAGACCCGATCAAAAAAAGAAAGAACCAGAACCGAGATATTGTCCATCGGTGGAGGCAAAGGGGGTACGGGCAAGAGCTTGATTGCAGCATGCATAGGAGTATGTCTGGCGGAGAGAGGGAGCAAGGTGCTTTTGATAGATGGAGACTTAGGGACAGCGAACCTGCATACCCTGTTAGGTCTAGATACACCGAAAATCGGGCTGTCGGACTTTATAGCCAAAAAAAATGTTTCAATCAACGGTGCGACAACAGAGACAAGAATAAATAACCTAAAGCTGATTTCCGGGGCAAGGGATATGATCGGTGTGGCAAATCTATCCCACGGGCAAAAATTAAAGATTTTGAACAATATAAAAAAACTGGACTATGATTACGTTTTAATAGACTTGGGGCCGGGCACCTCATTCAACATGCTTGATTTTTTTTTGATATCCCGGAGAGGAATCCTGGTAACCACGCCCGAACCCACATCAATTGAGAACACCTACAGATTTATCAAGGCGGCTGTTTTTAGGTACTTGAGAAATGCAATGGGCCAGGAAACAGTAAAGAAATTGATAGATCAGGGAATAAGGGACCGGGGCGGACAAAAATTTACATCTATATTTGATCTTTTGGATACAATTCAACGGGTGGATGCAGGGCTGGCTGAAGACATAAAAATGTTTATAAAAAGACTGGAAATGCATTTGATTGTTAACCAGTCAGATTCGGCAGAAGACAGAGACTTGGGCAGGAAGATGACCCTAGCCATCAGAAAATACCTTGGCATACCGATTGATTTTTTGGGCACCGTGAGCTATGCTGGCAACCTGAGGAAGGGCTTATGGAGGAAAAGGCCTGTCACAATGTATTATCCTCACTCCAGGCTGTTTATGGAGATTTCCGAAATCAGCTGGAAGATAATGCCCGCCCAACAGTTAGGGTTAAATTTTTCCGGGGATTAGATGCACAAAGGAAGATGAAGAGACTGATAGAGCAAAATTATTATGAATTGCTTGGTGTTTCTCCCAGGGCCTCCCACGAAGAGATAAAAGATGCCTATGAAGATACAATGAGGATATATTCCGAGGAATCAGTAGCCACCTATTGTCTGGTGGGTCCGGAGGAAAGGGAAGAGCTTCTCGAAAGGTTGTTTGAAGCCTATAAGACTTTAACCAATGAGGAAGCAAGGAGAAAATATAATAAGAGCTTAATTAAAAGTGGAGAATATTCCGTCCAGGATTTGGATTTTGTGGAAGAACCTAAAACAAGGTTGAGGGAGGTAAAAACAGAGGATCTGATAAAGAAAGACAAAGAGGAGGAGGGAAACAACGAGCGGCACGGCTCAAGGGAAACCTATCTTTTTGAAAAGCTCACCTACGTAACCGGGAAGGAGATACAAAAGGTTAGAAGCGAAAAGGGGATAGGGCTGGAAGAGGTATACAGGAAGACCAATATTCCCAGGCGGATCTTAGAGTGTATTGAAGACGAGAATTTTGATGTGCTGCCGGAAATAGTATATTTAAAAGGATTTCTAAAGGCATACGCAAAATTGTTGGGCGTTGATCAGGAAAAGATGGCCGAGGGGTTTTTAAAGAGATATGAAGAATGGAAGAATACGTCTCCAAAATAATGGGAAAGAAGCAAATTAAGGAGGAGACTGATAAGGCAAAAAGAGAGGGAAAAAAAGTAGTCTTTACCAACGGCTGTTTTGATATATTGCACAAAGGACATATACGTTATCTTGACCAGGCCAGAAAATACGGAGACTATCTCGTGGTCGGCCTTAATAGTGACAGTTCAGTGAAAAAGGTAAAAGGCAGGGGCCGACCATTGGTTGCCCAGAAAGACAGGGCTGAATTGCTTGCTGCCCTTTGCTTTGTAAACGGTGTTGTTATATTTGACGAGACTGATCCAGGGTCTTTAATTGAATATATTCGACCACACGTTTTAGTGAAAGGAGGGGACTGGGCAGAAAAGGACATAGTTGGCGCTGAGTTCGTAAGGGAGTCAGGAGGAGAGGTCAAGAGGGTTTCTTTTGTTTCCGGTTCCTCGACCACGGGGATTATCAGAAAGATAGTCCAGGCATACAAAGAAGGGCAATGAGCCTTTCCCATTTTTAATGAAAACTTGCTAAGGAAATTTAGGAAGACCCTTGCAGTGCCCCAGGCGAAGCCCGGGGCAGGGGAATAGATTTAGAACAGGG
>CAZZPR010000008.1:0-59094 GCA_964655655.1 uncultured Desulfobacteraceae bacterium | reverse complement strand
GAGGAGACCTATCTGATTTTTCAATTCTGCCAGAGATCCCATGAAAAATCAAATCGTTTGATTGCCCTCTGTTATTAGCACGTCAAGATGTCCAGTCATTTTAGCATTTGAAATGTCCGGTTAAGTAGGTTTGCTGTTTCGCCCCAATGAGGGGTTGCCTGTATCCAAGCGTCGTCCCAGGGGCCCGTCGAGGCCCCAAAGGGCGGCGCGCTCCCCAGCCTCACGCGGCATTTCGCTGGGAGGCTGGGGTACCATCCTCTTCAAATTGGCCCAACAAACGGGGTCCTTTCCAGATAGAAAGACTTCAATCAAGGTGCTTTCGAACAAGGACATGCCAGCCTGCACAGGTGGCCGCACCTGGTTGTTTGTCGATCTGAAGGAGCCTGTTTTGATATCGCACCGTGTTGTCCCTGGCCACGGTACGTTCTTGCTCAAAGCAAAAGATTTGATTGAGATCGGTATCTGCGCATCCTACAAATACACTGGTCTTGTTGCGTGCAAGAAAGCAGGGATACCTTACGGGCGTTTTGTAAAAGACGGGTTCGTGTTCCATGACCTGAGGCATACATTCAATACAAATATGCGAATGGCAGGGGTGGCTGAATCGGTCATTATGGAAATCACGGGTCATTCCACCAGGGAGATGTTTGACCGATATAACACGGTGGATGATGAAGATAAGAGGCAAGCCATTGATCAGTTACAGCGTTATCTGGAAAGTGTTGACCAAAACGTTGACCATACCCCATCTGGGAAGAAAAAGGGGTTAGCCCCTATTGAGCTAACCCCTCGAAATCATTATGGTGCCGAAGGCGGGAGTTGAACCCGCACGGGCATACACCCACTAAGTCCTGAACCTAGCGCGTCTACCAATTCCGCCACTTCGGCTAAAAATAGCTTGATATCTGCTGCAAAAGAAATTAACCTTGGACACGATTTTTGTCAACTGATTTTAATAATCCTTCGGATAAAAAGAAAGGTAACAATGAATAAAGAATTAGAGCAACTACTGGATATTGCCAGAAAAGCGGCGCGGGCAGGCACCGAAGCCATAAAGGATATATATGTACACTACCTCTCAAACGGGGATATCGGGATAAAAGATAAGGGAAAGGATGACCCCGTTACTTCAGCGGATATGGCCGCAAACCGTGTTATTATCAACACCATAACAAAATATCTCCCCGAGCATGTAATTTTAACAGAGGAAGACCCGGGAACATGGGATGTAACGGGATCGGAATGGGCCTGGATGATTGACCCCCTTGACGGTACAAGGGATTTTATAAAGGCCAACGACGAATTTGTCACCATGGTAGGGCTGACCCATCTGGGCCAACCTGTGGTCGGCGTAGTAATCGAGCCTGCCACCGGTTTGGAGATCTATGCATGTAAGGGACTCGGTGCTTACAGAGAAAATACATTCCAGGGTATTGCCGGGGAGAGATTAAAATTCCCGGATAAGGTGGATTCGAATAACCTGCGTATAGCAATCAGCCGTTCCCACAGGGATTCAAAAACGGACAATCTTATAAGATTGCTGAACATAAAGAAAGAGATTCCCTCGGGCAGCGTGGGAAGGAAGGTAGCCATGGTTATCAGCGGAAGGGCGGACATGTACGTACACCCCGCAAGGGGGACAAAGCTCTGGGATACTTGTGCCTGCGATATCATTGCCTCGGAAGCTGGAGGTGTGCTCCTTTCCGGCACCGGGGAAAAGATAAACTATGCCAGAACCTCAGGAGACGTGGAAAACCCTTACGGTCTCCTAGTATGCGCTGCTCACATCTCGGACAGGGTAATATGGGCATCCAGAGAGGTTTGGGGATTAAACAATCATTAGGAAGCACCGGATCGATTATCGTAAAATTCGGCAATGGCCCTTGCAAGGCCTCCAATGTTATATTCCCTGGATATTAAACTAACTTTAAGCCCTGAATCGGTCGCCTTCTGGGCGGTGACCGGCCCGATGCAAGCGATATCCGCCCCTGAAATCTTATTTAGGCTCGCCTTTTCCCTGAAAATGTTCAATAAATTGGAGACAGTGGAAGGGCTGGTAAAGGTTATCATATCCACATTCGCCCGTGTATTCAACTCATTTATCATATCCTGACCGAGTTCAGGCTGTACAGTCCTGTAGGCCTCCGCAATATCCACCACAGCACCCATATCCCTCAACTCCCGGGGTATATAATCCCTGGCCGCAACAGGCCTGGGAAGAAGAAACCGCTTTCCCTTGACATTGTATCTGTCCAGTTCCTCCACAAGCCTTTCCGACCAATAATCCCTGGGTACCAGATCAGGCCTGATCCCTCTGTATATGAGAACCTCCGCTGTTTTTGGTCCTATCGCCCCTATACTTATGCCGTTAAGATGCCTGGCATCCTTTTTTGCGTTTTCCAGCCTGTTAAAAAAGTACTTTACCCCGTTAACACTGGTAAAGAGTATCCAGTCATAACCGGAAATGTTTTCAATAGCCCTGTCCAATTCCCTCCAGCTCGGTGGAGGTACTGCCTCTATGGTGGGAAAAGGTATGCACTGGGCCCCCAGCTCGGATAATTGCCTTATGAAATCCCGGGCCTGGTCTCTCGGCCTTGTAACCAAAATCCTTTTTCCGAACAGGGGCTTTGATTCAAACCAATTGATATACCCTCTGAGGTTCGCCACCTCACCGACAACTATAACGCCGGGGGGCTTAAGGCCGGCCTCTTTTACCCTGTCGGCTATATCATTAAGGGTTCCGGTTATTGTCCTCTGGGTAGGCATGGTGCCGTTTTCTATAACTGCAACCGGGGAATCAAGGGGCCTCCCCTTTTCCGTCAATATAGCGGCTATCTTATCCAACTTGCCGATGCCCATGAGAAAGACCAGAGTACCCGAATCCCTTGCCAGTGTCTCCCAGTTAACGGCAGAGTCCTGTTTAAAAGGATCTTCATGACCTGTCACCATGCATACGTTTGACGAAAAGTTCCTGTGGGTCAAGGGAATACCCGCATAGGCCGGAACCGCAACAGCGGATGTAACCCCCGGTACTATTTCGAACTTAATTCCTGCCTTTGAAAGTTCAAGCGCTTCCTCCCCGCCCCTCCCGAAGATAAAGGGATCACCCCCCTTTAATCTGGCCACGGTCAAGCCTTCCATCGCCTTTCTGATAAGCAGCTTATTGATATCTTCCTGGCTCATGGTGTGTTCGCCGCTTATCTTGCCTACATATATTATCTCAGCATCTCCTTCGCTTAAGGACAAAAGGGACTCATCCACCAGATGGTCATAAACTATCACATCGGCTGCCTTAAGGCATGCCGTTCCCTTTGCAGTAATCAAATCCGGATCACCCGGGCCTGCACCTACAAGGTAAACCATCCCCTTTGATCTATACTTCATTTTCCTCCTTTTTCCTAAGGATGCAGATCCGTTTTATATACCTCGTCCAGAACCTTTTTGGCCCCGGCCTCTAAAAGCCTGTCTGCCAGAGCAGCACCGAGTTGCCCCGAGCTCTCCGGTTTGCCCTCGATCACATCCAGATAAAATTCCTTCCCGTCCGGAGAGGCCACCATGCCACTCATTTCAATCAGGCTCCCTTTAAACGCCGCGTGGGCGGCAACGGGCAGCTGACAGCCTGCTTGCAGCTTCCGCAGAAAACCCCTTTCCGCCTCAACCGCTACCCTTGTTGGATAATGATCCAAAAACCTTAATATATCCGCTGTTGCCTTGTCTTGCTTCCTCAGCTCAAGCGCAAGTGCCCCCTGTCCTATTGCGGGTAGCATAAGCTCTATGGGCAAAACCCGGACCCTCCGGTCATAAATCCCCAATCTATTTAAACCGGCTGCCGCGACCACCACCGCCTGAAAATTTTCGGCGTCCAGCTTTTTGATCCTTGTATCCAGATTGCCCCTTAGGGGAACAATTTTCAAATCCGGCCTGTGCCGGAGTATCTGGGAGGAACGTCTCATGCTGCTGGTGCCGATGGATGATCGCCCTGGAAGCCCTTTAAATGATAACCCATTTTGGGATATCATGACATCACGGGAATCCTCCCTCTCAGGGATTATGCCGATGTACAGTCCTTCGGGCAATTCCCCTGGTAAATCCTTCATGCTGTGTACGGCAACATCTATTTCCCCACTTATAAGGGCCTCCTCTATCTCCTTAACGAACAAACCCTTTCCCCCTATATCAGCCAAGGGGGTATCGAGAACCCTGTCACCTGTGGTCTTGATCTTTATCAAATTTACCCTGATATCCGGATGCCTCTCATTGATCAGGTCGACAACCCATCTTGTCTGCGCAAGGGCCAGGGGGCTTCCCCTTGTACCGATTTGAATAATATTCTTCATGTCATTTGGAAGCCAGGAACCGCGCCAACTTCAGGTCATAAGGGGTTGTTATCTTTATGTTTTCCTCTTCTCCCATTATCATCTTTACCGGTATACCGGCCTTCTCAACAAGGGAGGCGTCGTCCGTGGCCTCCTTCCAGCCACCTTCAAGTGCCTTTTTGTGGGCCATGTATATATCCTTGTATCTGAATATCTGCGGTGTCTGGACCAACCACAAAGTGCCTCTGTCAAGGGATCTTGCAACCATATTTTTATCATTTACTTCCTTCACTGTATCCTTTACTGGCAAGCCGGTGGATACCGCCCTGAATTCCCGGCCAGCCTCGATTGTTCTTTTAATAAGATCATCTTTTACCAGGGGCCTGACCCCGTCATGTATTATAACCAAACCGGTCGAACCGCTCAGAGCCACAAGCCCTTTTCTTACAGAATCCTGCCTTGTTTGCCCTCCGGGAACCACCAGGCTTACCTTGCCGAGCCCGTATCTGCCGACTATCTCATTGCGGCGATATTCTACATCCTGTTCCGGGACTACTGCCACTATCCGGTCTACAAGGTCGCATTCCTGAAAATGTCCCAGGGTCATGGCCAATATGGACTTTCCACCGATTTCCATAAATTGCTTTGCCCTGGCTCCCCCCATCCTGGACCCCGTACCTCCGGCTGGAATAATCGCGGTTACCCCGGCGAAAAAATCTTTACCGTGCTTGTGGGCCATTATTTAGCTCATCTCCATAGGTTGAGACCTTTACATAACTCGTATTCCCTAAAGATGGTGGTGCTTTTCTTCTGTTCCGGGTCTCCAGGGCTGGTCTTTTTGCTGGTCGCTGGTCGCTGGTCGCTCGATGCTGGAAAGACAAAAAGAAGGGGCTTTTAAAGCCAGCATCCAGGAACCAGAAACGAGAAACCAGTATCTGGTAAGTCACGAAAAGAACAGCGGCCTTCACACCAGTCACTTAAGAAAAGCACCCCCATCTTTTTCCGGGTTGGGGGGTTGTTAAATATTTTTTAAAAAAGCGCAAGAGACACCTCCAAACTCCCTGGTTGCAATTAGCCGGAATATTTATAAAAGGGGATAATGTGTTTTTTAACCTTGAACTGTGAACATGGAACCTGGAACCTGTGTATTGAAGAAAAACCACAGGCCCCGGCAGTGCCCGAAATATTCGGGGTTTACCCCCGGGGGTCTTTAATTCTTTGAAAAAGTTCTCTAAAGCCCGAATATGAGGGCACATGCTGCCAAACCTATAGATATTGCCTGGAGGAAATGGGCACCCCTTTAGAAAGTTCTGATTCCTTTTGGTAATAAAGATTCTATCAATAAATCTGAAAAACAGGGCCATTCCTTTAAACCTTTAAATAACAACCATTGCCTTAAAGATGGTGGTGTTTTTCTGATGACAAATAATGTCATGTTTTGACGGAAAATATTTAATTAATGTTAATGGAGGAAGGCAGAACAATTAAGCTAGGTGAATAAATGCCTTTGCAGACTGCTTTTTAATCAGTGAAATCAGGCACCGGTTATCTTTCTTGTCCTCTTCTTTGCCCGGTTTATTCTTCTTCTGAGAATAGCAACACGTTTTTCGTCACCTGCCTTTCTTGACTCGGCTTTCTCTGCCTTGAGCTCTAAAATCCTCGCCTTCAACTGGCTGACGGTTACGGCTTTTTTCTCTGCCTTCTTCTTCGGGGCCTTCTCTACTTTTATTCCCTTTGCCTCCTTTATAGCGGATAATAATTCCGCCTTCTTCATTGTATGAACACCGACCAAATCCATCTCGTTAGCGGCTACTTCCCTCAACTCTTTAACGGTCATACGGTCTAAATCCTTTTTCTCGCCTTGCTGCTTTTTCTCTGCTGTCATATAAGCCTCCTATCGCAATATTTTCTAACCGTTTTTAATTCCTGTTTAACCCACGGCTGGTCTGACTCTCCTTACTTTAAAATCCCTGAAAAAAGTTAAAGAGTCACGACTGTTCTTTCTTGAAAAAGGGCTTAAACAAATCAATTGGAATGGGGAACAGGGTGGTTGAATTATTTTCCGCTGCCACCTCTCTAAGGGTCTGAAGGTACCTTAACTGAAGGGCGTAGGGAAAACCTTGTATCCTGGCAGCTGCGTCCGCCAGCTTGGCTGCAGCCTGGAACTCCCCTTCCGCATTAATAACCTTTGCCCTTCTGTCCCTTTCCGCCTCAGCCTGCCTGGCCATTGCCCTGTGCATCTCCTGGGGGAGGTCTATATGCTTCACCTCCACATTGGATACCTTTATGCCCCATGGATCCGTGTGCATATCCAGTATGGACTGTATCCTGGAGTTTATCTTATCCCTCTCCGACAAAAGCTCATCCAGTTCCACCTGGCCGCACACGCTCCTGAGTGTGGTCTGGGCAAGCTGCGAGGTGGCAAAAAGGTAATTTTCCACCTCGACAATCGCATTGTTGGGCTCCATAACCCGAAAGTATATAACCGCATTTACCTTTATCGTGACATTATCCCTGGTAATGACATCCTGTGAGGGCACGTCCATGGCCACGAGCCGGAGGCTCACCTTGAGCAGCTTATCCACTATGGGAATAATGATTATCAACCCGGGTCCCTTGGTCTTTATTACCCTTCCCAGGCGAAAGATAACTCCCCTTTCATATTCCCTGAGGATCTTTATGGCAGAGCTTAAAAAGATTATAACCAATATTATTGCAAGTATGTAAAACATGCCAGCCTCCCTATTGCTAAAATTTCTCTTATTATTTTTTCAGCCACCGGCCCCTGCTCTTTGCTTGGCATCGGTATTCCTTTGTTTCTTCGCCTCTTTTTCCACCCTTAATTCAAGGCCTTTGGATCCTATTACTTTGACCTTTTCCCCTTTTTCAAGGGGTTCTGAACTGCTTGCCTTCCAGTATTCACCACGAACAAATATAAGTCCCAAGGGGTCTATATCCTCAACCACCTCTCCGGTTTTCCCGATTATGCCGTCCATCCCGCCTTTTGGCGTGCTTCTGTAGGCCCTGAAGGCCAGATAGGCAATGGTAGTAAAAAACCCTCCCACCAGTATAATAGTGGGCATCATAAGCTTAAGTGATACCCCCACGTCCTCGAAAAGCATAATGGAGCCCAGTGTCAAGGAGATAAGCCCGGCCAGGGACAGAAGACCGTAACTTGCAATCTTTATTTCCGCTATAAAAAATATAATGGCAAGAATAATGAGTATGAGCCCTGCGTAATTTACAGGCAGGGTCTGGAATGCGAAAAAGGCCAGCACCAGGGATACGGCGCCTATTACACCGGGTAATACGGCACCCGGTTGGGCCAATTCAAAATAAATTCCCGCCATCCCGATCATCATGAGTATATAGGCAATATTCGGGTTGCTTATGGTCTGCAGTATTTTATCCCTCCATCCAGGGGTAAAATATTCCAGGTCCAGGCTCTCGGTCTTCAGTATTACCTTGCCCATTTCCAGCAATACCTCTCTGCCGTCCAATTTGTCCAAAAGGGCGTCGATGTCGCCGGCCATAACGTCAATTACATTTTCCTTTAGGGCCGTCTCCGCTGTTATGCTGACACTCTCTCTGATGGCCTTTTCAACCCATTCCTCGTTTCTTCCCCTGTCCTTTGCAATGCCACTGGCATAGGCGACCATATCGTTAACCACCTTTTCGGACATGGTCTTGTTGATTGCCTTGCCATCCGCGCTTACCGGGTGGGCAGCCCCTATATTCGTCTGGGGGGCCATTGCAGCCACGTGGGCGGATATGGTAATCATTACACCTGCAGATGCCGCCCTGGCTCCCCTTGGGGCAACATAAACCACTACCGGTACCCTGGAATTGAGTATGCCCTTCACTATGCTTCTCATGGAAGAGGCCAGTCCCCCCGGAGTATCCATTTTTATGACCACCAGTCTGTAGTCCGCTTTTCCGGCTTTCTCAAGGCCCCTTGCTACAAACTGAGCGGTCCCGGGGTTTATGGGTCCTTCAAGCCGGATTACCAGTGCCTTGCCATCACCTTGCGCAGCTGCCTGTACAGGGATCAGCAGGCAAAGCGCGGCGATCATGAAAAAAAAGAATATCTTTTTATTCATCCCTTCGATTTTTTGACCTCCTGGGATCCTCAAGTCCAAGCCTGTCCATTATATTCTGTATGTCTTTCCAAGCCTCCCTCTTGGCCTGAGAATATCTCAATAGATATGCCGGATGATAAGTTGGCAGCAAAGGTATGCCCATATAGGAATGCCACTGCCCCCTGCTTCTCATTATGCGAAAATCCCTGGATATAAGGTTTTGCGAGGATATCCTTCCGAGCGTGCAAATCACCTCCGGCCTTATTATAGATATCTGGGCCCTTAAAAAGGGAATGCATGAATTCACCTCATCCGGTTCAGGATCCCGGTTCCGGGGTGGTCGGCATTTCACTACATTACATATATACACCCTGTCCCTGGTGAGTCCCATTGACCTTATTATATCGGTTAAAAGCCTGCCCGCGGCGCCTACAAATGGTTTTCCAGTAAGGTCTTCTTCCATGCCCGGCGCCTCCCCGACAAATACGAGCCTGGCATTAGGGTCTCCCTCCCCGAATACGATATTTTTTCTTTCCCTGCTAAGTTTGCACCGATTGCAATTACCAATAAAATCTTTCAGTTCATTAAGAGTGTCGAATGAAAGGTCCTTATCACCAACCTGGGCCTCTTCCTGTAGTCCTTTGTTCAGGTAGTCCATGCATCGCTCCGCAAGAAGGGGTGGTTCCAGACCAATCTCCTGTGCATGCAACAGGTGTATTTTAATATGTCCCGTTAAATAAGCCAGCTCTTTTCTCGTGTCACCCATTCCTTAAATCCCTGATCCTGTTCAGTATTCTATCAGCCACCTCTCTCTTTGTACTCAAGGGAACCTTCTCCTCGGTGCCGTTTCTATCTATTATCCAGACCTCGTTGGTGTCCACCCCGAATCCCCTGTCCTGCCCGGATACGTCATTGACCACAATCATGTCCAGGTTCTTTTTCCTTATCTTGTCCATTCCATTCGCCAAATGATCCTTTGTTTCAGCGGCAAAACCCACCAGGGTAACACCCCCTTTATCCCTTCCCATTTCAGCCAATATATCCGAAGTAGGCACCAGCTCTATACTAACAGGTCTATTCTCCTTCTTTTCCTTTTCCCTGAAGGCTTTAACAGGCCTGTAGTCACACACCGCCGCAGCCTTCATAACCAGATCCATGTCCCTAAAATTATCTAATACCGCCTGCTTCATCTCTTCGGCAGTTATAACCCTGATCACCTTTACCCCCTCAGGAGGGTTTATGTATACAGGGCCTGTTACCAGTATAACCTCCGCTCCTCTTTTTTTCGCTGCCTCTGCCAGCGCATAGCCCATCTTACCACTGGACCTGTTGGTAATCAACCTGACCGGATCCATAAACTCCATGGTCGGCCCTGCGGTCACCATTGCCCTTAATCCTCTAAAATCCTTTTTTGAAAGCATGTCCTCTATCCTATCCAAAATAAGCGGGGGCTCCGGAAGACGTCCTGTACCCCTTTCACCTTCAGAGGCGAGTTCCCCCTCCCCGGGCTCCATTACAGTGAACCCCTTTTCTTTCAGGATGGAAACATTGGATTGAACTGCAATGTTGGAATACATCTTGTCATTCATGGCAGGACAAATAAGTGCGTTTGCAGTGGAAGCCAGGATAAGTGTGGACAGAAAATCATCCCCAAGGCCATGGGCTATTTTTGCAATTATATTCGCCGTGGCAGGTGCGATTACAATCAAATCGCTTTGCTGTCCCAATGATATATGATCAATGGTGGTACCGGCACTGGAAAACATATCGGAAACTACCTCGTTGCCGGAAAGCACCTCGAACGTCAGGGGATTTACAAACCAGCTGGCATTTTTCGTCATAACCACTCTTACCGTGGCGCCGGCCTTCCTTAGGCCCCTTACCAGTTCAGCCGCCTTGTAGGCAGCTATGCTACCTGTTACACCTACTACAATCCTCTTTCCGAAAAAAGCTTTCATAGGCACCTCTCAACCTCTGCAGGGGAGACCTGCACAACTCATATTTTTTTATTCCTTGTTTAAGGGAAAAATTATTTTTCAGGCCTGAAGGTGTTCATGTGCCTCAGCCGGATTAACGCCCTTTAATCTTATGGTCTTTAGCTTGGACTTATGACCGGACACAATCTCTACTGCACCTTTGGGTATCCCCAAGCGCTTCGCCAAAAGATTTACCAAATCCCGATTCGCCTTGCCCTCAACAGGCGGCGATTTTACCCTTACCCTTAGAATATCCCCCTCAAAACCGGATATCTCATTTTTGGATGAACGGGGCGATAACTTTATTTTTAAAGTGCTTTGCTTTGTCCGGGATTTATTGTCCACCATGTTCGATCAGGGGCTATCCCATTTGTACTGCCAGCTGAAAAAGGGTTTCTACAACAAAGGATTTAATGAATATAATGGCAAGTATAACTACAATCGGGGAAAAATCAAACCCGGCAAAATCCAAAGGCAGCCTCCTTCTTATGTTGTATAAAACAGGCTCGGTAGTATTGTATAAAAATCTCACAACAGGATTATAAGGATCGGGATTCACCCAGGAGATTACGGCTCTTCCGATAATGATCCACATATATATTGTCAATCCTATGTTCAATACCTTTGCGATACCTACCAAAAAATTGGACACAACAAACATATATTCTCCCCTTATAAGAGGCGGATGTCAGAGCAGTCCATAAGCCGGGTTCTGTTTCCCGTAAAAGCCATCTTTTAAGGGACAACGGCCATTCATCTGGACCCGATGTTGCCAACGGGTTCTAGCGACCTACCCTGGGGAATCAGGCGGGCCACCTTCAAGCTCCCCTCTATTCGGTCTTGCCCCGGGTGGGGTTTACCAAGCCTCCAATGTCGCCATCAGAGCGGTGAGCCCTTACCTCACCTTTTCACCCTTACCCAAAAGATTTGCACCTTAAGGGCGGTATATTTTCTGCGGCACTTTCCTTCCTGTTGCCAGGACTCCGTGTTACGGAGCACCCAGCCCTGTGGGGCCCGGACTTTCCTCCGCCCTTATGAGCGGCGGCCATTTGTCCTGCTCTGACATCCTCGGTGAATTTTTGCCTATTATAACTACTTTTTTATTTTAAATCCACCCCTGGTATCAGGCCTAAAAAAACAATTATTATAGCCACTCTTAATATTAGTAAATATAGTTTCAATTACCTGGAAAAAAATAGGTCGGACTATTCGTTGCGGGTTACCGCCTGTTCTTCTCTGCAATATATAAGCCTTGCACAATGCGGACAAACCTGGACGGAGTCTTCTTTCATCAGTTCGTTGTGCTGCTGGGGTGGAATCCCTAAGTGACAACCCTGGCAAACTCCATCCGTTACAGGAGCCACTACCGGGGCACTTATATTAGCCCTTAAGGCCTCGTATTTCCTAAAAAGTTCTTTATCAACGTCTTGGACAAGCTCTTCCCTTTTTCGGATAAGAGACTGTACTTCTTCATCAAATTCCTTTAGTTTATTTAAGGCTTCCTTCTCCTTCTTCTCTAATTTCCTTTGAGCATCTTCCCATTTAACATTATCGGCTTCACATTCCTTTTCTCGGATCTCCATTTCCTCCATCAAATTTATTATCTCTTCTTCCTTTTGGTAATTCACCTCTTTTAATTCTTCAATCTCCTTCAACACCGCCTGGTATTCCTTGTTGGACTTAACCTCATCCAGTTTTAGTTTACTTTTTTTAAACTTAATCTCTATCTCCTCCAGCTCCTTCTCCAACCTTCTTCTGTTTTCCTTCAATTCCTCCAGATTGGACAAATCCTGATCCATTGCTTTTTTTAAAAGTTTTAACTCATCCCTGAGTTTTTCCGTTTCCACAGGTATGCGCTCTTTTTTTCTTTTTATCTCACCGATACGTGAATCGATTGACTGTATTGATAATATTAACTTATGCTTATCATCCAATTTTTTACCTTTAGGTATTACTTACCTTTCAAAACAAGGGGGCGCCTTTTAATCCGGAAGCGCCCCCTCTAAGTTTGGTATTTACCCTTTGAGTATTTACCCTGCAGTGATACCTTAGCACCTCTTTCGATGAACCCCGGCCACAACCAGGTAAAGTGTCATGAATTTCTCTGCTTGTAACAGTCCCGTGTTACAAAAAACCTTAAAATTATTGATGGGCCCACCTGGCCTCGAACCAGGGACCTACCGGTTATGAGCCGGTGGCTCTTCCAACTGAGCTATGGGCCCATTTTGGATTTAATTAACCGCATTAACCTCGGCATGTCAAGAGGATAATTAATACTCCGTAAATGTTTCCAGCAATCTCCTTCTTTTCGGATGCCTCAGCTTCCTCAGGGCCTTTGCCTCTATCTGTCTTATCCGCTCTCTTGTGACGCTGAACTCTTTGCCCACCTCTTCGAGGGTATGATCCGCCTTTTCCCCCACCCCGAATCTTTTTCTCAGCACTTTCTCCTCCCTGGGGGTAAGGGTGGTCATCAATTTCCTGGTTTGTTCACCCAGGTCGGATTTGGTAACCGCCTCCATCGGCGACATTACCTTCTTATCCTCAATAAAATCCCCTAAGTGGCTGTCTTCTTCCTCCCCGATCGGCGTCTCCAGGGAAATAGGCTCCTTGGCTATCTTTAAAACTTTCCTAACCTTTTCCAGGGGGAAGCCCATTTTTTCTGCAATCTCCTCAGGATTTGGCTCTCTTCCGTATTCCTGAACCAGGCTTCGGGAAATCTTTATTAACTTGTTTATAGTCTCTATCATATGAACAGGTATCCTTATGGTTCTGGCCTGATCCGCTATCGCCCTTGTTATTGCCTGCCTTATCCACCAGGTTGCGTAGGTGCTGAACTTATATCCTCTCTGGTATTCAAATTTATCCACTGCCTTCATCAATCCGATATTGCCCTCCTGGATGAGATCAAGAAATTGCAGGCCCCTGTTCGTATATTTCTTTGCAATACTTACCACGAGTCTAAGGTTGGCCTTAATCAGCTCCGCCTTTGCCGACTCCGCCTTAACAAGTCCCTTGACTATCTGTTGGTCTATTCCCCTGAATTCGCCCAACGGCACAGTAACTTTATTTTCTATATCCTCCATGGAGGCCCTGGCCTTTTTTATCTTCTCGATTATATACAAGACCTCGTATATCGGAAGATTCAGCATCTTCACCTTATCGCCGCCTTCCTTGCTCGCCTCTAATTCCTCCATGCATCCTTCTATATGGGAGAGGGACCTTCCGCCTACCCTTACCAGGCAATCAGCCAAGGTCTTCTCAGACTCCTTTAATGCATCATAAGTTCCTTTAAATCTATTCACCATCTTCTGCACATGAGATTTTTCAAGTTTAAAAGATCTCATCATCTCAAAAATTTTTTTCCGGGTTTCCTTGATTTCCTCCTGTATCGCTTTTATTTCCTCAGGTTGGTCGGTACTCTTCAATTTTTTATTCAAGGCACATATTTCCTCATCCAGAATCTTCACGTCACCGATAAGAGAGAGTAGAAAATCCCTCCTCTTTCCTATCTGGTGCAAATTATATTCATCCTCAATATCATTAACTATGTCCCTGACCTTTAAGTTTCCTTTCTCTAGCTCCTCTCCCAGTTCTGATATATATTCTACACCTAACCTGCATCTGATCAACGCAGCCAGCACCTGCTCTTCGCCTGCTTCTATCCTTTTTGCTATTTCCACCTCTCCTTCTCTGCTGAGAAGAGATATAAGCCCCATCTCCTTCAGATACATCTTTACAGGGTCGTAAGTCTTTGTGGATAAATCTTCCTCCAAGGCGGTAAATGCCTCCTTTGTATCCTGGTTGTCCTTCTCGCTGGGAGGTGCTTCTTTGTTTTTCTCCGGCTTTCCAGTTGAGGGTTCATTTACAACCTTGATATTTAAATCCTCGAACATCTGCAGCAGATCATCGATCTCTTCCGATGAAATAATTTCATCGGACAAATCCTCGTTCAGTTCCTTATATGTTATATAGCCTTTATTTCTGCCGATATTAACCAACCTCTTCAAGTTGATCTCGTCATCATTCTTTGCCATCCATACCTCCTCTGTGAAGGAATTAAATGCCTTTGGCCTAAAAACCAAAAATTTCTATTGCCTCGTCTTTAGCCCGGATTGTGCAATAGCCAACTACTGCGGCCTGGAAAACCTTGCTACGATGTCTACTGCACAATCCGGGTTTAAACCATCCACCACTTTTACCCCGGGGTTATAAATTCGAACAAATATTTTTGCAATACTTTACCCCATTTTTAATGGATCCGGGTGAAAATCATGACGTATTTTCGCTGTGACCTAATAACTTGGACTAATAACATGTGCGGCCGCATTTACCAGTAAGCACTTTGATTCCCCAGGGATTTTTCATCGGACAACAATCAAACATTTTTTTCCTTGATCAGACGGTTCAAGGTTTCCAAATCACCTTCAGCAGATGCTTTCTTGATGGATAGGGACAGTTTTTTTCGGTATATCTTATCCTGCAACTCCTTTACAGCCTGACCTGCTTCTTCCTTGGTATAAATATTGGACATTAATGCCTTTCTCAGCCTCGCCTTCGCATCAGGATTGTCGGTACATTCCTCAATATCTTTCAATTCTCCGGAATTAGTAACTCTTTTCATTAATTCCGTTATAATCTCTTTAGCCATCTGATCAGAGATTATCAATTCCCAGTCTTTATCAATAAATTCAGCTATCTTTTCCGGATAGTGGATCAAAAGGTTCAAAAAATCCCGGTCTGATGAATAGCCTTCCGTGCCCTGCACAAGGGCCAGCCTTTCTCCAGGTTGAAAATTTTCCCTTGTTTTTGCACCCTTTTTTTCGAGAATTCCCAACTCGTCTAATACCACAGACTCATCTATACCGGTTTTTTCAGAAAACCTTTTTACATATAGAGACCTCGTAGCCCCTTGTTCCAACGCAGTAAATACAGGCAATACCTCTCTCAGGACCCTTACCTTTCCCTCTACACCGGGCTCCATAGTTTTTAACACCCGGTCCAAATAGAAATCAAATATGGGAACGGCCTTTTCCAGGAGCTTTTTGAAGCTTTCTGCACCATATCGGTTTACATAACTGTCCGGATCCTCTTTGCGAGGCAAGACCAGGACCTTTGCCGATATCGCCTCATTCAAAAACAAGGGAAAACTCCTTAATGCAGCCTTCTGCCCGGCATCGTCAGGATCAAACAAAACGGTCACATTCCTGGTATAGCCCTTCAGCCGCCTTACCTGTTCCTCTGTAAGGGCAGTGCCCAGGGTAGCTATCACATTGGGTACGCCATGCTGTCTTAAGGCCAGCATGTCCATATACCCTTCCACGATGATCGCCAGCTCATTTTTCCTTATAGGACCGAAGGCGGAATTAAGTCCGTATAATGTCCTGCCCTTATGATATATAGGCGTCTCCGGGGTGTTTAGGTATTTGGGAAGGGAATCCTTCAGCACCCTGCCGCCAAAACCTATAGCTTGACCGTTAAGGTCGAATATGGGAAATATTATCCTGTCTCTAAATCTATCATAGAAGCTTCCGTCCTTCCTGGAAACAAGGAGCCCCGCCTTCTCTCCCGTGTCGAGTGATATCTCTTTGGACTCAAGGTACTTCCTTAATCCGTCCCCCGATCCGGGCGCGTATCCCAAAGTGTATTCCGAAATGGTTTCTCCGGCTAGCTTTCTTGCAGAAAGATATTCCCTTGCACCCCCACCCTGGGCGCTTTTTACCAACACATTATGATAATACTCGGCAGCAACGGCGTTTACCTTAAATAAAAGCTCCTTTAATTCCGCTTTCCTTTTATCTTCGGTGTAATCGCCGGTTCCGGGGAGATCTATATTGTACCTTTCAGCAATATCCTTGAGGGATTGAAAAAATGACAGGTTATGATACTCCATCCAAAAGGAAAACACATCTCCTCCCTTTCCGCATCCGAAGCAATGATAAATCTGCTTTTCCGGGTTAACCGTAAAAGAAGGGGTTTTTTCGGAATGAAACGGGCACAGGCCTATATAATTCCTTCCCCTTTTACTGAGCTGCACATATTGCCCGACAACCTCCACTATATCTGCAGCCCTTTTCACCTGTTCTTTGACGTCAGATAGGACCATAAAACGAATGTTCCTTCACCTGGGTTTTAAGTAAAATGCCTTAATTTCGCGGCCCTGTTCTAAGACCTGGTTTGCACAATTCATATTTTTTAAAGATTACGAAAGACCTACAAGTCCACCACCGTGGTGCCTCCGTCCCTTCCGTCTCTGTATCCGGAAATAAGGCCCTTCATGCAATAATCCTCGCTTAAGTGGTTCCTTATGGCCCTCTTCAGGGTGCCGGAACCAATGCCGTGAATTATCTTGATCTTATTATTCCCGCTTACCAGTGCATCATCTATTATTCTGTCCACCAGGGGAATGGCCTCCGAAACCCTATAGCCGACAAGGTTCAACTCCCCGGTTTCAGGGGAACCGGCTGACACGGACCAGTTTTTTCCTTTGTTATCGGCATCCCTCTTTTCCCCGGGTTCAACAGGGTCGGGCGACAACTCGGATTTATCCACGTCTAACCTCAAATTTCCAACTATAATCCTGGCCTTGGAGGAATCCTCGTCCATACCAACCACCAGACCCTTTCTCCCTGATTTTTTATGATATACCCTCTGGCCTATATTAATGGAGCCGGGGGCAACTGAATCTCCTCTCTTGTCAGTGCCCTGCACCCATTCCATCAAGTTATCTTTTGCCTTCCTGTATCTTTGTGTGGCCTCCTTCTGTGCAAAGGGGCCTTTTTCCTTTAAATAACCTATGGCGTTCCCGAGTTCCCTCTTTGCTTCCTGCAAAATCCTTTGTGCATCTCTTTCTTTTTCCCTTAATATTCTGTTATACTCTCCGGATAATCTAAATTTTTCCTCTTCCAGCACTTTCCCGGACTCAACATATTCCTGCCTGGCAGTGGCTGCAGCCTCCTTTTCCTGTTCCAACTCCTTTATGGTCCCGGAAAGATTTTCCATTACCGAGTCCATGTTTTTTCTTTTCTTCCCCAGGTAACCATCGGCCCTTTCAATTATATCTCTCCTGATGCCCATGTCCCTTGCCACTTCGATACCGTGACTTACCCCGGGGACTCCGGCTATTAATTTAAAACCGGGTCTTCCCTTTCCACTGTCGAATTCCACGGATGCATTCTGGACCTTTTTGTTGACCAGGCCGTATGTCTTTAACCTCTGATAATGGGTGGATAATGCACACAGGGAACCATTATCAGACAAATAGTCCAGGATCCCCATGGCCAATGCACAGCCTTCATCAGGGTCAGTGCCGGTCCCGAGTTCATCCAGGATTACCAGGGAATTTTCACCTGCATGATCTGTAATCTCCTTCAGGTGTTCCACGCGGGCTGAGAATGTGCTCAGCCCTGCCGATATGTCCTGATCGTCCCCTATCTCCGCCAGTACATGGTTAAAAACACTTAACTTGCTGCCCTCTTTTGCGGGGATGTGCAGCCCTGACTGAAACATAAGCGACAACAAACCGATTGTCTTTAAGGCAACTGTCTTCCCGCCCATATTGGGACCTGAAATAATAAGTATTGCCCTTTCTGCATCCATTTTTACATCTATAGGGACAGCCCTGCTTATGGCCCTTTTCTTCTCACCTGTATCACGCTGGATATAAAGATGAATAAGGATTGGATTCAGGGCATCCAAGAGATATACAATCTTTTCAGCCGACAATACCGGACTAATCCCGTTTATGGCCCTGCTGAATTCCGCCCTGGCAAAAACTCCGTCAATCCGGCCCATGATCTCCTGGCACTCCTGAATGGGGTATGAAAAACCAGACACCAGGGCAGTAAGCCTTTCTAAAACCTTTTTTTCTTCCTGTTCTTCTTTATCGTTCAAATAAACCAAGCGGTTGTTATCCTCGACCACTTCCAGGGGCTCAATGGAACAGGTGGAATAGGTGCTTGAATAGCCATGAATGATCCCCTTTGCATGACCTTTCTTTTCCGATCTGACAGAGATAGTATAACGGCCGTCCCTGACAGATATAAGGCTTTCCTCATCAAGAGAAATCCGGTTTAGCAGGGCGTTTAACTTTTTCTCTATTGACCTTCTTAATGCAGCCCTCTGGGACCTGACAGAAGCGATTTCCGGGCTCGCTGAATCGGATATGCCTCCCTCCTCTGTTATTGCAGTTTCTATTTCACCTGCAAGCTGGTCGAGAACGGGTAGTTTATCCGCTATTTCCCAAAGGGAAGGGCATAAATCTTTTGCGGATCTGATCCATTTTTTGGCCCTATTGGAATTTGCTATAAGGTTAGGAATGCTTAAAAGGTCTTTGGGTGTTAGATGCCACCCCTTTTTAAAGGACTTTTTTAGAAGCGGCCCGAGGTCTTTTAGGCCCGAAAGGGAAACAAAACCCCTTACTAAAAGCAGTTCCTTCATCTCTGAAACTAATTTCTGCTCGGCCTCCACAAGTTCCGGCTCTTTGAGGGGCTTTAAGGACAAACAATGAGAACGGCCTAACGGAGAAGCGGCATAATTCGATAAAATATTGAGTACTTGATTGTATTCAAGCACCCTGAGCGAGTATTCCAGCATGGGTTTTTAATTCCACCTGGGTAGGACGGTTCACTGCTCAAGGTTCCGGGTTGAAATTCCACCAATGGCTGTTAAATTGGGATTTTAAACCATTTATCCCGGCATGTTGAACATGCAACCGTTCATTTGATTTTATTCAACTCAACAACACCCCGGCCAATTGATTAACGGTCTTTCCGTCGGCCCTTCCGGCGACCTCCGGCATTACGGTCTTCATTACCTTGCCAAGATCCTTCAAAACTCTGGCGGACGTCTCGCTTATTGCCTGATTTATTATACCCTTAATCTCTTCCGTGGATAGCTGAGAAGGTAGATATCCGGATAATATATCTATTTCTCTTTGCTCCTTATCAACTAAATCCTGACGAGGGCCCTGGGAAAATTTTTCTATAGCTTCCTTGCTTTTTTTATCTGAGAGGCTACTAAAGAGTAGATTTGGTTGTCGTCTGGTTCCTGGCCAAGCTCAACCTGCTTATTCTTGATGACTGTCTTCAGGCCCCTTAGCACAAATACCCTTGCCATGTCTTTTTCCTTTGTGGCCCTTTGCAGATCCCTGACAATATCTTCCTGAAACCCCATAAAAATCTCAAAATTATTTAAACTTTTTTTTTAACTATTTTTGATTAAAATGTCAATAAATTTAGCCCCTTTCAATCTCAATAGCCTCTTCCAGCCTGATTGATCCGTCATAAAGGGCCCTTCCTATTATCAAACCCTCCACTCCGTGCTCCTCTAAAGGCAGCAATCTTTTGATATCGTTAATATCCGAGAATCCTCCCGCTGCCATGACCGGTAGACTCACTCCACTTGCAAACACCCCTATGGCCTCTATATTCGGTCCTTTGCTCATACCATCCCTTTTAACATCCGTGAAGATAAAGGACGAAACACCCATGCCCTCGAACCTTCGCGCCAGGTCCAGGGATGATATGTCCGTATTCCGGGTCCACCCCTCCACTGATACATAACCGTCCCTTGAATCAATGGACACCAAAATCCTGCCCGGAAATTCCCTGCATGCCTCCCTTACCAGGCTAGAATTTTTATAGGCAATGGTTCCTATTATAACCCGGTCAATGCCCATATCCACATATTCCTTTATTGTATCCAGGTTCCTTATGCCGCCCCCCAGTTGTACCGGGATTGACATCTTGTCTCTTAGGCTTTTTATCGCCTTCATATTGCAGGGTTTTCCTTGAACCGCACCATCGAGGTCCACTACATGCAGCCTTTCCGCCCCTTTTTCCTGCCATTCAAGGGCCATCTCCTCAGGGTTATCGGAAAATACGGTCTCCTTTTCCATCACGCCCTGCTCCAGCCTTACACATTTGCCCCCTTTTATATCCACCGCCGGTATTATAACCAAATTATCACCCCCTTTTCGGGTTGACCTCGAAAAGTATCAACCTTCCAGTGTCCGGATGGCTCCATTTCTTTATCTTTAAAAAATCCTTTGCCATCCTTTTTTTCATAAAATCAAAACGCCTCTTGGGCCAGTATCTCTCCGAATATAAAAAATACCCTATATCTCTCTTTTTCAGGTTTTTCAAAAATTCGTGGTAACTCCGGCCCGCTATCCTCCAGAAATCATAATTCCGAAGGGGACAAGGCGCACCCTTGTAATTCAAATTCGCATAAAAAGAGACCCATCCAAGGGAGTGCTTTGGCGATGCTATTTGTATCTCCCGGTTGTTGCCCTCCCTGTTGGCTATAAACTCCCCGATCTCCTGGAAGACAAGCTTATCTTTTTCCCTGGGCTTAAGGCCCTTTGGCAGTGAGCACCCCAGTATTAAAAGGCAAAGCAGGGGAATTGCGAAATGTTCCCTCAGGCGAAATCTGCCCCTGAAAAATGCCATTATCCTCTCAAGCCCGAATGCGATAAATATAAAACAGGGCAACACAAGCAACGCCATATATCTATGGGATATAGTCTGTTTATTCAAGGCAAACATGTATAATATTACAAAGGCGCCAGCTGCAGCAAAAATCAAGCAGAGAAAACCCTTGTCGGTTTTTATCCTCCGCCAGGCTCCGGGGACCCCTATAACAAATATCAGAAAAAACGGATAGAAGAGGGTCTCCACCATGCAAATAAGTATCATCCCCAGAGCGTTAAACCACGCCAGCTGCCTTATCCATTCCATGTAATAGGGTTTTACATAGCCCAGCCGCTTGAACTGAAGCTTTGCAAGCCCTTCCCTGAGTCTTTCATACCCAGCAAATGGCTCCGAAAGATGTTTTGTTAGAAAATTATATCTGACCACATTCAAATAGGACAAATCAAAGGCGAGCCAGGTTGCTCCAACCAGAAAAAGGGCCAGAGCCGGGCTTAAAAAAACGAAAAATTTTCGGATTTTAAAGCCCTTTTCAACCGCCAGCAGATAAAGGCAGGATACAATTATAAAAAGCAAGGCCTCTACCCTGGCCCAGGCTGCCATAAGAAAGGAAAGGTTGCTCAGGACAAGATAGACATTATCCCTCTTTTCAGTCCGGCTCAAAAAAAGATAAAATCCCAAAAGGGAGAAAAACCAGAAAACCGGTCCCCTTACCACGTCAACGCTCCGGTGAATGAAAAAAGGCATAACCGCGAAAACCAGGAGAACCAGGGCGCTTGTGCTGCGCTCAAAAAACCTCCTGGACAAAAAATAAAGCGGCACAAGGGCCATGGTGCCGAAAAACAGGGAAACGGACTTGGATGCCGTTACCCAGTCCCCGAATATCTTGTAAAAAGGAACCATAAGCAAAGGATACACGGAAAGGTAGCTCATTTCGCAGGAGTTCACCGAATCCCACAGGCCGTGATACAGGGCCCTTGCCTGGTGTATGTAAATCACCCCGTCCGGATTGATTACATATGTATATTTAAAACAGAACAAACGGGCCAAGAACCCCAGCCCGATTATCAATATGACGAACCTCTTCATTCTTTACTTAAACCCCAAAGTACAGTAATCCCCAGGATTCCGCCCAGGGCATTCAGAAAAATATCGTACCAGGTAAAATACCTGGCGGGCAAGAAGCCCTGGTAAATTTCGTCCAGGGCTCCGATTACCCCGGTTATGGCTGCTGATGCTATGAAGGCCGTGCCCTCTCCAAAATTTACCTTTCCCAAAGCCCTCATATATCTTACGGTCCTTGAAATCAAAATACCCAGCAGTGCATACTCGGGGATATGGGTTAATTCATAAGGGTTGGGAATGATAAAGTAAAAAGAGGCTGCAGTCAATACCAGTCCGGCCGTTACCGAAACAGCCAATGGAAACTTGCTCCTGTTATAAATAAAGACCATGGACAGGAACACAACGAGCATCAATCCAATGGAAACCTCTGCAGCAAAGACAAAATGTAAAACCGTTTCCCTTGACCAATAGGAATCCGCCCGGTTTATCAGCAGGGGCAGGTAAGGGGTGGCAATTAAAAGGATAACCAAGTATGCATAAAACTCCAAAAACGGCCTGGAAAAATAAAGTCGGATTTTTCTTCCTGAGGTTAAAGACACCATTTAATAAGTATACTTCAACTACCGCCCGTTCTCTTCGTTCACTTGCCCGCCTACGGCGGATAAAATTACCGGGATTAAGGGGGATACTTTTGCCCTCAAGCGAGCCCGAGCAAAGTTGAGGGGGAGCGGGCGGTTAATAAAATATATAAAAAAACAATAAACCCGTCCTGCCTGCCCATGTGCGGGATTCCCTGCGCTTACTTAGTTACCGGGATTACTTGGATATTTTGCTTTTCCTGGGCAATGCGGCCAAGGGGAGCAACCTTTTGCTCCGCAGCGGTAGAAAAAACAGTGGATCCGGGGCCCTTTCAATTACCTCTTACCCGAGATCGGATTGTAGGTGGGAACAAGTTCCGTTAAGTGTGAAAGGGTTTTTTCCCGTTCAGCACCTTCCCTGGCCAGGGATATAAGTTTTTCGGTCTTTTTCAGGTAATCAGCGTCCACCTCCTGGGAAATCCTCGCAGAATAAATTTTTTCATGAAAGGTAGCAGTAGTACCCTCTTCAGCGGTGAGAAGCTCCTCGAACAGCTTTTCGCCCGGCCTTTTGCCCGTAATTACGATGGGCATATCCTTGTCCGGTTCCAACCCGGACAATCTTATTAGCTCTTCCGCCACCTGGTAGATGGATACAGGCTCCCCCATATCCAAGACAAACACCTCGCCCCCGCTTCCCATGGCCCCGGCCTGTAAAATCAACTGTACCGCCTCCGATACGGTCATAAAGTATCTCTTCATATCAAAGTCCGTAATGGTAACAGGCCCCCCTTTCCTGATCTGCTCCTGAAATATAGGAACCACGCTCCCCCTGCTTCCGAGCACGTTTCCGAACCTTACCGCAACAAACACGGTCCGATTTTCGCTTATTCCGCGAATCAGGTTTTCCGCCACCCTCTTTGTGGCCCCCATTACACTGGTAGGGTTAACTGCCTTGTCAGTGGAAACAAAGACAAATCTCTCAACCCCGGAATCAACCGAGACCTCGGAAAGTATCTTTGTTCCATGTATATTGTTTAACACCGCCTCCCCGGGATTGGATTCCATAAGGGGCACATGCTTATAGGCAGCCGCATGAAAGACCGTATCTATCTGGTTTTCCTTGAATATGCGCCGGACCCTTTTTTCATCCCTTATGTCTCCTATAATGGTTGAAAAATCAAGTTGGGGATAAGCCTCCCTCAGCTCCCTGTCGATATCAAAAAGCTCCGTCTCCCCCATGTCCAGCAATACAAGACTTGCCGGATCAAACCTGGATACCTGACGGCAGAGCTCCGATCCAATGGAGCCGCCTGCTCCTGTTACCAGAATATTTTTACCCTCCAAATAAGAGACAACTCTTTCCATTTCTATGCGGACAGGTTCACGACCCAGAAGGTCTTCGATGGATATGTCCCTGATGTCCTTAAGGGTGACGCTGCCGTTGATCAAATCGGAAAACCCGGGAAGAACCTTTACGTCCTTTACGCCCGCTTCCCTGACATGCTCCATTATGCCCCTTATCTCCCTGGAGGTAGCGGAAGGTATGGCGATTATAATCCCTTTTACATTAAAATCCCTTACAAGCTTCGGTATATCCTCTCTACCTCCCAAAACCCTGATTCCATGTATAAGGGTATTCTTCTTTTTTGTGTCGTCATCCACAAAACCCACAGGGAAATAGCTGTGCTGGGGCGACCTTATTATCTCCCTTGCAAGCTGTTCTCCGGCGGCACCGCAGCCCACAATAAGGATTTCCTCCCCCCTTTTGCTGCTGGAATCGGAATAATAAAGCCGGAAAAACGCCCTTACCCCTGTGATAAAGAAAAATGTAAGAAAAAAGTCAATAAAGATAACGGATCTCGGAAAACCCGCGGACAGGGCATCCATGTCCCTGAAAACAAGGGCAATAAATGCAACCATGGGAGAAGTAAGTGCAGCAGCCTTGATAATGGATATAACATCCTCCAGGGAAATATAGCGGAAGGAAATGTGATACAGTTTCAGGTACCAGAATATCAGGATCTTTAAGGGTACGATTATTGCCCCTATGAAAATGATCTGGGCCATGTAATCCGCCATTATCTCATCCAGAGACCCCAACCGAATCAGGTAAGCAAGAAAGAGGGACAAAATTACCAGCAATATATCCAGGATAACGGACAGGGTCTTTTTATGTAAACGGGCGGAATCGAATATTCCGTTCAGGGTATTTTTCATCCTACTGCCGTTAAAATCGGTTTTTGAATAAAATCATTACATCTCATTTTCTAAATACGGGCCGCACAATATATAATCTTATATTCCGAGTTGGGTACATGAGAAGGCAAAGGCTCCGGCGGCTGATATCCGCAAACCCCCTCCTCGAGCTCTTCCTTGAGTACGCTCATTGCTCCGTAAAACATGCGTTTGAATATTTCCTTTCCCTTCATGGTCCTGGGAATAAGGTTGAATCTTACAGCGGCCTTTCTTATAAATGAGACCAGCCTATCCCCTGCGCCACCGGGAACTGCGTAAAAGGCCCCGTAAAACTCCGCCTTGAATCCCGCCCTGCGCACCATTGCATTCAGCTCGGGAATGGAGAAATACCTCGTGCTGAATGGGCTGGGGTTAAAATCATCCCAATCCCTGTTTGCAGTGGCAATAAGCAATGTTCCTCCCCGGCGAAGCACCCGGCGGGCCTCTGCCAGGAAATCTTCAGGCCTTTCAAGATAATAAAGGGCCTCGTAGAGAATAACAACGTCAAAACTACTATTATCAAAGGGTAACGCATGGGCATCCAGCAATAATATCTCAAACCTGGCCTTGTAATAGGCTTTGGATGCGTATACCAGTTTATCCGAACAATCCCCTGCGATTAATCTTTTAGCCCTTCCGCCCAGATACCCCAATCCCTGGCCGGCGCCGCATGCAGCCTCCAGGACATCCCTTCCCTCGCAAAAATCCGCAGCAAAACGGTAACGGTGAAAAATCCGGCTCAATTGTTCACGGGTAACTCTCTGACCCGGGAGTTCCGTCACACTGCTGTAGTCAAATACCATAATTTCAATGAAAAAAATCGGTTGCGGCCTGTATTATAGTCTCTACTTCCTCGTCATATAACTCCGGATACATGGGGAGGGAAACCACCTCCCGGGAAATCCTTTCCGTTACCGGAAGACTAAAATGTTCCAGGCCAAGGGATTTTTGCCTGTGAAGAGGAGTAGGCCATGATACCAGCACCTCTATGCCTGACCTTTGAAGATGGTCAACGAGTTTATCCCGTTCCCTGCACCTTATCACATAATTCTGGTATACATCAAAATAATGGCCGTCGGAACCCGGGGGCAGGGTCAATCCATCTATGCCAGCCAAACCTTCATTATACAACCCAGCGATCTCCCTGCGCCTTTTCACCCATCTGTCGAAATGGCCGAACTTCATATCCAAAAAGGCCGCATGGAGGTTATCCAGCCTGGTGCACCAACCATAGCATTCCACTACCTCTGTGCTTTCAGCCCTCCCGTTATCCCTGAAAGCCCGAAGCTTATGCTCCAGGGAATCATCATCAGTACATATCATCCCTCCGTCTCCGGCAGTACCCAGCATCTTGGCAGGGTAAAAACTGAAAATGGCAGTATCCCCGAATGAACCGCATCTTTTTCCTTTATACGAAGCACCCAGGGCCTGGGCTGAGTCCTCAATCACCCTGAGATCGTATTTCCTGGAGATATCCATTACCCTATCCATTTGGCACGACCGCCCGTTGAGGTGTACTGGTATAATCCCCTTTGTGTTGGGGGATATGGCCTTTTCGAGCTGATCCACGTCCATATTGAAATCTTCTCTGATATCAACCAGTACCGGTTTTGCGCCGCATTGCACAATGGCACCGATAGTAGCCACAAAGGTGTGGGCCACGGTTATCACCTCGTCCCCCGGGCCGAATCCAAGGGCATGAGCGGAAAGGTAGAGGGCGTCCGTACCCGTGTTTACGCCCACGGCATGCCTGGTACCCACGAAAGAGGCGATATTTTTCTCAAAGGCCTCCAGGTGACGGCGAAGAATAAAATCTCCCCCGGACATAACCTCTTCAAATACCCGGTTAAATTCAGTCTTTAACTGCTGGTATTGCCTCTTGAAATTTACAAAGGGTACCTTGTAAGACATTTTTTTCTTCCTTAGCCGTTCAGGACCTGCTTGACCGCCTCGATTATGCTGCCCGGCCCCGGGTAATAAACCCTTTCCAGGGTCAAGCTAGCCGGAGCCGGTGCGTCCGGCAATGTCACCCGCCTTACAGGTGATTTTATATAATCAAAGGCATGTTCCCAGACCAGGGAACAAACCTCTGCTGAAACGCCGCAGGTTCTCCATCCCCCGTCGGCTACCACAAGTCTTTTGGTCTTCCTTACCGAGGCCAGAATAGTCTTCTTATCCAGGGGCTTTATAGTCATTAAGTCAATTACCTCTACATCAGTTCCCTCGCCGGCCAATCTCTCCGCTGCTTCCATGGCTACATTTACCATGTAAGAACTCGCTACCAGGGTAATATCACGGCCCTCTCTCTGCACATGGGCTCCTCCGATGGGAACCTCATATATCTCCTCCGGGACCTCTCCCTCAAGTTGATACAACCACCGGTCGTCTAAATACATCACCGGATTGTCCTCCCTTATCGCCGCTGTCATCAAGCCCTTGGCATTGTAAGGATTCGAGGGCATCACCACCTTCAGGCCGGGAATATGAGCAAACAGGGCGTGCAGGGACTGGGAGTGCTGAGCGGCCTGCTCTCCTCCCCGGTTGATTATTCCCCATATTACCAAAGGCACGGCTGCCCTTCCTCCGAACATGTAATGCCAGTTTGCGGCCTCGTTGATTATAGGCTCCATGGCATAGACCATAAAATCCATCCTCGGATGAACGATCACCGGCCTCATTCCGACAAGGGCCGCCCCTAAGCCGGCCCCGGTTATCGCATTTTCAGATACCGGAGTATCAATTATCCTGTTAGGCCCAAACCTCTCAAAAAGACCCTCTGTGGTACTGCCCACATACCAGGGGCTGTTAACGCCCTGGCCCATAAGAAAAACCGATTGATCCTGCTCCATGACTTGGCAAAAGGCCTCGTTTATGGCCAAACTGTAATTAAGCCTTCTATTGTTTAAAGACATATTTAACCAGGTCCCTTTCTTCCGGATAAGCGCTGTTTCGGGCAAATCGATGGGCATCGTCCACCTCTGCCTGGGCCCTTTTCTTTACTTCTTCCGCTTCACCCTCTTTAAATATATTATTATTGAGCAGATACCTTTCAAAATCCCTTATAGGATCCTTTTTCTCCCAACTTTCTATCTCCTGCTTCGGCCTTATGTCCGTGTGGGTTCCCTGGATATTGTCATCGGGACCCACATGACCTCTTAGCCTGTAGGTAACGCACTCCAAAAAAACCGGTCCCTTATTTTCCCTGCACATATCCACGCCCTTTGCTGCTGCCTCATATACCTTTAAAACCTTGTTTCCGTTTACCTTGCTGCTTGGAATACCATAGGGCTTCCCTATCTTGAATATGGAATTATCAGGCCTGCATTTCCTTATGGGCATATGGGTAGAGTAAAAATTATTTTCGCAGACAAAAAGTACGGGCAGCCTTTTAAGGGAGGCAAAATTCAGGGATTCGTACAACACGCCCTCGGTAACCGCACCATCCCCGAAAAAACTGACCGAAACCCTTTTATCCCCCCTTATCCTTGATGCCAGCCCTGCACCCAATGCCAGTGAAATGGTACCCGCAACAATAGGAACAGCACCCATCATGCCCTTTTCAGGCTGGATAAGATGCATTGAGCCGCCCCTGCCCCTTGAACATCCGGCTTCTTTACCGTAGATTTCCGCGACCAGCTCCTTAAGCCCGCCTCCCTTAGCCAGATAGTGGCCGTGGGACCTGTGAGTGCCGAATAAACAATCATCCTTGGATAATGCAGCGCAAACCCCGGCCGCTATTGCCTCCTCTCCGGTGTACAGATGTACCGGGCACCTGATATCTCCCTCCAGGATAGGCTCTATGAGACTTTCCTCGCATAAACGTATTAGAACCATTGTCCGGTATAATTGTTTTAGAAAATTCTTGGAATGCATTTTACATGTCCTTAAATTTGATAACCGTTAATATTGTTTTTAATATTATTTGCAAATCTATCCAAAACGATCTTTCCCTAACATATCTTAACTGTAGGTCTATCTTGGTCGGCCTAATCTTTTCCAAATATGTTCTCTCCGGATCGGGACTTCCTGCGAGCACCCCCCCCTCATCCGGGTTCCAGAGGGAAGCCCAGTCCGTTATCCCCGGACGTACACTCAGGATTGCCTTTTCCCTTTCAGTGAACATGTCCACATAATGTTTAACCTCCGGCCTGGGCCCTACAAAGCTCATATCACCCTTAAGGATATTAATGAGCTGCGGCAGTTCATCAATTTTGTATTTCCTTAGAAACCCGCCAGTCCTTGTGATCCTCGGGTCATCGTCAGCGGTGGACAGTCCACCTCTCCTTTCAGCATCCGGGACCATTGTCCTGAATTTGAAGATTCTAAAGGGCTTCCCATACCTTCCGATCCTTATCCCGCGATAAAAGACCGGTCCGCTGTTCTCCTTCTTTATCCTCCAGGCTATAAAAAGAAGTACAGGGGACAACATAATTAGTCCGGTGAATGAGAAAAAAAGGTCAAAGAGACGCTTTGGCAATGCCCTATTCCTTCAGACTTAGAAATGTATACCACATTTTTTTTCCTCAGCAAGGCCTTCAATATGCCGGGCATAATTTCCGTGTATTTTGTCAGCTTCCCCATATCTCCGAAAAAATACCCTGGCACGCCCGGACATCTGTTTGTGCAACCCCTTGCTGTTCAAAATTTTTTCAATGCCATTGCATAAACCATCCAGGCTCCCCGGTGTATAATTTAATCCCAATCCGTGCTCCTCAACCAGACCCGCCATCTCCCCCTGAAGGGAGCTCACAATGGGAAGCCCGGCGGAAAGGTATTCAAAGGGCTTGTTTGGCATGGTATCCTTCTCGCTCCGACAGGGCACAAGCCCCAGGTAGCCCCTCTTTAATATAAACCTGATCTCCCCGTTATTTAACCAGCCCGGAATAATCACATTGGGCAACCCGGCTGCTTCGTCCCTGACAGACCTTTCCTGCTCACCTGCACCGGCGAGTATGAAATACACATCAGTAAATCCGCCGGCATACATCCTTTTCGCTGCCTTTATAACAAGTGAAAGCTCATAGGAAAAGCCGAAAGTTCCTATAAACAGGATTAATTTTTTACCCTCCAGACCTGCGAGCCGATCCGGTACGGGGACCCCTCCGGAATCCTCATCGTCAGGAGATTTGTAGCCCAGATAAAATACCCTGTCCCACTGACCGGCATTCCTGCCGGCCCTGTCCAGGGCCCACTGCAAGTAACCCCTGGATACAGCGGTTAAGGAATCGGCGTTTGCCAGCGAGTATTTCAACCTTATAAAATCCTGAGTCAAGGCCATTTTTGTAAGGCCATAAAGAGGGCCCCCTCTCACTTTGTTCAAGAATATATCCGGCCAGGGATCCCTTACATCGATAATAACCGGAATATCGCGCTCCCTGGAAAACCTCACCCCTTCATAGGCAAGGTGATGACAGGGCAAGGATGCTACCACAACATCAGGGGGATTTAACTCACGGGTCTTGAATCTGAAACCACGGGCCACTAACCGGTAATCCATATACCTGGCAAGGGATATGTTTTTTCTGTATCTGCACCCGCACAGCACCTGTAGCTTGAGTCCCTGTTTTATTTGAATTTCCCGGGGCCTGTCAAAAAACCTGATCTTTCTTTGATGCTCGAACCCGTTGATCCACCAGCGTACTTTGTGCCCGCGTTCCACGAGTTTTTCAGCAAGCATTCCGGTGCGCATTTTCCTGGTTTTCTCATCCAGAGGAACAGGTTCGCCGGTCTGAAGAAGCCAGATATTCATTTATATTACCAAGGCCACCGTTTTGGGTGTTTTTAAAGATGGTGGTACTTTTCTTCTGTTCCGAGGCTCCCGGGCTGGTCTTTTTGCTAGTCACTGGATACTGGTCACTGGATACTCGATGCTGGAAAAACAAAAAAAGTGGTTTTTAAAAACCAGGATCCAGTGACTAGCAAAAAGACCAGCCCGGGAGCCTCGGAACAGAAGAAAAGTACCACCATCTTTTTCTGGATGACAAAATATGTCATGATTAGAAAAGGTTTCCATTTACCACTTTTAACCAAGACCGGACAATTTCTATGAAAAATAAGTATCCGCCAGGTACCGAGACACCTCCTTGACGTAACCGGCCCTCAACCTTGAACTGAGATTAATTAATGAACCATGCTGCCGGTGAGTCACCTGTAAACGCCGCTCATACAATGCCTTAAGCCCCAGGGCCCTCAATTGTTCTCCAATAAAAATCTCCTCTCCGAAAAGAAAACATTTGTGCCCAAGGCTTCCGCCCCTTTCAAAATACCTCCTGTTAAATATAATAAAGGCCCCGAAAGGTGCATATATTTCCAGGGGCTGTTTTTGCTTCTCATTTACCCTTTGATTCCCTGGAGGAAGCAATATATTCAGTAGAAGATGACTTAAGCCTGAAAGGAACTCATAGCATAGATAAACCGGATAAAAGCTGAAAATCCGGCTTATAAAATGCATGCGCATGGAAGAGGGCCGCCTGAGCATGGCCGGATTCTGATGAAGAGAGGAAGACGGAAACAATGATCTGGCAGCCAGGCGGATATCGGGTGCTATAACCGCCGGTGGATCGGAACTATAATATCTCAACAACCTTTCAAGGAAAACGGAATCCGGAATCCGGATATCGGGGTTGGATACTATAATCCATTCCGGCATGGGACTTTGGTCTAAATATCTCTCCAGGGCCCGGGCTGCGCCGCCAAAATATCCCAGATTTTCGCCAGGGCAATAAAACAAGACCCTGCTATCCAGCTTAAGTCTTCTAACTGGCGTTTCCCCTCCCTTGCGCTCAAGGCTGTTGTCCACCAAGATTATTTTTTGTTCATACCCGTTTCTCTGCCTTAATAATTCACCCACAAATTGAACCGCCTCATCAAGGTCGTTATAGCTTACGCAAATGGTCAGTATATCCGCTCCGTAATTCTCCTTCTGCATTCTTAATATCCTTTTTTACTAAGGCCTGTAGCCAAGTTCGGAAAGCTCTCCGGATACGGAATACGCAAACTCATTTAAAACAGGATCATTTCTGAACGCATATGCACGGGATACATCCAATTTCCCTGCAATCTCCCTTGCATTGCCCCTGTTTAAGGGGAGCCCGCAAAACCGACTCAGGTCCATGAGTATAGCCTCGGGTTCTTCCAGAAACTCTTCGTATCTCAGGGTATAGGCCCGGTCTTTTAATCTCTCCGCTTGCCTGCTCCCCTCCTCAACATAGGCCTTCCAAAGAGAAAGACCACCTGCCAGGGATAGACACCGAATGGAGTCCTCAAAAAATCTCGGCCTCGGCCTAAAGAATTCAAGGCTACCTCGACATCCTGATGTGTGAACGGCCAGCCTTCTGTCAGCTCTCTCCTTAAGACTTGCAGCCACATCCACACCGTGCCGGACGATATGAATTACTTTTGCATTTGGAAACACATCCAGCCAAAGTGGCAGGGTAAAAGTGTTCCGGGGGTCTTTCCATCCCCAGGGAATATTAAGCCTGAATACTGTCCTGTATTCTCCGTATTTTTTTAACCCCAGAAAAAAGGCCACTCTCGGTGTCCTTAAAAAATACCTTAGCCTGTCAGCGAATATACAGCGTATCCTTTTATTATTTGAAACGTACCTAAATGTTTCTGGAAAATCCCACTCTCCCCCTGACCGGCGCATGAGCCAGTTATTCATATTGGCAAAATAAAGGGCTTCGTGGTGTCTATCCTTCAAGACCCCTGTGAACAACCCGAGTGTCTGCAATATACCGGTAATCATGCTCGTGCCGGACCTATGCATGCCTATGATTATAATGGGAGGACGCATGGCACTTTTCTTAGCCATATCGAAATTATTTCACCTCGCTCAACCTTCCACAAAGGGTATTCCAGCTTTGTTACTCGACATGAAAACCAAGTTCCTTAACCCACTCTATATCCTGAGGACAAAACTGTTCAAGGTTATGGCCACGGAAGCGTCCCATGGTTTTCGGAACGCTGGGAATGGAGCAGAGCCTTGAAAATGGAACCGGGGTGCCGTCCAAGTTCAAAAAGGATATAATCCGCTTTATTTCCATACCAGGGGATGTGCAAAGGCGATCGTAATTTACCACCAGGAAGCTGTTCTCACCAAGGCGATGCCCGATTTCAAATGCCCTCTGGTTTGCACTGACCCAAAAACGCAGCGAAGCCCCCGGCAAACCACTTTCGTCCTCGGGCAAGGATATCCCGTACAGTGGTCCCCAATTATACAACTGCTGCTGGTTTCCACTGAAGGCCATATCCAGTCCGTTTCTTATCGTATGAATATACTTGAGGTGTTTGAAATATTCCGCCAAATATTCAAGATAGACGTGGCTGTTGGGCTCTTTCCAGCCCCATCCGATAAAGTTTCCATGCAATTCCCTTTTACCGGCTGCTATGCGTAGAACCCGCAAAAGGGGCCATAAACTTATGCCGTAGCCCCTGTAAGTATGTCCCAAAAACACTATTTCAAACGCTGCTCGTAAAAGGAACCACATCTCCCTTGGGGACGGCAAATTCTTACCAGTCATGGAACGGGTCAGAATATCAAGCCCCTGGAAAACCTGTCCCTTATTGTCCCGGTATTTTCTATGCCACCCCGGGCGTTTAAAGAGCAGGGTAAAGCTCTGATTGTCCAGGGAGGAATTCAGGTCACTTCCCATGAAAAAGCCCAGTTCGGAAAGAATGCTTGCAACCACCCTGGTTCCGCTTCCACCCATACCGCCTACAACCACCGGGGCGGAGGGATCAAAGGTATTTTTTCCATTAAGTTCTCCCATGCCTACCCGAGCCCCTTCCTGCAGGAAAAACTTTTTCTGCAGAAGAAGGCCTTACAGTGGAGGGCAGGGTCAAAAATCCCAGCCTTTTATATACAAGAACAAAAGAAATAAGATTTTTCACGGCCATAGTACCTGCAGTAGAAATAGCAGCGCCATATATCCCCAGGTGGGGTATCAGGATTACATTAAGACCCACATTCAATAATGCGCAAAATATAGTATTGTTTCTAACCAGCCTTTCGTGCCCGGTCATTTTTAATAGATAGCCCACTGATCCGGTGACCACATTCACAAAATGTCCGGCTGCAAGAATAGCCAATATAATGGAAGCTGCCTTGAATTCCGGTCCAAAAAGCCCGAGCACGTACTCGGGCCAGACTATAAATATAAGTAAAACAGGTGCGGCGATCAACGTCATCATCATAGTGCTCTGTCTTGCAAGCAAAGTCAGCTCTTTTATTTTGCCTTGAGAGTACAGGGCCGAAAATTTAGGTGCAGCAATGCTGTTTAAAGCCACCAGTATAAAACTGGTCAAACCCGCTGTACGCAAGGCTACCGTGTAAAGTCCTACCTCACTGCTGTCTCCTAGAACACCAAGTATAACACGGTCCGTCCAGCCCATGACGAGATTCATAAATGATACCCAGAAAAGGGGCATGCTGGACAAAAGCAGGGTACGCCGGTCAAAAGAACCTTTATCAGTAGTCATAATATGTGGAACACTCTGCCTCCAGAATAAAATACCAAGAAATAACACCCCCACTGAGGCAAGGGCGTATATAAAGGCAATGGCGGGCACTCCTGGATGTATATTCCCCAGGTAAAGAATCAATAATATTATCAATGCAATGAGAAAAACCCCGGCCTCCTGTACAAATGTTGCAAAACCGATCTTTTTTAATGATCTGAGCAGTTCCCCGTGAAGATTGAACAGGCTGAATGGAATAACACCAAAGGCCATGAACCGTATCGGCAGAGTAAGTCCGGGTTCCTTGAATATATAACCGGAAATCCACGGTGCGAAAATAAACATCAACAGGGATGACACAGTGGATGCAGTCAAGGCCAGCTTTATCCCCTGCCTGTAAATCCCTGCCACCTGTTTCCAGTCCCCTGCCGCGGCCCTGGAGGCGGAGTGGCGCAAGAGGGCGTGGTCCAGCCCCATACGTCCTATAACCGTTGCCACCGTCATAGTGGTAAATGAAAGATAAAAGATACCAACTCCCCTTGCACCGAGCATTCTGGCCAGCACAATATTAAACACAAAGCCAAGGCCCACCCCCACTATACGCAGAGAAAAGGCCACTGCAGCGCCTTTTACCACCTCTTGCAGGTGCAGGTTAAGCCGGTTTATATAAGGGAAATTGAAGGACACTTGGATTTAGGCCCCTGAAAGGGGCTGAAAAGATAATAGAGGAATTATTTTTTTGAAACCGCCCGTTCCCCTTCGCCTTTGCTCAGGCTCACTTGATTACCTGGATTAGGGGGATTTATTGTCCTTGGGCGATGCTGCCCAAGGACAAAGTCCAGCTGCTTCGCAGCAGGGGAAAATTTTAACGGCAAAGGGAAAATATTCTTTTTCCTCTGTGAACTCTGCGTCTCGAGCGAAGCGGGCGATGGAAAAAGAATTGGTAAGATAGAAAGTTGTAACAGTCCCTTACAACTAGAGGTTCTCTATTGCGGTTTCAATTTTTTCAATAAATTCTCTGGCAGACTTAACCTGTGTCTCAGCTTGCTGAGGAGACACGGTATAAAAATCCCCATAATCTGATTGCTCGCGATATAACTTTGCCCGTTCAAGCCATTTGCTTGCGGTCTTTGGTACTGCACCTGGCTTAACGAAATGTTGATTGAATAAGGCAATAACCCCGGAATGTTTAGAACTGTCAAGGTTCTTTGTAGTGAGAAGTGCTCGTGCCGCTGTGAAAATAGCATAATATGATCTGCTCACAGAATCTTTATAATGGCCTTTCTCAAAAAGATCCTCAGCGGCGCTCAGCTTTTCCCGCGCACTCTCCAGACGATATGAAACCAGTGCTTTGCTGTGCTCCCCAAGCGTCATTACAACAGTAATCCTTCCTCATTCACTGCCAATGAAAATGGGGATGCCATAGTTACATTCACATCGTATTCTTTTTCGCTGAACACAACGGGCGCAATTGAAATATCGTATTCGATGTTCAAATCAGATGTAATTTCAGCAACCTGGTCCATTACCTCTAAAGATCTATCTTTAACGATGACGAGTACATCAATATCCGATGTTTCTGTGAAATCGCCACGCACTTTTGATCCGAAGACAAACATCCTGATCAGATATTCGCCTAAACGGCTCTTTAAAATTCGCCTGAAACGCTCAAGGGCCTGTCTCTCTTTTTTACTCATATGATTCAGACTGCCGCCCATCTTGCATCCTCATATTAATAGAAATCTCATAAAAATTATCATAAACAAGGTATTCTTGCATATCAAGAAGAAAAACACGGCGTTATGGACCCAGGTGCAGGTTAAGCCGGTTTATATAAGGGAAATTGAAAGATATTTGCATTTAGATCCCTAAAAAGTCGCATTCAAATCAATTTTTAATTTGAAATGGTGTTTCACTTCTGTTACACTTTTTAATCAATTTTATATGAGGAAAAGACTGTGACGACTCAAAATCCACGTATTAATGTAGTCCTGAACAATCCGCTCTACCAGAATGTCCGATTTTTAGCAGAAAGGGATAATGTCTCTTTGTCCGCCAAGGTTAGGGATTTGCTTAAAGAGGCCCTGGAGATTCAAGAGGATATTGCCCTTTCTGAATTTGCCAAAAAAAGGGAAAAATCATGGAAAGACTCTAAGGTGTTAACCCATGATGATGTATGGTCTTGAGATTCGGCTCCTGTGGAAAGCCAATGGCATACAAACTCAAATACCATCGGGATGTTAAAAAATCAGACCTTCCCAAAATTGATGGCAAAAACAAGAGCATGATCAAGGAAGCCATCGAAAATCGGCTTGCTACACGTCCTGAAACCTATGGAAAACCCTTGCGAAGCAGCCTAAAAGGATATTGGAAGTTTAGAGTCGGGGATTACTGTGTTATTTTTAAAGCTTCCAGTGACAGTATTCTTATCCTCGGCATAATTCACAGAAAAGAAGTTTATAGCCCCATTCAGAAACGAATACAGTCCAAGCCTCGAGCGAAGCGGCCGTAGGGTTCAGGGTTTAAAATTTTCACCGCAGGGCCGCAAAGCACGCCGAGGGATAAATTTTGCTACTTGATTTTTACCCAAAATATAGTTAATAATTTCACTACAAAATTATAGTTGTTAAAGGAGGTGTAAAAGCATGCAACAAAATTTACCATCCAAACAGGTTAGATTAAATATTCAGATCTCTCCGGAACTCAAGCGAAAACTGGCCGAAGTATCCACTCTAGAGGGGAAAAAAATTTCAGTTCTGGTTCGCGAGTCCATTGAAAAAAACCTAAGGCAGATTGAAAAAAGATTTTTTGAAAAAAAAATGAAACAGGCCTATTTAGACTTGGCTCAAGAGAATCTGGATGTTTCAGAAGATTTCAAATATGTGGATGCTGAAAACCTTTAATACGGCGATATCATGGATAATTTTCAAATCAAGCGGGGCGATATCTATTATGCTAACCTTGATCCAGTAATTGGAAGTGAAACAGGTAAAACCAGGCCTGTGCTAATAATCCAAAACAATATTGGCAATATGTACTCGCCAACGACTATCGTGGCTATAATTACTGAATATTCCGAAAAAAAAGCCTCTTACCCCATTTGTGTTGCTATAAGAAAAGACCAAGGATTAAAAAAGGATTCGATTGTGAATTTGTCTCAGATTAGGACTATCGACACAAAGAGGCTGCTCCCTCCGAAACTTACCTCCCTCTCGAACGAATTCATGGAAAAAGTCGATGAAGCAATAAAGAATAGCCTGGCGCTTCATTGAGTGATAAATTTTGTTTTTTGCAGCTATGCTGCCGGATGGTTTGTTTACCCTGTAGTTTCGAGAGATGATACTGAGACTGGTTTAATCCCCGGATAATTCCCTGGCCCGGCGAACAACTTTAAGGTAAACCTCTTCTTTGATAGCTTTCTCAACCCTAAAAGCATCCCTTCCCCCCAGACGCTTGCCTTCAATCACAACTTCCCGGTATACAGCCTCAGGGATAAATACCCGTTTTACTATGGTCTGGAGAAGGCTCAGTTGATTTGCCTTTGCCAAATAGATAAGTGGCGTGGCGTTGGAAACAATCCTATCTATTGAGCACCCTTAAATCCTTTTCTAATTCCTTCAGGTCATAAGAAGTATGGGTGTGGGCATGTTTTACTTCACGAATCATTTCCCAGAGCGACAAATTACAGTGCTGAGCTGCCTCCCAAAGACTTATCTTTCCTGCTTTACAGTCTTCGAGAGAATCATGGATAGTGTGTGCCTTTAAGGCATAGAGAAAAAAGGATCTCAACAAGGCCGAGCGGTCAACACCTTTTTGCGCAGCCATTTCATCGATTCTTTTAACATAATCTTCGTCTAAACGTGTTGTTACTGTCTTGGCCATGATATGCACCTCATGCTAATTTTGTATGCAATTGCATTAATCACATACAGGCTACAGACCATCCCATGACAAACCCGTCCACCTTAGGATGATATCATTGAGTAATATAAGAAATTCCATTTTTTTCTTTTTTAAACCGCCCGTTCGCTACGCTCACTTGCCCGCCTACGGCGGATAAAATTACCTGGATTAGGGGGATATCTTTTGTCCCTGGGCGACGGTCCCCAGGGACAAACCCCAGCTGCTTCGCAGCAGGGAAAAATTTTAAGGGCTAACAGAAAATATTTTTTTTGCCTTTGTGAACTCTATGCCTCGAGTGAAGCCCCGCCTATGGGCGGGACAGGCAGGGCGGTGGATTCAGAGTTTAAAACTTTCACCGCAAAGCCACGGAGGGTGCTGAGGGATTGGTTTCTTAGCTTTCCGCTGACCCCGTAGGAATAGGCTCCGCATTCCACAGGGCGGAGGACCCCGGAAAGCTAAAATCCTCGACCCTGTCTGGAATGATAATACCCAGTATAGGTCAAGATGAAGGTTAAGTGGGGTAAGCAAAAATCCCTCGTCACGATCAGTTGGTCAACCGGACCTCGCCCTTTTAATATAATCGCAAAGAAATGCAAGAAAAACGGATATGAGCAAACCGAGGCCCGCGGCCAGGGCGATGTTGCGCATTGGTTTTGGTTTTACTGGTCTAAAAGAAGCCTCAGGTGCCTGTACAATCTTGATATTCTCCATGAGACTCTTTTCCAAGTTTAATCTTTCAATATTCGCCTTACTGTTGTCTATCTTTGTTTGGAGCCCCTCGGTTTTTTCCAATTTAAGCCTGTCTATCTGGGTATATATATCATCAATATCTGTTTTTATCTTATCGATTTTGGAGCTTAATGCTTGTTCTTTCTCTCTTAAGTCGTTCAGTTGATTGCTTAGTTGATTGAAATACTCCACATTTTGCTGGATAGTCGTGGAATAGAGCAAGCGAGATATGGAATCGGAATCTCCCTCACTTTTAATAAGGGCCTCCCTTTGGTTAATTATATTTTCAGTGTTATCCTTAACATCTTTCAGTTCTTTTACTATTTCCTTTTCTCTCTGAGCAGCAATCTTCAGTGTTTCCTTCTGAAACTCGATCTCTGATTTCTTTTCTTTGATTTGGTTCAATTTTAAAGAAATTAATTTATCTATATCCTTTCTCTTGGTTTCAATCTCCTTAATCTTGTTCTCCTCAGTCAATATAATCTTTTCACAATCAGCTTTCTTTCTCTTTACCAGCTTTTCATATTCCCGGGATATTTCAATCGGCAATTGATTCAAAATCTTTAAACCAAGGCCTGTCCTATTCTCTTTGAACAGAGATGTTATCTTTATTGATCTGGAAGATTTCGATGTCTTTACATTAAAATTTAGGTTTATTTTAGAGGGGTTAATATCCAACGACTCCAGTATCTTTTTGTTGTATGCATTTTCCTCGATCTTTTCCCCGATATTTGAAGATGAGTCCAAATACGTAATCTCCCCATCTTTATTCATGCCGATTATTCCGGGCTCGATTGCCATAGATAATTCATAGGTCTTTTGTCTTGTTAGGCTAAGCCAGCCTGCTATGACAATAAAGGCAAAGGTGATCGAGATAATAAACCATTTCCATCTCCAGATAACCATCAAATAATCTATAAGCTCTACCTTGTCATCTTGTTCCATGCCACTCTCCCGGCCTTAACCAAATAGTTAATTCTGATGAGGCGCATATTAAACTTCCTTTCCCATGATACTTTTCAATGTTCTCATAATGATAAGCAAATCAGTGGTTAAGGAAATTTTTTCGGTATATCTTTTTCCCAATTTCAGCTTATCCGGCAATATTACATTCAGGTAATGGGCTTCAGGATTGGACTGACCGGACAAAATCGACTCCTCATCCTTGTACTTGATAGAGGCAAAGTCCGATATTCCAGGCCGGAATCTGAGAATATCCTTGAAATCATTTTTATAAGAGGCCAGATATTTCTCCACCTCCGGCCTCGGGCCAACCATGCTCATATCCCCTTTTAATACATTAAATAACTCGGGCAATTCATCTATCTTGGTATTTCTGAGGAAACGGCCTATTTTGGTAACCCTGTTTGTCTCACCGGGCTCGAAATCCTTTGGTGTCCCGCTGTTATTAACAGCCATGGATCTAAATTTAATCAATTTAAAGGGCCTTAAGTTTTGTCCGACCCTCTTGTGTTTATAAAACACGGGACCTGTGGACTCCAACCTGATCAAGAAGATGATGAAATAAAAAAACGGGGAAAGGAGGAATATCCCACCGGCTGAAAAAATTAAGTCCATAAACCTTTTAAACGAAGGGTAGTATTTCATTTAGATCAAAATTTCTCTTAACTCTCCAGGCCGATAGGCCGCCGTTTAAAGTTTACCTAAAATAAGTAATTCAAGGTTCCAAGTTCAGGCTTCAAGCTCAAAGTTATAAATTGCATAAATTAAAGGGCACTTAGGAAATTTTAACACGGAACCATGAAATTTGAAGCGATCATCCCAATTTTTAATTTTTTTGTAAAGGCCTAATTTTTCAAATATTTCAAGCTACAGGATTAACTATAAGCGCTCGGCGCTACAAGTTCTTCCCCTCTTGTTCTCTGCGGCTCTGCGGTAAAATTTTAAAACATTAATCTCACCGCCCGCTTCGCTCGAGGCGCAGAGGGCACGGAGAGGGAAAACCACCCGGCAGCATGGCTGCAAAAATCAGCACGGTGCATAATTTGCCTGTGGCCAGGGCATATATAAATTTGCCCCTGCTGCGGAGCAGCAGAGGTTGGCCCTGGGGGACATCGCCCAGGGCCAAAAGATATCCCCCTCATCCCGGTGATCAAGTGAGCTTAGCGAACGGGCGGTTTCAAAAAAAACAGTACCGAATTTCTCATATTATGCGAGGTTCGCACCCCCACAAGCTTTCTCTGCGGCTCTGCTGTGAAAATAATACCCAATTTAACCCTTTTAAAGCAAGATATCTCTGATATTCTTGATTACATAGTCAAGCTGGTCTTCGGTCATTGCGGAATAAATAGGCAGGCTCGCACATCTTTGAAATATCCACTCCGAGTTAGGGAAAATCTCGGGGTTCAGGCCGTATCTGTTTTTATAGTAGCTCATCCTGTGGATCGGCTTGTAGTGAACGCTGGTGCCGATCCCCCGCTGCGCCAATTCTTTTATGAATTCATCCCTTCCGGACACCCGGGAATTCTCTTCAGTATCGATCATAACGTTAAATAAATACCACGAGTGCTCCTCCATTGAACAATGTATTCTTGGGAGAATAAGCCCCGGAATATCCTTTAGCTTCTCAAAATATGTCTCAGCTATTGTCTGTCTTTTGTTTCGGAAATTTTCCGCCTTTTTTAACTGATGGATGCCGAGGGCGGCGTTGACATCCGGCATGTTGTACTTGAACCCGGGCGCCACTACATCGTATTCCCAGGAGGCACCGGTGGAGAAACGATTCCATACATCCTGGTCTATACCATGCAGGCGCATCTTCCTCACCCTTTTGGCTATCCCGTCATCGTCCGTACACAGCATGCCGCCTTCACCGGTGGTCATGGTCTTGTTTGCATAAAAACTGAAGCATGTGGCATCCCCAAAGGTTCCTATAAGACGGTCTTTATAGCGGGTGGGCAGCGCGTGGGCCGCATCCTCCAGAACCTTCAATTTATAATCCCCTGCAAAACTCAAAATAGAGTCCATGTCACAGGGATGTCCGCCCAGGTGCACCGGAATAATGGCCTTTAATCTTTTAGATTCGAACCTTTTACTTTGAGCATCTATCGCCTTTTCTATCTGCTCCGCGGTAACGCAAAAGGTCTCTGCATCGCAATCCACAAACAAAGGATCAGCGTTCAGGTATCTGACCACCTCTGCCGTAGCAGTAAAGGTAAAGCTGGGAACAATAACTATGTCCCCCTCCCTTATACCCAGGGCCTCAAGACCAAGATGAAGCGCCGCTGTGGCAGAATTAACCGCGAGTGCGTTTTCGGAACCGACAAATTTCGCAAAGTCTTTCTCGAATCTGTCGCACCTGGAGGCGGTAGTCAGCCATCCGCTCTTTATGACCTGTATAACTTCCTGGATTTCCTCTTCGCCGCAATCAGGGATTGCAAATGGAACTTTCATTCTATCCATCACTTTATCTCTTCCTTACTGCTACAAAAAACTGCTTAAAATCAGCTCTTTCTTTTCAGAACCGCCCGTTCGCTGCGCTCACTTGCCCGCCTACGGCGGATAAAATTACCTGGATTAGGGGGATAATCTTGTCCCTGGGCGATGCTGCCCAAGGGCAAACCACCTGCTGCTTCGCAGCATGGCGGGAAAGCCACACTACCTGTCCCCAGCCCCAAGCTGGGCCCCACAGCAAGAGTATAGTTTATAATCTGTTTCGCTTCTGCCTCGACAATTTCTGCCTTAAAATAATGCTCTCCGTAACAATGCCATGCATGATAGATTCTGGCCGTATGGGTTGTCTCATTGTTTAAAAACCGGTATCACCATGAATTTCTGACGGTGTTTTCCTTCCATTTGAAGTGCGGTCAAAGTCCGAATCGAAGCTTACAAGTATCAAATTATATTTTTCAGCAACAACATATTGGTATGAATCATCAAAATCGAGATTGAATTCTTGGGACTTCTTAACAACATGGTCCATATCATCCAAAGACAATGAAATGATAGACAGGCCTGCATCTGTAATCATATCTTTCAAAAATTGCTGAAAGATATCATGCTGCTTTCGATAGAAAAAGAAAATCCCGATCGAATGAAGGGAAAAATCCGAAGCAAAAAAATAATTCTTTTCGATTTTTGACAAGAGGCCCCTTGCGTCTTTGGCCTTTTCTTGCTCAAGTATTATCTCTAAAAAGATATTGGTGTCTATAAAGAGCCTCATTTCAACCCGATTCTCAATTCTGAGATCTTATGCTGAAGTTCCACAGAGGAATATTTGCCACGGAGATCTTTCGCTGCTCCAGCCCAATCAAACTTTGGCTTTGCCCACCTTTTTTTTAGCCGCTTCTCAAGGATGAATTCAACAAAATCCTGCACCTCTTGCCTATAGCCCGGCGGCAAATTCTTTATCTTTTCCTCCAATGACTGCATTGTTACCTCCAAAACAATATATCTGCTTTTTTTATCCCATACGGTATACTATTTTTTGCCCACAAATTTTTCTTACCCTTCCCCTGTAAGATTGTGTTTTGCCCTTCATATCTTTTAGCTTTACAATACCTAAAATCTCTTTCTTTGAAACCGCCCGCTTCCCTTCGACTTTACTCAGGGTCGCTTGATTACCAGGATAACCAGGATTATTTGCCCGCTGGCGATACTCCCAGCGGGCAAAGCCTCACCTCGCCTGGGGCGAGGAGGCAAAACCGAAACAGATTACAAACCAAACACTTGCTGCTCAGTCCCGCCTAAGAGCGGGACTGAGCGGGAGGTTGTCCCTGGGCAGCATCGCCCAGGGACAAAAAATCCCCCTCGTCCCGGTAATCAAGCCCCGTTATGCGGGGCGGGCGGTTAAAGAGAAAATTAAAAAATATTGGAACCGGCTGTCCCGTCCACAGCCCGAGGCTTCGCAACAAGGCACAAATAATCCTAATTACCTAAATTTCCCTTTCAAAAGTAAAACATAGTGGTTTACTATGGGCACACTACCAAAATCAAATTTAAATTTAAATCTTTATAATTATATTTTTCTTAATAAATAAAGCCTATGCGTACAAAAAAAAGGCAGAAAACACTCCAGGGCATGGGCCACCCATAGAAGATTTTGAGGGATGATGCGCAAAATTGGGGGAGGAAAAATAAACCAATAACTACGGATATATTTTAAGCCGGAAAATATTCTACATATTTCATTCTTGTTTATACCGGAAGTATTTTTATTTCCCGGACTGGAAAACGCATAATCAAAAACCATGATCCATCCCCTGGGTTTTACCACCCTTTCCATCTCCTTTCCCAGGGTCCTGCGGGCATCCTCATTTAGCACTGAGGAAAACACCGTGGACGCCGAGCATAGGTCCATGGAATCATCCGAATAGGGCAATGGCCAGGAATTACTGACGCGAAGGCCTGTTTCAGGTGGAGAAATCGACCTTGCCATTGAAATCCGGTCCTCTAAAAGGTCAACCCCGTGGAGCTTATGGGCCGGCACTCCCCACTCCATCAACATTCTCAGCCAGGTCCCGGTGCCACAGCCAACATCCAGGACTTCCATTGCAGAAAAGTTATTTATACTTGCATACCTGAATGCCTTTATCCAATAATATTTTTTTCTATACTCTATATATAAGGCACTTGGGTCCTTCCAAGAATAAATAAAACTCTTTTCAGAAATATCTCTTTTTGAATAAAAATCCTTTATTCTCTGTTCTTCTGCTTGATATTGAGACATTGCTCCTGGTTTGTTCGGTTCAACGTTCATGGTTCAATGAAACTGCGTCCATGCTTTGTCCGTGATTATTGGCCGGTACATATTTTTGCGGAACACGTCCGATCAAGGCGTTTATAACACCTATAAAAAACGCAATATTTGCCAGCATAAAACTCGATGCATTCCCGGCCAACGGGATTCTTAACCCAAAATGGCCTGCCAAAGCAAGCAGATAAAACACACCTTGCCCCATAAGAATGCCAATAAAGACAGGGTTCTCCCCTAAAAGAAAAATATTCGAAAAAAGAACCCCCAGCATAGCGAAAGGAGTAAGCCACCGGCCTATCTTATGAGAAAAAAGTGCAAGAGAATAAAGAGGAAAACGGAGGAATCCGCTCAAACCCCACCGCATTAGTGTACCTGCAAGGTTCTTGGAAGTCATTCTCACCCTGGCCCTGAATTCCTGTTTTCGAGAATTCGGGAGTACATCAAAGGCTATTGCATCTCGCACATGAATACAACGATATCCGGCCTTAATAACGTCTAAGGGTGTCGTAAAATCTACATCCCCTGTTAGCGGAATTCTCCGATATAATCCTTTACGAACTGCACAGCACGCACCGGTACCTAAGGCGTATAGGCCCAAGCTTGTTTCCTGCTCTCTGAGCCATAATTCGAGACGCCAGTAAAGCCCTATATATCCGGTTACCGCTCCGGATATTATGTTTCGGTATTTAAGTACACCGGATGCGAATCCTACATGCGGATCCCTGAAAACTGCTACAATATTTTTGATAAAATCCGGATGGAAACTCGATTCGGCATCAGTAAAAAAAAGTATTTCCCCGTCGGCAATCTCATAAGCACGGTTATGCGCATTCGCCCGTCCAGTTTTGGGGTGAATATCCACCCAAGTGAGCTTCGGAAAATCGGCAGCGAAACTTTTCAAGATCTCAATAGTATCATCGGTTGAGCCATCTGAAGCCACCACTACCTGAATCGATTCAGAAGGATAAATTGACGCATATATATTCCTTATCCTGGCTTTAAGGTTTTGCGCTTCATTGTGGGCTGCGATTATAACCACAACGTTATACACAGAGCCGCTGGATTCCTTAACTGGTGGTCTTTTTGTGATGAACTTAGCTATCAGACCTATCACCAAAGGGTAAGCGCTCCAGACGTAAAGGATAAAAGCAAAAGAGAACCAAAAAAGTTGATCAGCCATGTTAAACAGTTTCTTTCAAAATATCAATGATGCATTCCCATCACTGCACTAAGAATTTTTTCAATCTTAGCCTGCTCCAATTTCCACTTGTATTTATATAGTATTGCCTGCCGGCCCCTTTCCCCCATCTGCCAAGCACGTGCAGGGTTAGAGAGGATATCCTTAACCGCATCAACAAAACCGCCCATATCATTATAGCAGACGAAGTAGCCGGCCTCTTCCTGAGCAACCACACGGCCGAATGCGCCGCCAGCCACTACCGGCAAGCCTGCAGCCATGTAAGTAAATACCTTGCGGGATGCACCTTCGCTCATGTGAACATGCTTCTCAAAAGAAGGATCAGAGAGTGCCAATCCAACATCAGCATTAAGCAGGATCCCCATCAGCTCACTATATGGTACCCATTCCCTATATTTCACATATTTGCCGCAAGATTCCGCGAAGATTATCTCATTTAGCTCCTCCTCGGTCATCTTCCAAAGTCTCCCAATAAGTAAAAGTCTCGAACAAAAACCGTTTTCATTGAGGCACCTTACCAGCTCAAGGTATTTCAACAGGCCGTTTTCCTTGGATACTGCACCGGAATAGATTAACGTCTGCACTCCTTTTGACCGAACTGAAAAGAAAGGCTTGGCTGATTTTGCGTTTGAAGAATCAGGAACGTTCCAGATTACTGCAAAAGGCTTCCGCCACTTCTCTATTCGAGTATACTCACGTTCCGAGACAGGAATGGTAAGCACTGCATGCACACCATGTACAAAAAAAGACTCCAGCGCTTCAACTACTGGCTTTATTAGGCCTTTTGGTACGCGCAATAGCCGGGCAATATTGACTGAGGCGTCCACTGTGGGAACTTCCTGTCTATTGTAAATAAGACGCGATCCGGTAAATTTACTTATCGCTACAACCAGGGGAAGCAGCCGCAAGTCGTCAAATAAAAGAACGCTGTAACGGTTTGAAAATAAAATTCTCGTGAGTTTTGCAAAGTAGCCTAAAAGTGAATGGGACCTGATGCGTAAAGCTTCAGGGGCATTGCCCAATTTGAACCGTTCCCAACATACCTGTACAACAGGACACCTTGATTCCAGCACGGTGGAAATTTGAATAACACGCTTGGGAACTGCATTTGTAATATTCAATACTGCCGCAGGCCTGAAAAACCCTTCATTCTGCATAGATTTTCCTGTATCCAATATTTCCCTGTAAACTGCAAAAAATTTATACTCGACTTATAACACAGTTGTTTCTCTCTTTGACGTGTTTGGAGTGCCCAGGGCTTTTATATCTCTTTCCTTTGCTGCATATCGATCAAATGCCTTCGATTGCCGTATCTAAAACGGAATATCTTCTGCTTTACTAATGACTTGAGCTTATATAAAAATAAATCCTTACGAGCAGATAACTTATCGACCGAGGATTTTTTAACGCCGTTACCTTCCAGCAATCTCAATATTCTTTTAATCTCATCGGATTGCCAGTGTCTTGGCTCCGAGGCTCCGTGTGTGTCGGTTTTCCGTAAAACTAAAGAAGGATTAATGTCCTTTCGTTTACTCGATTGAAGGGTTTGTGTATAATACCCTGATGACCCCTTGGGGTGCAATTTTAGACGTGCGGTAGCACTGCCAAAAACAATATGATGTTCACTCTTCCAATATTCCCTGATCCCTGGTTCGAATTCTACTCCAAGCCACTCGCAAATTGCTCCTGCAACTGAATCGAAACCGTTTAACAAATCCTTAAGCTTCACGCAAAAGAATTCTCGCGGCCAACTGAGATATGCTCGATGATACCGGATCCAGGATCTAGCCCAGCCTTTCCCCCTGCCCCGTTTTTGACGAGAAATCCTGTATTCATCGACATCCTTCCAGACTAACAGATGCTTAACCCTATAGCCCATTTTCAATAAGCGTTCAGTCTGCTCATTTATCCATGGAATCGACTTGCTGGAATCAATTAAAATACGTACATCCGGATAATCCCTAAAAACTGATGAATAAAACTCTCGTGCACCATAGACCGAGGCCTTTATCCAGAAATCGCATAACCGCCCGCAAGAGCAAATCACCCTTTTTTGCTCCGGCACTGTTGGACGAAAGAAAGAGTGCACCTCCCCGAGAGATTTGCAACCTGGCAGGGACCCGAGCGTTAGATCCAGCATTGTGGTTCCACTGAAATCCGCTCCGGCAATAAAAACAATTGTTCTGTTCGCCATATGAAATAGCTCAATCAACCATAAATATCATCGTTATACCTAAAATTTCGCTTTGCCCTTGTCTATCGGCTATGGGAAAATACGGGGGTTCTATGTATTTCTTTACGGTATTCCTGCATATCATCATTCCCGGAATGTCCAAAAATTACACAATATTCTTCAAAAGAGTCTTTTCTATTCCTGAAAACCACTTTAGATTAAGTTTGCTCCAATCCAGGAATTGTATGCTTTCCATTGCATTATCCTGAATTTGTTTCTTTAAAACTGGTCTATTTAATATATCTAAAACCCTCATGCATGCCTGTTCCATATAATTCTTATTCAAGATTATGCCGTTGTACCCGTCGTGTACTACTTTTCTCACGCTGCTCAAATCACTAACAATTACCACTTTACCCATTGCCAGGGCCTCAAAAAGCTTACCCGGATGAGAATAATTGTGATCCTTCATAAAACTATCAATAATTATAAGGGCAACATCAATATTCTTGTACAATCTAAGCAACTCAATGTGCGGAATTAACCCGAAATAGGCAATGTAGTTAGTTTTAATTTTCTCAAATGCCTTCTTTCCGTCTATGGACATGGCTCCACATATTGCAAGGCTTACATCCATATTGTATTGCCTGAGATTATCCAGAATCTTCTTTAGCATGATTAATCTTTCAGGCCATACGTTACCGGCATATAGAAATCTAAAACCATTACCGAGGGTATCAAATTTGCTTTTTTCCCCACCATGTCTGATCTTATCAATCAATTCAATATCCACCCCATTGGGTACCGGCAAAAGCCTTTTCCTGGGAACTTTGAAATACCTATTAAGAATCCTGGAGAAGCCCTCGTCATAATCATACGACATGGAGACTACCAAATCCGCTTTTGGAAGAAGTAGCTTGCCCAAGTAAATATAAAAAATTCCCAATGGCATATAAGCAATTCTTTTTAAAAAGAGTAATTTCGGATTTTTTGATGCTTCGAAGAAATAATAGGGGGTATGCTGCATGTCCGCTATCCATCGTACTCTTTTTCCTTTAATAAGCTTGAGTAACCCTGCAGCAGTATTCCCATTCCTATGGAAAGAATAAATAATTGAATTATCATGAGCAACAAGACTAAAGAAAACCCAAAAGCTGAACAATATTTTTTCGATTATATAACCGGCAAAGCCTAATTTTTTCGTCAGGGAAACTTTCACAGGTAAATAATAAACCCTGGCATTTTTCTTTATTTCCGGCGCTACTTCAGCGCTTTTTATTGTAAAAATAGATAAATCAAATTTTTTGGAAAGAAAAAGTCCTCTTTGATAGATTGCCCTGTTTTTCTGGTCCGGAATTCCGGTTAACAATATCAAATTCCAGCTAATTTTTTTTCTGTCCGACCTCATATTTATCAAAGCGTCTGTTTCTTTTTTGCGGACTTAAGACAACCGTCTATTAGGTTGCCGTACCCCCACTCCTTTTGATTATGTCTGCTTTGCACTTTAAGATTTCATATTTTAATTGGAACACAATATATTCATCTATCATATACCTAAAAAATCTTATTTAAGTTTCCATTCGTAAATCTTTTCCGCCATAAAGACTTTTCTCATTTTGAGCTGCGCTGATCAAAAAACCTAATGCCAGCCAAAAAATGTTATAGCTGTAAATACTGGAGCCTGTTTGTGAAACAAAACTGCCGGTCAACAAAATAAAACAACATATTGCGGCCAGGGAATGCCTTGTCTCCTTATGGAAGTATATAAAAATAACCATAAAAAAGGCTAAATAGAAAAAGGAGCAAATCAGACCGTGATAAACCGCTACGGGCAAAAATCCCCCGTGAACAGCAACTACGTGGGCCTCAAGCCTGCCTCCATAAGCTATTGCCCCTAAAGAAGCCATAAGTTCTGGTACATGTTGCCCCGCACCCCAGTATGGGTGTTGGGATATTATTATAAAAGAAGCGAGCCACTGCCTTGTCCTTATTCCTCCTAAAGGATATACGTTTTCAACACTCAGATCGAAGTTCTTAATGGTATTCTTTAATATCAGAAAGGCCTTGTTGTAAAATTCAAACAGAGAGTTTAGGTCAACGTAAATAAAGAAAATACAGGCCAATAAAAAAAATAGAAAATAAACTGATCTCGAAAGCATTTTATCCCTTGCCAGCCAGGATAAACAAATCAACTGCAATAACAGGGCAAGAGTATTTGCCCGGGAAAAGGAAAGGGCACCCAGCAAAAACACCCCGGCTAATAAAGATAAATAAAAGGATTTTTTGATACCGCTCGCCCTGAAATAGAAATAGGAGATTACAGGAAATATTATTACCATTGCCCTTCCAAACTTGTTCGGGTTTCCGACTAAAGTCATCCTTGTAAAAGGAAAAGTAAAATTTAGACTCCTAAGCACAAAAATGTCCCTGGAAAAATAGAGTTCCATAAAATAATAAGAGGCGAGACCGGCAAAAAGAATTAAAAATGCGGCCTTGAGTGTGCTGTAATAATTATTGTTTCTGTTAAAATTAATTATCAGAAGGGTTAAAATTAAATTGCCTGCATGCCCTATAAGATGCCTGAACATCTCCTGGCTTATTTGGAAATTCCTGCCAATCGTATTTGCTAAAAGCAGTGAAAAAAGAAAAAATATGTATACATAAAACCCCTTGAACTTCAAAAATCTGGGTTCAAAAGTCAACTTTATGGCAAATAAATAGCATAAAAAAAGTCCAAGGGTTTTTTCGATAGAGATATCTCCTACGAGCTTGACCCCGCTAAAAAAAGAACCTGTCACAGCTAATATTATCAAAATACCAAGGAACAGCCTTGAGGGGTCAACCATTCTTCCAAAAGCATAACGGTCAACAAGGCTTTCTGATATGGAACTCATAGGTTGTATTAGCTTCCCTTAGATAGAAAATGTTTTTTCATGTGAAACGGAAAACCATAAAGGTCTTCTCTTCGAGGAATAAATAAACGGTAGAAAGGTACACTTGACATATAAGAAAAATACGATACAGCGGCAAAATTCAAAAAGAAATAACTGGTTAATGTAGCCAATGCCGCACCGGTAATTCCCATTTGGGGGATAAGGATTATGTTCAGAAGGATATTCATCGAGAGGGCGGAAACATTAAAAAACATGTGCTGCTTTGTTCCGGCGGAGCCCAGTATGTATCCGCTCATAATAGTATAAAGGCTGAACATCAGAGTAGCTGGAATCAAAATATAGGTAACAGGTATTGCCGGTTCAAATCCGGGATAAAGAAGATGTATCAACTTGCCGGACAATAATACAAGCACAACCGAGCCAGCCAAAAGGATATAAAATATATTTCTGTAAACCTTCTTTATAAAGGAATGCTTGTCCTTTTCACTGGCAACCCAGTGGATAATGAGCCCCTGCAGGCTTTCAGGCAAAAGAAAAAGTTTTTCGGAAAGGCCCACGGCTATGCTGTAAAAGCCTATAGAGGCATCACTTACAAAGTAACCCAGGATCAATATATCCACCTTGAGCACCAAATTTTTACACGTATTTCCCACTGCAGTAGGAAATCCGTACCTTATCAATTTTTTAAAAACCCTCCATTTAAAGTGCAGTGTGAGCATATCCGCCCTTTCCAGCAATATCATTGCTGCTAAGGCGTTTAACAGCAGTGCCGTCACATGCACAAAAATCATCTTATTGACAGTCGCCCCTATATAGAGAACTATAATGGCCCCCACAAGCATAAAAATCTGGTTGAACCAGTTTAGAAGGTTGAACCTTATGACATACCTTCTGCCCATGAGCAAGAGTCTTGCGTATATACGCAATAGCATACAGGGTATGGCTATTACCGTGCAGTATATCCCGAATTCCATAAACCCGGGAAATAATGTTGTATTTGTGAGCTTTAAATAGGCATACAAAATTGCGCTTATAAATATGCTAAGGATAATGCCGGTGGAAAGGCAGGTTCCGCTTATTTCTCGAATATCATCTTTCTGGTTTGATATATAGTACATTCCGGCAACCTCTACCCCGGATTTAGATAAAACCATGCCCAACAAGGTCAGGGTTATGTAAAGTGCATACTGCCCTCTTCCGGCAGGTCCAAGGGCCCTTGCAATAAGCACCCCCACGGCCAGGCTTATGCAGAACATCAAAATCTTGGAACCAAAGGTGATTATGCTCGCTTTAGCGAAATTCATGTTTGTAGAGGATTATACGGTAATCAGATCAGGATTTTTTTAAAAAAATCAAATATCAAATTTTGGAAACACTGCCCTATCTATTTATTGTATCATTAAAAACATCGACCATTTTATTTAAATAAACCTCCCTGCTCATCTCCGAATAAATACTGGAGGGCAGGGAAAAATCATTTCTCTTTCGAAGAAAATCCCTGTACAAGCTATTCAAGCTGCTTTCTAAATCCTCCTGTTTATTAATGCAACAGCCTAATCCGTAATCAGCAATCAAACTTTGAAGCTTGCCGCCCTGATTTGCTATTGCAATAATCGGCCTTTTGGCGGCGATGTAGTCCCATGTCTTGGCATACACGTAATCTTTCGACTTCTCGCTGGTGTCCTGCACCAATAACAACGCCCATGACGATTTCAGTAAGCCCGCTAATTCATCAAAGTTCAGCATGCCTTTATAACTGAAATAATCCTTTATTCCGGCCTCCTCTATCATGCTCCTAATCTCTTTGTGCATGTCACCGGCATAAACAAAAGAGGTTTTATCAGGGTTTAACCTGTTGTATGTTATAAACCGCCGGTAACAGCAAAAAAACAAATACAGTCCTTCAAATATATCCTTATCAAGAGTAACCCTGCCTGTGTAAGCTATAGTAAATTTCCCTGCAGGCAGGGATTTTGGAATATTCTCGTATTTTTTAAAATTGACACCGAAGTACGGCATCTGCACTGATCTGTGTATGGAACCAGGATAACGGCTGTCGAATATAGTCTTGTTCAAGCCATAACCGCTGTTGATTAATATCCTGTCCCCATTTCCGGCAACTACTTTCTCTATTACCTTTGTAAAAAGGCTTCTAAGCCTCTTCTCGCGTAATTGCGGATGATCGGTTAAGGGGTCCCTCAGATCCGCTACCCATTTCAAATCTCTTTTGTAAGAAAATTTTTTTAGAAGATATGCCATGAGGTGGCTGTATATGGGCCAATTTACGCTATAGACTATATCGATCTTCCTTTCGGCCACTATTTTCTTTGCCCTATGAAATGCAACCATATTATAGCCGATCAATGAGTTAAAAACCCTCCAATCAATAGAAAGCAATATCCTGGGTAAATTGTAATATATGGAAAATACAGTTACATTTCCTATCTTATATGTGCCCCTCCGTTTATTGCTCGGGAACATTATGAATACCGAGTATCCTGCATTTTGCAAAACCTCCGCAATCTCCCTCATCTTCTCTGTTCTGCCCCTTATCTCAGGATAATACGAATTAAGAATCATTAAGACAGCTCGGTTCTTCGTATCCATGGGAATCCCGGGAGAGTGCCGGTTGAGTTTGTAATCGAAATTTAAATTTTTCGCTTCCACAACCTTAACTTTTCAGTGGACTTCGAACATAGATCGATTTAACCCATAATTTCCGGAACATCCTTAATTTACGCCAAAAAAAGAAGATAAAACACCTCTTTATATCTTCATATATATATTTCGCATAATCCATCCGGGAATAGTCGCTGATATATCCAAATTTCTCTAAATACCTTCCGCATATTTCTACCATCATTTCCGAATCCGTTTTTTCCATATTTTTTTCCCACAGTTTAATATGTCCTTTGTCAATAACATCTCTTACCCTCTCGTCATAAACCCCTGAAGTATCATTGAAATAAGAGTCCAGATTAATGCTGTTTTCGGATAGCCCCAAGAAACGAGTGATCGTTCCAATATAATCCTCGGGACTTGAGATAAAATCTTCGTATCGAATTGTAAAAAAATTGTATGGAAATCTTTTTATAAGGCGCGAGAGCATTGTCGCCCGCCATCGCCAAAGATAGGCCGCAGTCTTTAGATTATTGGGGCCGAAATCTTTGGAAGTATAGGAAAGGCCCACATCCCTGCAATCCCGGATCAAGTGGAGAAACCTGGCATACGGGTAAATACGCAAAATCTGCCGGGCGACCTGAAAATTTTGGGGTGTATTTTCACCCCAGCGCCTGAATCCCTTTTCCCGGGCATATGTCTCGTAAAATTTACGAATGAACGACGCCCTGGTAGGGGATTCCCGGATCAGTTCAACGAAAAACCCCCTGGTGAAACCATATGCCTTTAATTCCCTCTCATAAAAATGACGTCTCTGCTGGATAAGCCTTTCATCTCTCCACCGCCTCCATACGAATTCCGGTATGTCATTCAGCAGGGAAACAACAAAATCCGTTTCAGGCCCGATCATGAGTTCCCCTGAGGAGTTGAGGAGCAAACGCATTAATGTTGTGCCGCAACGTCCTGTTCCGACAATAAAAACCGGTTTTTCCTCAGGTGGCAGGGAAAAATATTTTTCCTGCAAAGCTGGGTTCCCCAAAGAAGGGCTGTTAAAAAAATCTTCCAAGTTCTAAATACCGTCTCTGCTCTTTATAACCCTGGCCGGTACGCCGACCACTACGGACCGTTCCGGAACATCTTTCAGCACCACGGCTCCCGCGCCCACCACGGCATCACTGCCTATTGTAACCCCGGGTATTATAGATGCGCCGGTATAAACCGTTGCCCGTGCCTGCACGGTAACCCATCCAGACAAGCTCGCCCCTGGTGCAAGATTTGCGAAATCGCCGATCCTGTTGTCGTGCTCCACCACCACGTTGGCGTGTATCATGACTCCGTCCCCTATTTGAGCATAGGGCTGAATTACCGCTCCTGCGTTGATAATGACACCTTTTCCTATCTTTGATGTACCGGCCACAACACTGGCCGGGTGTATTGCGTTAATCAAATCAAAACCGTTTTCTCTCACGTATTCGGTAAGCCTCTGCTTAAGGGCTGTATCTGCGCAGCAGACAATTGCCTTTTCCGCCCTTTTTCGCACAGATTCTTCCTCTATTTTATCAAGGCCTCCATATACGGGGTATCCGAATTTATTATCCTCTCTTGATTTCCGGCTTTCTTCTATGTCCACAAGACCCTCAATCTGGATATTGCCCATCCTGTCAAATATCTCCAACGCATATTTGGCCTGGGCCCCCAATCCCACAATTATGACGCTTTCTGCCACTCTCACTTTCCTCGGTTTAACTATATTATCTAAAATTCGCGCAATACGTCCGTTATTCGTTCCAAATCATCCCGAGTAAGACCCGGATGATTAGGCAACCCTATTACCTTGCCCGCCGCATTCTCCGCATTTGGCAAGAAAACCTCGGAATAATCAAGACCCATATCTTTTAAAACGGGCTGCCGGTAAAGCGGTTCTTTATAACGATGGCGAAACCCTATTTTGTTTTTTTGCAAGTGTTCCTTTAGTTGTTCAACATCCTTGCCTGAAGACGGGTCTACCATAACAGGACACCAGAAATATGTATGCCTTATATTTTTTTGAGCAGGCAGGGGCACAACAGCCCACGAGAGCTCTTTAACCCGATCCAGCAGGTACTCCGAATTCTTGATACGGGCGGCATTGTTTTGGTCGAGCTTTTTTATCTGCACCAGCCCCATGGCCGCCTCCATCTCTGTCATGCGGTGGTTGAAGCCGAGCTTTACATGATAGTCCCTTCCTTTCATTCCATGGTTTCTGATGATTCTGCTTGCCTCGGCAATCCTGCTTTCATTGGTGGTGATCAGCCCTCCCTCGCCAGTGGTCATATGCTTGGTGGCAAAAAAGGAAAATGCGCCTGCCGTGCCGAATCCTCCGACCTTTTTTTGTTTGTATTCCGTGCCGTGGGCCTGTGCACAATCCTCGAGCAGGGGGACTTTTCTTGTCTTTGAAAGGGCCATGAATTTATCCATCTTGGCCGGGGCGCCGAATAAATGCACGGGTATTGCCGCCTTTGTTCTCGGCGTTATTTTTTGTTCCACACTCTCGGCGGAAAGGCAAAGATCATCGAGGTCAATATCCGCAAATACAGGCACCGCGCCAAGATACAGCACGGAAGAGACAGTGGCAAAAAAGGTAAGGGGCGGGACTATTACCTCGTCCCCGCGTTTTACGCCCATAGCCTCAAGCGCTATATGCAAGGCGGCTGTGCCGCTGTTTACCGCAACCGCATATTTCGTTCCTATATAACCGGCAAATTCCCTCTCAAATTCCTCCACCCTTGATCCGGAAACATACTTTCCGGATAGAAGCACCTTTCTGACAGCCTCCGCCTCTTCTTCACCCACCATGGGGACCGCCACGTTTATCGATTTTTGTTCCATTACTGCTCCTTTACTAAATTCAAATCTTAATTTTCCGTGCTTATGACCGGCCTAATATTTCGGTTAAATTAAAAAATTTTAAAAAGTTTTTAACCGCCCGTTCGCTGCGCTCACTTGCCCGCCTACGGCGGATAAAATTACCGGGATTAGGGGGATATTCTTGCCCTTGGGCGACCCCGGTGAAATACGCTAGGGCTTTCACCTTGTGGATTTCACAGGGCAAGTGTTCCTTGAGGGCAAACCACCTGCTGGGCAGCATGGCGGCTGTGCCGTCTCCAACCTGGGCTTCGCAGCAAACAAGCATCTCTTTGCGTTCTCTGCGGCTCTGCGGTGGAAACTTAAAGCAATAATGTCACCGCCCGCTTCGCTCGAGGCGCAGAGGGCGCGGAGAAACAGGTTCTTTTCCCTTGCCGTTGAGAGGACGGCAAGGGAAACACTCGCAATTGTATACAATTTCCTATTGCCACACGGGTTATCATCATTACCGACAGGGTCAGGGATTTTTAGCTTTCCGGCGTCTCAGCGGAAAGCTAAAAAAGAATAAAACCCTCTGCGTTCTCTGCGGCTCTGCGGTGGAAGTTTAAAGCAATAATTTCACCGCCCGTTCGCTGCGCTCACTTGCCCGCCTACGGCGGATAAAATTACCGGGATTAGGGGGATATTTTTGCCCTCAAGCGACCCCGGTGAAATACGCTAGGGCTTTCATCTTGTGGATTTCACAGGGCAAGTGTTCTCTGAGTAAAAACGCCTGCTACAGGTACAGCAGGTTTCAAGGTAATATCTTAAAAAAAAGATGGCAGGAGAGGAAGCCGGAATTATGCCTTACTCCATTCTTCCTTGGTAATACCTGCCTGGCTCAATATTTCTTTAAGCAATGAATCCGATATGTCGCCGGATTTATGTGGATTGGGGACTCTTATCTTCAGTTCCCCTTTTGCCATGAACTGATGTCTCCCGCCAGAGTAAGGTCCGGAAAATCCGAGTATTTTCAACCGTTTTATAAGTTCTCTTCTTGATATCGGCATAACGTATGGCCAAGTGCTTCGATTCGCAATTACGCTAACGTATATTCGAGTCCATAATTGGGGCAAAGCTCATTCAGCACTAAGTCCCGAGGGGGTAAATTCGTTAGTAAATTTATGAATCGATGGACTAAGCGACAGCGAGGTCCCTTATTTCAACCCTTAGTCCATCAACCTCAGGTATTGAGTCCTTGTCCCTGAGTTTCAGTACAATCCATTCCTCCAAAACTGAAATTAACTCCTTCCGGCACTCCTCCACATTTTTGCCGTTTGCCCAAACCCCTCTAAAGCCTGGGATTTCCGCAAACCAAGTGCCGTCTTTCAGTTTCTTGTATTCAGCCTTTTCCAGGGCCTTTTGGCAATATTCAATTATCATTCTTTAACTCCTTTGAAAATTTTTAATTTACTGACAGATCTGCACAAATCTCGACTTGGTGCGACTGCTGGCTTAAAAATTTCCTGATTTTTTCAGTCATATTCTTAGGATAATATGTTTTAATGTAAGTGTCAAAATGAAGACTCCGCTTGAAACATTATTCTTTGAAACCGGCAATTACTCACCGCCCGCTTCGCTCGAGGCGCAGAGGGCGCGGAGAAACAGGTTCTTTTCCCTTGCCGTTGAGAGGACGGCAAGGGAAAATACAAGCCTTCATCTTATTACTCATCTAATTTGTTTACCATTCTTACTATTCCATCACGCATAGCCTGGACATTGAAATTCAAAATCAAGCCCAATGGAAGGCCTGACAATTTGAGATAGGTCAAGAGCTGTGCCTATAATCTGCCTGCTCAGCTCGTTAAGCTCCATCAGCCTCTATCAATTGGATTCCATAGTGCGAGGGTTTTCCCCTTTCTGTCCTCTCAACAGAAAGGGGAAACTAAGCCAACTCTGTGTTCTCTGCGGCTCTGCGGTGGAAGTTTAAAGCAATAATCTCACCGCTCGCTTCGCTCGAGGCGCAGAGGGCCCGGAGAGGGAAAATCAATACCGATTAAACAGACATTAGGGTATTTATCAAAAAATCTATCTTATGGTGGTTACCCTTAATTGTCCGGTATATCTTCAAGGCCATTTCCTCGTTATAGGCATGCGAGGTCATGTTTCTCGCCTTTAAAAGCGCCAGCCAAGCATCTTCATCATCTACCCAGTTCAGCTTAAAGGCCTCCCGTAAGCATGATTTTGGTGAATAACATGTGATACCCTGATCTTCCAAAAAGGCCCTTGTTGTTTTCCAAACCAACTCAAAGGTGAATTCAAATCGCTGTATTGTACCATCGAGCGCCAACGGTTCAGAAAGGGGTATATTGAGTGCCTCTTTCAGTCTCCCATAGGCATTTTCTAATTGTTTCAGTAATTCATCCCTTTTCATATATTACTACCTGGTGTTTTAATGCCTCCTTGGTGAACATATCCTGTCTGCCGGTAAAATCCACCACCTCCACCGAATAAAGGGTATCGAGTCTTTCGAGGGCTTCCTCGATCCTTTCCAAAGTGGAAAATGCAAGGCCTTTCTTCCCCACCAGGCCTATATCTATATCCGAATGTGGATTTTTATTGTCTCCACGGGCCCTTGAACCGAAAAGGAATATCCTTTTAATATCCGGTTCAATAGATAAGATGGTCTTCATTATTTCCTTCTTATGGGGAAATTCCGAGGTCATTTGTGATTATAGGTTGTAAGATTCAGGGTTCAGTACTCAGGCTGTTGCCCCCCTTGTTTGATGGCTGAAACTTACCTAAAATAAGCGGTTCAAAGTTCAGGTTTCACAGTTCAAATTTTCCAGTTACTCACCGCCCGCTTCGCTCGAGGCGCAGAGGGCGCGGAGAAACAGGTTCTTT
>CAZZPR010000007.1:0-60663 GCA_964655655.1 uncultured Desulfobacteraceae bacterium | reverse complement strand
TACGTGAAGGCGGAAAAACAGTTGGTGCAGGGGTAATAAGCGATATATTGGAGTAGGGGAGTTTAACTGTGAATAATCAAAAAATTAGAGTTAGATTAAAGGCCTATGATTACAAGCTCTTGGATCAATCCGCCTCTGAGATCGTTGATACCGCCAGAGGAACAGGAGCAAATGTAGCCGGGCCTATTCCGTTGCCTACGGAGATTAACAAGTATTGTGTTTTAAGGTCACCCCACGTGGATAAAAAATCCAGGGAGCAATTTGAAATAAGAACCCATAAGAGACTGATAGATATTTTAGAGCCTACCCAGCAGACGGTGGATGCTCTTATGAAACTGGATTTGGCTGCCGGGGTTGATGTAGAGATCAAGCTTTAGGGAAAAAAGAATGATAAAAGGGATTTTGGGAAAAAAAATTGGAATGACACGCATCTTCCAGGGCGATGGAAAGAGTGCGCCTGTTTCTGTTTTAGAGGTTGGCCCCTGTTTTGTAACCCAGATTAAAAAGGCGGAAAAAGATGGTTACAATTCAATTCAGGTGGGTTTTATATCCAAAAAAGATAAGCACACTACCAACCCATTAAAGGGCCATTTCAAGGTAGCAGGAAAGGGCAATTTTCGATATTTATGCGAGTTAAAGGTGGATGATATAGATTCTATTGAGCTCGGACAGGAGATAAACAGCGGGATATTTAACATTGGGGAAAAGGTTAATGTGAGCGGTCTGAGCAAGGGGAGAGGATTTGCCGGAGTGGTAAAACGATGGGGTTTCAGCGGAGGGGACAATACCCATGGATGCAGATCTCATCGAGTTCCCGGCTCCATTGGGGCAAGTGCAACTCCCAGCAGGGTAATGAAAGGCAAGAAGCTGCCCGGCAGGATGGGAGAACAAAAGGTTCTTATTAAGAATTTAGAGGTTGTGGATGTTATAAATGAAAGCAACCTTATTTTGGTAAAAGGAGCCGTTCCCGGGAATAAAGGAGGATTGATAAAGGTTAGCAGGAAAGATTGATTCACGGTTGCGGAAATCATTCCTCGTATGAGTTGAAGGAAATTATGGCAAGATTAGATATACATAACGTAAAAGGCGAAAAGATTTCGGAAAGAGAGATAAAAGACGAGATATTCAATGTCCCCGTCAAGGAAGAGGTGGTGCATGAGGTAGTCAGATGGCAGTTAGCCAACTCCCGAAGCGGGGCAGCCTCAACCAAGAATAGATCTATGGTAAGGGGTAGCGGAAAAAAATTATGGCGCCAGAAAGGCACTGGAAGGGCCAGGGTGGGAGCAGCTTCTTCTCCTACAAGAATAGGAGGAGGGGTGGCTTTTGGCCCATCACCGAGGGATTATTCATTTAAAGTAAACAGAAAGAGAAGAAAAGCAGCATTGCGGATGGCCCTGACCGACAAATTCAAGGCAGGCCAGATGATTGTACTGGATGATTTTAGTCTTGAGGGTACAAAAACTAAATTTTTTGTTGATATTTTAAAGAAATTTGATTTAAACAGTGTGCTCATGGTAGTGAATAGACCCAATGAAAAACTTGAAAAGTCATCCAGGAATGTTAAAGAAGTAAAGCTTTTAAGGGCTGAAGGACTGAACATAAAAGATATTTTGAACTACAAAAACCTTTTATTTGTGGAGCCTGCATTAGAGATTGTTGAGGAGGTACTTTCCCGATAATGGATTACTATCAGATAGTTAAAAAACCCTTAGTAACGGAGAAAGGCACCAAGAAGAAAGAGGAGTCCAATCAGATTTTCTTTGAGGTGCACAGAAATGCCAATAAGATAGCAGTAAGAAAGGCCATTGAGGACATATTCAAGGTAAAGGTACAGGACATCAGGACCATGAATATGAGGGGAAAGATGCGCAGAGTGGGAAGGCAGGCAGGGAGGAGACCGGACTGGAAGAAGGCCATAGTTCGGTTGGCCCCGGGCGAGAATATAGAATTTTTTGAGAGTGTATAAAAAGGGTAAGTATGGCAATCAGAAAAAACAATCCTACATCTCCTGGAAGAAGGTTTCAGACAGTTACATATTTCGATGAAATAACTAGGACCAAACCTGAAAAAGGCCTGTTAAAGCCTGTAGGAAAATCCGGAGGAAGGAATTCAAATGGCAGAATAACCCTAAGACACAGGGGAGGCGGACATAAAAGGAGATACAGGATTATTGATTTCAAAAGAAACAAGGATAATATTCCGGCCAAGGTGGCCTCTATAGAATATGACCCCAACAGGTCTTCCAGGATTGCATTACTTCACTATCTGGATGGGGAAAAGTCATATATACTGGCACCGGAACGATTGAATATAGGGGATAAGGTGGAGTCAGGCCCTAATGCTGAGATAAGGGCAGGCAATGCCCTGCCTTTAAGAGGCATACCTACAGGTACACAGATATTTAACATAGAATTGTATCCGGGCCACGGAGGTCAATTGGTAAAGAGTGCCGGGACCTACGCACAACTGGTAGCCAAGGAAGGAAATTATGCCCAGGTCAAGCTTCCCTCAGGGGAAGTCAGGATGTTGTTAATGGATTGCCGGGCTACTATTGGACAGGTGGGAAACCTGGACCATGAGAATGTTTCCCTGGGAAAGGCCGGAAGGTCCACCTGGTTGGGTAAAAGACCGCATGTCCGAGGGGTTGCCATGAATCCTGTAGATCACCCACTTGGAGGAGGAGAGGGAAAATCCTCAGGCGGAAGGCATCCGGTTACACCATGGGGTGTACCCACCAAGGGTTATACCACGAGAAACAACAAGAAAAGCGATAGGTTGATAATCAAAAGAAGGAAAAAGGGAGGTAAATAGATTTGCCGCGTTCTGTAAAAAAAGGACCTTTCGTAGATGATAGTTTGATGAAAAAGGTGCAAAGGGCCAAGGAAGGAAACACACATCAGGTTATTAAGACCTGGTCCAGGCGTTCCACTATATTGCCTGAGTTTATAGGCTTGACCTTTGCTGTGCATAATGGGAAGAAGTTTATTCCCCTGTTCATCACCGAGGATATGGTGGGACACAAACTGGGAGAGTTTTCTCCAACCAGGACATTCCACAGTCATGCAGGTGGTGATAAAAAATCAAGGCTGAAGGGTAAAAAGATATAAAGATTTAGAGGCTGGTTAAGGGATGGAAGTCAAGGCAATAGCAAAATATATTCGAATATCCCCCAGAAAAATCAGATTGCTGGTAGGTGAAGTAAAAGGCAAAAAGGTTGAGGAAGCCCTTAATATGTTGGCATTTGCGCCTCAAAAAGGAGCTCCTGTTATAAGGAAATTGCTCAATTCCGCGGTAGCAAACGCCAGTCAATCCCCTGATATTGAAGTGGATAGCCTTTTTGTGAAGAACCTGTACATTGATGAGGGCCCTACCCTCAAAAGACTCAGACCAAGGGCAATGGGAAGGGCAACAAGGATAAGAAGAAGAACAAGCCATTTAACGGTTATTCTTGACGAAAGATAACAGTAAGTGTGATTTCAGGAGGAAGCAGTGGGTCAAAAGGTACATCCGGTAGGATTGAGGCTGGGAATCAATAAAACTTGGAATAGTACATGGTTTGCAGGGCATGATTTTCCGGCTCTCGTTATAGAGGACAATGAGATTAGAAATTTTTTAAAAAAGCGGCTTTTCCAGGCAGGCATCTCAAAAATAGAAATAGAAAGGGCTGCAAACAAGATAAGGTTAAGGATTTATACCTCCAGACCAGGAATAATAATTGGTAAGAGGGGCGCCGAGATAGAAAACCTCAAAAAAGAGGTAGAGAATAGAATCAAGAGAGAGGTTTTTATTGATATTAAAGAGGTAAGAAGGCCGGAACTGGATGCACAGCTGGTGGCGGAAAATATAGCCATGCAATTAATACGCAGGGTTGCCTTTCGAAGGGCGATGAAAAAGAGTGTGAACTCAGCTATAAGGTTTGGCGCAAAGGGTATAAAGATATTATGCAGCGGCCGGTTAGGCGGTGCTGAAATGGCAAGGAGAGAATGGTACAGGGAAGGAAGGGTTCCGCTTCATACATTAAGGGCGGATATGGATTACGGCTTCGCCGAGGCTAACACAACATATGGCACAATTGGTGTAAAGGTTATTATATACAAAGGAGAAATCTGGCCGAACGAGGCGTAATAGCGAGGTTATTAAATGTTAAGCCCAAAGAAGGTTAAATATAGAAATGTGCAAAAGGGCCGAATGAAAAGAAAGGCCCATAGGGGTTCGAATCTTGAATTCGGAGATTATGGGCTGCAGGCGAGCGAATGCGGAAAGATGACAGCGCGACAGATAGAGGCGGCCAGGATTGCAATAACCAGGTATGTCAAAAAGGGCGGTAAGATTTGGATTAGGGTTTTTCCAGACAAGCCGATAACCAAAAAACCCGCGGAAACAAGGATGGGGAAGGGCAAAGGGAACTTTGAGGGCTGGGTGGCAGTAATAAGGCCGGGTAAGGTATTGTACGAGATAGAAGGAGTCACCGAAGAACTGGCCAGGGAGGGTTTTAGGCTTGCCGGACACAAATTGCCGTTTGCCACAAAATTTTTGAGCAGGGGCACTTGATATGTTAAAGGCAGGGGAATTGCGAGAATTGAGTATACAGGAAATCAAGGAAAAGGAAAAGGAGCTTGGCAGGTCACTGTTTAACCTCAGGTTCCAGAGAGCTACCGGGCAACAAAGTGATCATACCGCTTTCAATAAGGCAAAGAAGGACATGGCCAGGATAAAGACAGTATTAAGAGAAATGGCTAACAAAGAGAATACTCCGGAGTAGATTGACATGAAAGAAGCGAGCAAGAGGAAACAGCTTACCGGGATTGTTCTGAATAACAAGATGGATAAGACGGCAAAGGTGTTAGTGGAAAGAATGGCAAGGCATAAAAAGTACAAAAAATACCTGAGGTATAGAAAAAATTATTTAGTCCATGATCCTCACAATAAATGTAAGTCAGGGGATAAGGTCAGGATTATTGAAAGCAGGCCCATAAGCAGGCTTAAGAGATGGAGAATTTTCGAGGTAATAGATTAGAAACAAGGACTCCCTTTTGATGATAAATACATTACCAGCAGGAAAAGAAAATGATACAGGCGGAAACGATACTAAATGTAGCCGATAATTCAGGCGCCAAAAAATTATACTGCATAAAGGTTCTTGGAGGAACAAGAAGGAGATATGCCAGAGTGGGCGATGTTATTGTGGCTTCTGTCAAGGAATCCTTGCCCAACAGCAAGGTGAGAAAGGGAGATGTTTTGAAGGCGGTGGTGGTCAGGACTGTTAAAGAAATCAGGAGGGATGACGGTTCTTATATAAAATTCGATGATAACTCGGCTGCCCTGATTAATCAAATGAATGAGCCAATAGGTACGAGAATATTCGGGCCTGTAGCCAGGGAGTTAAGATCCAAAAAATTTATGAAGATTATATCACTTGCACCAGAGGTGATTTAAAAATTAAAGGCTGATTAAGATGTCTAAAAGTTTTTATCATATAAGAAAGAACGACAAGGTGATGGTAAAAGGGGGCAAGGAGAAGGGAAAGATCGGCACAATCCTTGAGGTTATCTCAAAGAAAGACCGGGCCATAGTAGAAAAACTAAATATGACCAAAAGACACACCAAGCCCAGCCCCCAGGGAGGAAAGGGAGGCATCGTGGAAAAAGAATCTCCAATCCACATCTCCAATTTAATGATTGTATGCGCCAATTGTGCCGAGCCTACAAGGGTGGGCAAAAAAATCCTGGAGGACGGAAAGAAAGTAAGATTTTGCAAAAAATGCGGAGAGATTTTAGACAAGTGAGCTCTTATAAGAGGCAGGATTGATCAAGGGTTGGGGATAAACCAAAAAATTAAAGAAAAGGCTTTTAATTCAGCATTAATTTAGGGGCTTCGGCCGTTTAAAATTGGAACATCGAAAGATTACCATGAAAAATTCGAATAATTCTCAAAATAAGGATATGCCCAGGTTAAGGGAGAAATATATAAAAGAGATCATGCCTGCCATGGCCAAGGAATTCGGTTACAAGAGTATTATGCAAGTCCCGAGGCTGGTGAAGGTGGTTGTAAACATGGGTCTCGGGGAGGCAATACATAACATCAAAATCTTGGACTCCGCGGTGGAGGAGTTAGCCCAGATTACCGCTCAGAGACCCGTGGTCACAAGGGCAAAAAGGTCTATTGCAGGTTTTAAGCTCAGGGAAGGAATGCCTATAGGTTGTATGGTAACCTTAAGAAGGGGGAGGATGTACTATTTCCTCGATAAACTATTTAACATAACCCTGCCCAGGGTCAGGGATTTTCGCGGGCTCTCGGACAAGGCGTTTGATGGGCGCGGAAATTACAGCCTGGGGATCAAGGAACACATAATTTTTCCGGAAATAAACTATGACAAGATCGACAAGGTTAAAGGTCTTGATATCACTATAGTTACTACTGCAAAAACAGATGCGGAAGGGCGCTACATGCTGGAAAAAATGGGCATGTTGTTCAGAAGATAAGGGGGTTTGATTTGGCAAAAAAGTCTTTGATTGAAAAGGCAAAAAGAGAACCTAAATTTTCCACTCGAAGGTATAACAGATGCCCCATATGTGGTAGAAGCAGGGCATTTTTGAGAAAATTCGGTATATGTAGAATCTGCTTCAGGCAATTGGCTTTAAGGGGGGATATACCGGGCGTTATAAAATCCAGCTGGTAGGGAGACAGATAATGACTATGACCGACCCCATTGCGGATATGCTAACAAGAATAAGAAATGCTTATATGGCATCGTATGATAAGTTGGAGATTCCGTGTTCAAAAATGAAGGTTAACATCGCCAAGATATTAAAATCCGAGGGTTATATAAAAGATTACAAGGTAAACAGAGGCACAACCACAGAGGTTATGGCAATTTATCTAAAATACAATAAAGATAACAACCCCGCCATTAACGGCCTGAAAAGGGTAAGCAAGCCGAGTTGCCGTGTGTATTCCAAGTGCGAGAACATACCCAGGCTTTTACATGGGCTTGGCATTAACATTGTTTCAACCTCCAGGGGTGTAATGACGGACAGGGAGGCAAGAAAAATGGGTGTGGGAGGGGAGATCCTCTGTTCTATTTGGTAGGTTTGGAATGCCCTCCTTGGTGGGTGGTGAATTAATGGAGTATTTTCATTGAATTTAATTCGATTACAGAGCGTGTAGGAGATGTCCAGGATAGGAAAAAAACCGATAGTCATACCCGAAGGGGTTGATGTTAATTTTGATGGAAAAGTACTTAAGGTAAAGGGGCCTAAAGGCGAGTTATCCAGAAATATTCGCCCGGAGGTAAAGGTGGATATTAAAGATTCCCAAATATTGTTGTCCATTTTCGACGATACCAAGGAGTCCAAGTCCCTGTTCGGCTTGTTTCGATCCCTGATTTCCAACATGGTAACCGGTGCCAAAGAAGGGTTCACCAAAACCCTGGAGATAGTCGGCGTGGGACACAGGGTGGAAATTTCGGGTAAACAGCTGGTATTTAACCTTGGTTACTCCAGCCCTGTTAAATATGAAATCCCACAGGGCATAGAGGCAAGAATCGAGCAAAAGAACAGGCTGATTTTAAACGGCATTGATAAAGAACTTTTGGGCTTCACAGCGGCTAAAATAAGAGGGTTCAAGCCGCCTGACCATTATAAGGGGAAGGGGATAAAGTATCTGGAAGAAGTTGTAAGAAGAAAGGCGGGAAAGGCCGGAGCAAAGAAGTAGAAAAATCAATTTCTCAATCGGTATAATCATGAGCAATACAAAAGAAAAACGCAATCACAGATTCAAAAGAAAGAAAAGGGTAAGAAAAAAGATTGTAGGTACGCCCGAAAGGCCACGCCTGACTGTTTTTAAGACAGCCAGACATATATATACCCAGATTATAGACGACAGCGCCGGCAGTACCCTTGTATCATCATCTACCATGTCCAAGGATCTCAGGGACAAGGCCAAGGGTGTCAGCGGTAATGTAAAAGGGGCGGAAATGGTGGGCAGCGCAATTGGAAAAAAAGGTGTGGAAAAGGGTGTTAAGCGGGTTGTTTTTGATAGAAATGGGTTCCTGTATCATGGAAGGGTTAAGACACTTGCAGATGCAGCTAGGAAAAGCGGGCTAACATTTTAGAAAATCTTTTCGGTTTGGAAACTATGGATACAGAGATAATAAAGGAACAGGAAGATACGGAATTAAATGAGAAGGTTGTTTTTATCAACAGGGTTGCAAAGGTTGTAAAAGGGGGTCGAAGATTCAGCTTTAGCGCTATAGTAGTGGTTGGCGACGGAAAAGGGCGAGTTGGCGCAGGGTTCGGAAAGGCCAATGAAGTACCCGAGGCTATAAGAAAGGGAAGCGAGAGTGCAAAAAAGGAAATGATAACAATTCCCCTGAAGGACGATTCCATACCCCATGAAATAATTGGATATTGCGGTGCCGGTTCTGTATTGCTTAAGCCGGCACGACCAGGAACAGGTATAATAGCAGGCGGTGCAGTCAGGGCTGTATTAGAGGTAGCGGGGATAAAAAATGTGGTCAGCAAATGTCTGCGCTCCCATAATCCCCATAATTTGGTTAAAGCCACCCTTGACGGTCTTGGTGGATTAAGAAGTCCCAGGCAAATAGCAGAAACAAGGGGAAAGAGCACGGAAGAAATCTTAACTTAGCAGTTCGGAAGTAATTAATTAAACAATTTTTTTAGCTTTAACGAGGAACATAAGCCTCGGCCTAAGAGGAGCTGTATATGAAAATACATGAACTCTCACCGTCGAGAGAATCAAGGAAGAAAAAAAAGAGACTCGGTAGGGGGTCGGGCTCTGGAAAGGGAGGAACTTCCGGAAGGGGCACGAAGGGGCAAAATGCTCATGCTTCCAAGGGACTGCCTTCGGGTTTCGAGGGAGGGCAGATGCCTTTCCAAAGAAGGATTCCTAAAAGGGGTTTTACAAATATCTTTAAGAAACAATATGAAATTATTAATCTGAAGGATCTTGAACGCTTCGGTCCCGGTGAAAAGATTGATAAGGAGTTCCTCCAGGAGCGCGGAATGATAAGAAAAGGCAGAAAGTTAAAACTGTTGGGCAAAGGCGAAACATCCCATTCTTTAACTATTAAGGTGGACAGCGCCAGCAGGAAGGCCAAGGGAAAGGTTGAATCCGCCGGCGGTAAGGTAGAGACGGGATAAAAATGATCGGTGGATTTCAGAATATAGCCAAGATTCCGGAGCTCAAAAAGCGGATAATCTTTACCCTTTTGATGCTCGCCGTTTACAGGATAGGTTGCCATATCCCTACTCCCGGCATTGATTCAGCGGCGCTGGCGGCCTTTTTTAACGCCAGGCAGGGCACGCTGTTCGGGCTTTTCGATATGTTTTCCGGCGGGGCCTTGCGAAGACTTTCTGTTATGGCCCTGGGGATAATGCCTTATATCAGTGCAGCGATTATCCTGGAACTCCTTACAGTGGCCGTTCCATACCTGGAAAAGTTAAAAAAGGAAGGGGAAGCCGGTAGAAAGAAGATTACAAGATATACCCGTTACGGAACGGTTTTACTAAGCCTTGTACAGGGCTTTGGAATATCTGTAGGTCTGGAGAAAATGACAAGTCCCTCAGGGGCACTGATTGTGCCTGAAGGAGGGTGGGGTTTCAGGTTGATGACCATGATCACTCTGGCTGCCGGTACAACCTTTTTGATGTGGTTAGGAGAGCAGATCACAGAGAGGGGAATAGGTAACGGCATTTCATTGATAATATTCGCGGGGATTGTGGCCAGATTTCCTTCGGCAGTAGGCAATACATTCCGTTTGATGGGCACAGGAGAGATGAGCCCCTTTTTCGGGATTATCCTGGTTGCCTTTATGGTAGCAGTGATTGGCATTATCGTGTTTGTGGAAAGGGGGCAACGGAGAATACCGGTACAATATGCAAAGAGGGTTATAGGCAGAAAAATGTACGGGGGCCAGAGCACCCATCTGCCTTTAAAGGTAAATACCGCGGGCGTTATTCCTCCGATATTTGCATCTTCCATAATCATGTTTCCGGCCACGATAGCAAACTTTCTCAACGTAAAGGAGATCGGATGGCTGCAAATGGTGGTCGACTCCCTTGTGCCGGGCAGGTTGATTTATTCCTTGATCTATGTGGGTTTTATAATATTCTTTTGCTATTTTTATACGGCCATCCATTTTAATCCCGCTGAGGTTGCGGATAACATGAAAAAATACGGCGGATTCATTCCTGGTATCAGGCCGGGAAAAAGTACCGCAGAATATATTGACAGGGTGCTTACCAGGATCACATTCGGCGGGGCATTATATGTTTCCGCAGTGTGTATTTTGCCTGGTATACTGGTTAACAAATTAAATGTGCCATTTTATTTCGGAGGCACAGCCCTGCTTATTGTTGTAGGGGTGGGAATGGATACCATTACCCAGATTGAAAGCCACTTATTAACCAGGCATTATGAAGGGTTTATGAAAAAGGGTTTAGGAAGAGGAAGGTAATAAATCATGAAGGTCAGACCATCCATAAAAAAGAGATGCAGAAATTGCAAGATAATAAAGAGAAAAGGTGTACTCAGGGTAATCTGTGATAATCCTCGTCATAAACAAAGACAGGGATGAAGGGTTGTATAGGGGAAAATATATAAGGAGATTAAATTGCCGAGAATAGCTGGTGTTGATTTGCCAAAAAGAAAAAGGGTTGAAATTGCCTTGACATATATTTATGGCATTGGAAGGAGCAGTTCCCGAAAGATATTGAGCGAGGCGGGCGTGGATCCGGATGCTAAGTCAGATCAGATTAATGAAGGTGAGGTGACAAGGATCAGGAAGGTTCTTGACGATTCCTGTAAGGTAGAAGGAGACCTGCGAAGGGAAATATCCATGAACATTAAAAGGCTTATGGATCTGGGATGCTACAGGGGATTGCGGCACAGGAAGGGACTGCCGGTAAGGGGCCAAAGGACCCATACCAATGCAAGAAACAGAAAAGGACCCAGCAGGCCGATTGGCAGGGGTAAAAGATAGAGTTCAGGAGGACAAATGGCCAAGGGAACAGGGAAATCCGACAAAGGAAAAAAGGAGAGAAAATATGTGGTTAACGGTGTAGTGCATATTCAGTCTACCTTTAACAATACCATAATAACCATTACAGATAACAACGGAAACGTTATAGCCTCCTCAAGTCCGGGGCAACTTGGGTTTAAGGGATCCAGAAAAAGCACCCCCTTTGCTGCGCAGCTGGCTGCGCAGAATGCACTGAAAAAGGCTATGTCCATGGGGTTAAGAACCGCAGAGGTGCGGGTAAAGGGTCCTGGTGTTGGAAGGGAGGCTGCGTTAAGGGCCCTACAGATGGACGGCTTTTCCGTCACAGTGATACGGGATGTAACCCCTGTTCCCCATAATGGATGCAGGCCACCAAAGAGGAGAAGGGTGTAGAGTTTTTGTTGCGATTTTAAAGGAATAAAAAAAGACCTTCAGGAGGTAAGAGATTGGCTAGATATAACAAGGCTGTTTGCAGATTGTGCAGAAGGGAAAATACCAAGCTTTTCCTCAAGGGAGACCGGTGCTATACGGACCGGTGTTCATTTGAAAGACGTTCTCAGGCGCCGGGTCAGCATGGAGGCCGAAGAGGGGGTAAGGTATCGGATTTTGGGATACAGCTGAGGGAAAAACAGAAGGTTAAGAGGATTTACGGGGTCCTGGAGAAACAGTTCAGAAGATATTACAGCAAGGCAGAGAAGCAGAAAGGGATTACAGGAACCAATCTGTTGATCTTTCTGGAACGCAGGCTGGATAACGTAGTGCACAGGATGGGGTTTGCCTCGTCCAGGAATCAGGCGAGGCAATTGGTTAGACACAAACACTTCACTGTGAACGGAAAGAATTTGGATATACCCTCTTACCTGGTTAATATAGGAGATCTGGTGGAGGTAAAGGAAAACAGCCGTAAGACCCCGGGGATATTGGAGGCGATGGAGACAGTGGTCAGGCGCGAGATACCCGGATGGTTGGAAGTGGATGCATCAAATTACCGGGGAACAGTAAAGACATTCCCCGCAAGGGAAGAGTTGACCATGCCCATCAATGAACAGCTGATAGTGGAGCTATATTCCAAGTAATAGATGACCGGGCTTCGAGGAATCCTTGATGGGATTTTTTGGTAATTTTAATTCCATGTACCATAAAATATGAATTTGAGGTGATACATATTTATGAAAAAACTTTACCAAAGGAATTGGAGAGAATTGATAAAGCCCAAAGGCGTAGAGGTGGAAAGTGATTCATTCAGTGCTTTCTATGGGAAATTTGTATGTGAACCCCTGGAAAGGGGGTTTGGCCTAACCCTTGGAAATTCACTGAGACGCATCTTGCTGTCTTCTCTCCAGGGAGCGGCTATTGTTTCAGTTAAATTTAACGGCGTGCCCCATGAATTTACCACGATTCCTGGTGTAAAAGAGGATATTACAAATATAATATTGAATCTAAAAGAGGTGGATTTAAAGATAATCGAAAGCCAGGATGAAGAGGAAAAGGAAGAAGAAGTTGAAGAAGAGGAGGAGTTAAAGGTCTATCTGAACATAGAAGGCGAAAAGGAGGTAAAGGCTGGTGACATAGTAACCGGGGGCAAAGTTGAGATAATGAACCCGGATAAGACCATAACCACCCTTAACAAGGATGCTGTTTTGCATGTGGAGATGTTGGTCAGGGTGGGCAAGGGATATGTACCCGCTGAGAAACATGAATTCAGGGACCAGGAAATCGGTTTGATACCTGTTGATGCACTTTTTTCTCCTATACGAAAGGTAAAATATGTGGTTGGAAACGCCAGGGTAGGGCGGAGGACGGATTTTGACAAATTGACCATGGAGATATGGACGGACGGCACTGTAGATCCACAGGAAGCATTGGCCTATGGGGCGAAGATATTGAAAGAGCAGGCCACGCCTTTTATCAACTTTGAGGAAGAAGAGGAAGAGGAACCGGAAAAAGAGGAAGAAAAGGAAGAAGAGAAGCTAAATGAGAATTTGTTCAGGCCGGTAAGCGAGCTTGAACTTTCTGTACGGTCTTCCAACTGCCTTAAAAATGCGAATATAAAATATATTTATGAACTGGTACAAAAGACAGAAAGCGAAATGCTTAAGACCAAGAATTTCGGAAGGAAATCCCTGAATGAAATAAAGAAGATCTTGGAGGAAATGGATCTTGGCTTCGGTATAAAATTAGAGAACTTTCCCTTTCCGGAAAGGGAAGGAAGCGAGGAAAACGAGGAAAACGAGGAAGATCAGGACGCCGCTGAGGAACAATAATGAGACATAGAAAAGCAGGAAAAAAACTTGGCCGGGACTGTGCCCACAGAAGGGCCCTTTATAGAAATCTGGTTACTTCTCTTTTCAAGCACGAGGAAATTTCCACTACCCATTCAAAGGCAAAGGCTATAAGACCAATTGCTGAGAGGATGGTAACCCTTGCCAAAAGAGGAGATCTTCATGCAAGGAGGCAGGCACTTTCGTACATTATGGATAAATCCGTCGCCCACAATCTCTTTGACCGGATGAAAGACCGCTTTATGGACCGGCAGGGAGGATATATCAGGATATTAAAGTTAGGTCGAAGACCCGGTGACAATGCGCCTGTGGCAGTAGTACAGTTACTTTCGGCTGAAGAGGGCAAGACCTCGGGCAAAGCGGGCAAAAAAGACAAAAAAAGCACGTTCAAACCGAAAAAGGAATTGGGTAAAAAATCAGGGGATAAAAAAGAGACCGAGAACACCGAGGATATAAACAGCCGGGCAGATAAGGCGTGAAAGGAAAGACCTATAATATAAAATGGAAAATATTAAGGTTAAGGAGGCCAAACCCATAAAGCCCCTCCCTTAAAAGGGAAAGGGGCTTTTTTTTGGCGTTGAAGATGTACAGATTTGAACATAAAGACCTGCTAGGAATGGACCAGGTGTCCGTCAGCGATATCAATATGATACTGGATACAGCCGACGCTTTTCTGGAGATATCATCCAGGGACATAAAAAAGGTACCCACCCTCAGGGGGAAAAGTATAGTAAATTTTTTTTACGAACCCAGTACCAGGACAAAGACATCTTTTGAAATGGCCGCTAAAAGGCTAAGTGCGGATACCCTAAGTCTTTCCGCCACCGATAGCAGCATGGTAAAGGGAGAAACCCTTATAGACACGGCCAGGAACCTTCAGGCAATGAACCCGGATATCATTGTGCTCAGGCATTCATCGAGCGGCGCGCCCCACCTGCTGGCCGAATATGTAAAGGCGGGGGTTATTAATGCAGGTGACGGAATGCACGAGCATCCTACCCAGGCCCTGCTGGATCTTTTTACCATAAGAAAAAAACGGGGAAGGATTAAGGGGCTGAAAGTGTTGATAATAGGGGACATAGCCCACAGCAGGGTGGCAAGATCCGATATAATAGGTTTGTCTAAGATGGGAGCTGAGGTTACAATATCCGGACCACCTACCATGATTCCCGTGGAAGCCGAATCTCTGGGGGTAAAGGTGATACCGAATCCAGCAAAGGCGCTAAAGAACAAGGACGTGATAATCCTGTTGCGTATCCAGCTTGAAAGACAGAACAGGATCCTTTTTCCAGGACTGAGGGAATACTCTATATTCTTTGGATTGAACGAACAGATCATGAGGCATGCCAAAAAGGATTTTATTATAATGCACCCGGGCCCTGTCAACAGGGGAGTTGAAATTACCGGAGATTTGGCTGACGGGCCTAGATCGGTGATACTGGACCAGGTAAGTAACGGGGTGGCCATAAGGATGGCCGTACTTTATCTTTTAATCGGAGGGGGAAAGAGTGGTAACCTGGATTAAAGGCGGAGAGTTAATAAACCCCGGCCCTGGCAAAAGAGAGGCGCTGGATATAGTTGTAAAAAAGGGAAGGATTGCGGGACTTTTTCGCCCCGGAGAATTCAATCCCAAATCGGAAGCTGACTTAAGGATGATAGATGCAACCGGAATGGTGGTAACACCCGGCCTTATTGACATGCATGTACATCTGAGAGAACCGGGGGAGGAATACAAGGAAACCATTTACACCGGGGGGATGGCGGCCGCTGCAGGCGGCTTTACAGCTGTTGCGTGCATGCCCAATACCAATCCGGTGAATGACTCGCGTTCCGTCACGGAATTTATTTTGGAGAGGTCCAAAAAAGCAAATCTTGTGCGGGTTTATCCCGTTGCAGCCATAAGCAGGAATCTCATGAGCGAGTCATTAACCGAATTCGGAGATCTAAAAGAGGCGGGTGCGGTTGCAGTTTCCGACGACGGAAGACCTGTTACCAATAGCCAGCTTATGAGAAGGGCCATAGAATACGCGGAATTTTTCGATCTGCCGGTGATATCACATTGCCAGGATCTGGATCTCTCCAACGGAGGTGCCATGCATGAGGGCAGTATTTCCACCCGGCTGGGTTTGCCCGGCATTCCGGCGGCCTCAGAGGAGCTTATGGTGGCAAGGGAAATCCTTCTTTCCAGGCTCACCGGATGTCCTGTTCACATAGCCCATGTCAGCACCAAAGGCTCTGTTCGTTTTATAAAGCAGGCCAAGGAAGAAGGTCTCCCTGTTACGGCGGAGACCGCCCCCCATTTTTTCAGTCTTGATCATAATGCTGTATTGGGCTTTAATACAAACTGCAAGATGTATCCCCCGCTGAGGGAACCTAAAGACGTAGAGGCAGTAAAAAGAGGACTTTCAGAAGGTATAATAGATGCAATCGCCACGGATCATGCACCTCACAGCCCTTTGGAGAAGGACGTGGAATTCGACATGGCGGCCTTCGGAATAATCGGCCTGGAGACCGCACTTCCCCTTGCGTTGGCCCTGGTAAGAGAAGGAGTTATGGATTTGCCTGCCGCTATAGCCAAGCTGTCCCTTAATCCGGCCTCTATTTTGAAAATAAAAGGCGGCACAATAAAAGAGGGCAGGGAAGCGGATTTAACCGTCATAGACCTTAGTAAGGAATATACGGTGAAAAAAGAGGATTTTCGATCAAGGAGCAAGAATTCCCCTTTTATTGGTTGGAAGATGAAAGGCAAAGCAATGCTAACCATGGTTGGAGGAAGGATTGTCTGGAAATCAGAGGAATTCCATACTGGTAGTCGATGATGAAATAAGCATGAGGGATTTTCTTGAAATCCTGCTGACCAAGGAGGGCTACAGCATAACTTGTGCCGGAAGCGGGGAAGAGGCATGCGATATAATGGGGAAAAGCACCTTTGACCTGGTTATCACTGACATCCGAATGAAGGGCGTAGACGGTATAGGGGTCCTTAAAAAGGCCAAGGAACTGAATCCGGAAGTGTCGGTTATCATCATCTCCGCCTATGCCAATGCGGAGACAGCGGTTGAGGCCATGAAGGGAGGGGCCTATGACTATATACCCAAGCCCTTTAATATCTCGGATTTCAAAGAGATAGTAAGGGATGTCCTGCAAAAAAAGACCGAACCCGGCATTCGGCAACATGAGAAGGAAAAAGGCACGGGCATACATTTCGATTGCCTGATAGGGGAAAGCCCCCAGATGAAAGGTGTCTATGATCTTATTAAAAGGGTTTCGGATTCCAAGGCCAATGTGTTGATCTCGGGGGAATCCGGCACGGGCAAGGAGCTGGTGGCAAGGGCGATCCACCAAAGCAGCCATTGGAGGGATAAACCCTTTGTGGTTATCAATTGCGGCGGAATCCCGGAGACATTAATCGAAAGCGAGCTTTTCGGCTATAAAAAAGGCGCCTTTACAGGGGCAAACACTGACAAGGCCGGGCTCCTTGAGGCGGCACACGGGGGAACGGTATTTTTTGATGAAATAGGCGAACTTTCCCCTGCTATTCAGGTCAAGCTGTTGAGGGTAATCCAGGAGAAGACGTTTACCAGGATAGGGGAGACCGAGGAAAGAAGGATCGATGTAAGGTTTATATCAGCCACAAATAAAAATCTTGAAAAAGAAGTGATGGAAGCTAGGTTCAGAGAGGACCTTTTTTTCAGGCTGAATGTTATAGAAATTCCGGTTCCTCCTCTGAGGGATAGGAAAGGGGATCTGCCAATTCTAGCGCAGTATTTTTTAAAAAAATACTCCCGGGAGATGGGCAAGGAGTTGAAGAAGATCTCCGCTTACGCCATGGACATCTTGAGCCAGTACCCCTTTCCCGGGAATGTAAGGGAATTGGAAAACATAATCGAGCGAAGCGTGGCCCTTGAGACCTCCAATATTGTCTTGCCCCAGAGTTTGACGCTTTCTAGTTTTAAAAATGTCACGGTAACTAAAAACAGGCGGAGTACTGACCTGGCGCCCGAGGGAATTCAACTCGATAAGGTTATGGCGGACATGGAAAGGGATTATATTGTCAAGGCCCTGGAGATGGCCCAGGGCTCGAGGCAGAAAGCCGCCGATCTTTTGGGCATAAGCCTAAGGTCTCTCAGGTACAGAATGCAAAAATCGGGATTGCAGCCGGACAATTGAATTTTAGTTGTTTGACCTTTTGTTCAGGAAAGTGTATATGTAAACCTTTCTTATTAAAAACTTAAATAAAAGGAAAAAAATGTTGTGACAATATTTGTCATGTTTTTGACAAAAAATGTCACAAGATACTGCTGGTCTCAAAAGATGCTCGGAGATACCTTTTATAACGGAGAGCAATAAATTATAAGCCTTTGATTTGAAACATCTATTTTATTAAGCCAAAAACTCTTTATGAGTGGCATAATATTTGTATGCAAATTAAGTAAAGACTGTGTATTTTAATGAAAAAGGGAAAGGAGGTGAATGTCTTTTTTGCCCGGTTTGCTTATTGATCATGATCAATAATTATTCAAAGGAGGTTTAAAATGTTACTTAAATTAAACAAAATGAAAAACCAAAAAGGTTTTACCCTCATCGAGCTGATGATCGTTATCGCCATCATCGGCATCCTGGCGGCAATAGCCATACCTCAGTTTGCCAGTTACAGGAAGAGGGGCTATAACTCATCTGCCCAGGCGGACCTGAAAAACCTAGCTACAGCAGAAGAGGCCTATTTTACCGATCAGTATAAATATACTAATGCCGCAGGTGATCTTACTGGTTCCACCTATGGGTTCAAAACCTCTGCTGGCATTAACTTAAATATTACAGCTGCGAATACTACTGACTTTACAGCAACTGCATATCACGAAGGAGGTGATACAACTTACACCGTACATTCCGGCGGTCAATTTGATTAGTGGTTTTTTGGGGAAAAGGGGTCGATATGTTCAAATATCGGTCCCTTTCGCCTTTTTTAATCGCATTGATAAAGCCCTTTTAACTTTTTTACATTTAAGCCTTCCGTATTTTCATATATAAGAGAGACATTATCATAGTATTCATTAAAAAGACTTTTTAATACCGGTTTTTTAATGTTTTTTATCTTTATGGATTTTTCTTTTTCCTCAGCAATGCCTTTGGTATAGTCACGAAGATGAATTCTTTTACCTGAATCTAGGAATTTTTTTATAAATTTTTCTCCCTGACTATTTTTCCGGTTCTTAAAATATATTTCGGAAAGATACAAAAACACCTTTGGGTCAGCAGGTTTAATGTTCAAGGCCTTGTTAAAAATCAAGAAGGCCTTACCATAACACCCTTTAACCCGGTAGGCATAACCTAAATCCCTTAAAGGAATGCGCTCATCAGGCTTGAATTTAATAGCCTTTTTCAGTGCTTCAATTGCCCCGTCTATTTCACCTTTTCTCAGTAAAAGTCTGCCGAGATTGGAATATGCATTTGAGTGTTTTTTGTCATACTTGATCGCCTTTTCAAGTTCCTGGCGGGCTTCATCAATAAGACCCTCTGAGAGCAGTAATGCGCCTTTATTATTGTAGCTGTCTGCAAAGGACGGGTTAACACTCTCTGCCGATTGATAGTAATGAAGAGCCTTGTCCAGTTTTCCCATCTTATGATATTCAAAGGCCATATCAAAAAAGGTCAGGCATTTTGCACCTTTTTGGTTTATTGATTTTTTTGTTAGTGCCTTCCTGTAACAACTTAATGCAACTTCTCGTTTATTGAGGCTGGAATATGCGTTTCCAAGATTATGCCAGGGCCTGAATAGATTGGGTGCCTTTTCCGTAGCGTCGATCCAAAGACTTACCTCCCTATTCCATATAAAATTGCGCATAAAGGTACTATGCCCTAAACCTATTAGCACAAGGATAATAAAGGCGACAAGAATAAAACGCATGCTCTTTTTATAGGAAAAATAGCTTATTCCCTTCCATGCGAGGAACGAAAACGGCACGAAAAATAACATAGAGGGCAGATAGTTCCGGTGTTCAAAAACAAGCTCCAGTGGAAAGATTGTGGACTCTATCAAGTGGTTCAGGAAGAAGAAAAGGATGCAGTAAGAAATCAAAGGCCATTTTCTTGCTTTTAGTACAGCAAAACCGATGATTGCGGGAATGATAAGAATCGATAAAATTGTTGTAATTGGATCGAAGAGACTGTGTGATACGGAAATATTGTGGGCAATGGATAACCTGCCGGGCATAGGATACAAAAGCAGGGAGATATAGAAGATTATAATACGTGGTTCTGTCAGCAGTCTTTCAGGCAGGGTAAAGGGTCTCCCCTGATATCCAGAAATAAGATTATTTGGGTGTAAAAAAGAAGGACCCTTAAACATAAGGGCGATGAATAGAGGAATAACGATCAATACCAGTAGCATATATAAATTTTTTATGACATTTTTCCTTGTTAAGCCCTGCACTAGAAAAAGGTCAAAGAGCAGTATGCTTATAGGCAGCATGGCAGCGTTTTCCTTTGAACCAAAGGCGAGGATCGCCGAAACAGAGAATATGGAGTAATGGAACACCTTAAAGGAAATATCCCGTGACGTTCTTCCCTTGAGATAGAAATACATGGCCATGATACAGAACATGCCTGCCATGCTGGCCATTCTTTGCACTATGTAGGTTACTGCCTGGGTCTGAACAGGGTTTATGGCCCAGAGAACCGCAGCCATAAGGGATATAAAATAGGAATTTGGCCCATATTTTGCTTTTAACAAGGGGAGATTGAGGATATTATAAATAAATGCAAATAAAAAAATTGAAGCGAGGATATGAATGGATATATTAACCAAATGGTAGCCGAAGACATCTTTTTTACCAAGGTAGTAATTTATTGCAAAACTGAAGCAGGCTACAGGCCTGTAAAGCCGCCTATTTTCTTTAAAAAAGGATTTTTTTATTTCGGCCCATTGTAAATTTTTTAAATGTATTTCTTTTCTTCCTAAGATGTTTTGGCTATCGTCCAGATGCCATGAGGAGTGGAAGGTATTTGAATACACAGACAGGACTATAAGGAAGACGGTCGCAATTGCAAAAAGGTTTCTTCGGCATGAGGATATTGGAATTTCCAATTCAGGATTAAGCCTGTTCACGAACCACCCTACAGTTTGAGATATCTTTTTATGTTCGGCCTCGAGCGAAAATTTAAAGATCTTTTGCCTTATATTATTATCGGTCTATTGGCTACACTCGCCTATTTCCCTACCTTTACCGGGGGCTTTATACTGGACGATAACCCCTTTATAAAAAATAATAAATATATAAGAACATTTCATCCGATACAATCTTATCTTATACAAGAAGATGGAATTCTAAGAAATGGAGAAGATGCAGGGCATACAGGCTATTACAGGCCCCTTATAAACTTGACCTACTCCATTGACTACAAAATTTGGGGCTTGAAAGCACCTGGGTTTAGATCTACAAATCTCATACTCCATCTTTTAACTTGCTTTGTTGCGTATAGGCTTTTTGTTTTGCTTATAAATAACAGGCATGCTGCTTTTTGGTCAACATTGATTTTTGCCCTTCATCCGGTTAATACGGAGTCTGTATCGTGGATTACATCAAGAAACAATATTCTGGTAACTTTTTTTTCAATCTCTTCATTCTATTTTTATATAATCGGCATAAGGAAAAAAGATTATTTTTTGATGGGGTTTTCGGTACTTTTGTTTGCAGGGGCCTTATTCTCGAAGGAGTTCGGACTATTGCTTGTTCCGATATTATTTTTATACTGGAGGTTTCTCTCTTCCGAAAAGGCCCGTCTCTCTACAGAGGTATTTAGTTATATACCGTTTATCATTGTATTAATATTCTACTTTATACTTAGATTTAAGGTGACAGGTTCTATGTTTTCCCCTGTTGAGGCGGGTAACTTTTGGACCAGGGTTTGTTATGCTCCCTATTTGGTAGCATTTAATTTTTATCTCGCCCTTTTGCCTTTCGGTCTGCACAGCTTTATTATTCATTACCCGGACACCCATCTTAGCCCAGAGTTATTTTTCGGTTTATTAGTAGTTATATTGATAGTCTCTCTGGTATGGGTGAAAAGAAATGATAAAAGGTTGATATTCGGTTTGGCATCCTTTATTTTGGCGCTTTTCCCTGTTTTAAATATTGTGCCGACATCCGCCGTGAGTTTGATTTCCATGAGATGGATTTATTTCCCCCTCGCATTCCTGATGATTGCTGTTTGCTGGTGTTTGATGAAGTCATTGAGGAAAAGCCGTTTTATTACCCTGGGTCTTTGCGTGTCGGTAACATTATATTTTGGATTTTATACTTATTTATTGAACCAAAAGCTTTGGCACGATGAGCACACCCTTTACCGGCAAGAGGTTTTAAACCTGGGTAACATGGCCCTTGCAGGGGGGTTGGCTGAAAACCTTTTGGATGAGAAGAAATATAAGGAGTCGGAGTTCTGGTTTAGGATCGCCATTGAAAGGTATCCCGAAAATGCAAAAAATTATGTAAATTATTCCGCCCTGTTACTGGAGACATCCAGATTGGACGAGGCCATGAGAGTTTTGAATAAGGCTAGGTTTTTAAGTATGCCTTACCGTACGAAGGCGGAATGGCATAATAATATGGGAAAGCTTTACTTCGATCTTAAGCGACCGGCAAAGGCTTTGAGTCATTTCAGGAAATCAGTAGGCCTTTGGCCCGATGTAGCCCGGTTTTGGGGTAACTTAGGATCTGCCTACGGAGCCCTTGGTGAATATGAGAAGGCAGTTTCCGCTTTACGAGAAGGCTTGGAAATAAACCCCGATTTAACCGAACTCAGGCGGAATCTGGCACTTGCATATCGATCTTTGGGGAAACACCAAAAGGCTAAGGCTGTAATGGAAGACGGCTGAGAGTCTAAAAACTGCCTTTCTTTAGCTGGGATCAAGACTTAAGGGTTTAAATATGTTAAACGGAAAAAAAGTTGTAGTTATCTTGCCGGCCTATAATGCCGGAAAGACCTTGCGGCAAACCTATAAGGAGATCCCCTTGGATATCGTTGATGGTGTGCTGCTTGTGGATGATGGAAGTGTCGATGATACAGTGCGCATTGCAGAGAGGTTGGGGATTGAGACTATATCCCATCTCAGGAACTATGGGTATGGTGGCAATCAAAAAACTTGTTACAGAGAGGCATTGAATCGTAGAGCGGATATTATAGTTATGGTCCACCCTGATTACCAGTATACACCAAAATTAATTACTGCCATGGCCAGCATGATTGCATTCGGCGTATATGATGTTGTTTTAGGGTCACGTATTATCGGAGGCGGGGCACTGAAGGGGGGGATGCCCATGTATAAATACATCTCCAATCGATTGTTAACCGCCCTTGAAAATTTAATTCTTGGAAGCAAATTATCGGAATTTCATACAGGTTATAGGGCATTTTCCAGAGAGGTGCTTGTGAATTTACCAATAGAAAATAATTCTGATGACTTTATATTTGATAACGAAATCCTGGTTCAAGTTATCTATTTTGGGTACAGGATTGGAGAGATATCTTGTCCTGCACGATATTTTGCAACAGCCTCTTCAATAGGGTTTAAAAATTCTGTTAGATACGGGGCCGGGGTAATCCTTACCACTTTTAAATATTTTCTTCATAAATTGAAAATCCGAAGTGATAAACTTTTTGATTCCAAGAGCAAAAAATTTACTTTAGATAATGTACCAATTAATGAATGATACAGAATTGATTCTCTGCCCTTTGTGTGGTGGTTTAGAATCCCAGTTTTTATTCTCGATCAAAACACCTTATTCAAATTTCAGCATTGTTAAATGTAGGGTGTGTGGTCTAGCAAGGACTTTTCCTTTTCCCAATGATGAAAATTTAAAACCTAATGATGTTTTTTATTCTTACTATGGAAAAGGCTCGAGTAAGTTTGGTTTCCGCCTTCAAAAAATTCGAGATCTGCTAATGCGTAAGCGGGCAAAATATTATCTGTCTTTGATTCCATCTTCGACTAGAACACCCAAAGTATTGGATGTAGGTTGTGCAGAAGGACGTCTTTTGAGATCCTTTCTTGATCTCGGTTGTAGTTGTTTTGGCGTGGAACATCCCTTTTATCCTGCTCAGAGATTCCTTAGAAGGGAACAAATAGTTTATTTGCAAGGCGATTTGGAAGATATTGATTTTCCAAAGGAGACATTTGACCTGATTTTTTTATGGCATGTATTGGAACATATGGATAACCCCCAGCAAGTTATGGGTCGCTTATATGATTTTTTATCTCCTGATGGTGCCATAATCATGGCCGTACCAAACTTTTCCAGTGCAGAGGCTCGAAGGTTTAAGCAATGGTGGTTTCATTTGGATATTCCATGGCATAAATATCATTTTAGCAAAAATCCCCTTGTATACTTGATGAGAAAAGTGAATCTAAGGATTGTTAGCATTAGCACATTTTGTCTTGAACAGGGGCCTTATGGACTTCTTCAAAGCATATTAAATGCTTCTGGCTGGCCTCATAATGAATTATATGAAGCATTAAAGGGAAATATAAAATTAAACATTGGATTGATTTTTCAGTTTTTTATCGGAATGTTTTTGTTAATCCCTTTGTTTTTTATCACTCTCCTTATCTCAAGTAAAGAAAGTGGTCCAGTGTTAAAACTTATTTTAAGAAAAGAAAAGAATGGATGAAAACAAGCCAAGGGAAAAAGAGATTTCAGGCCTTGATATTTTTTCGGGTTTTCTCTTGGGGATGTTAATTATTTCGTTAATAATTTGCATCATTATATTGGCCTCTGTACCGCCTGTCAGCAAGGACGCACTTACCCATCACCTGGCTGTTCCCAAGCTTTACCTTCAGCATGGAGGTATTTACCAGATACCCTTTATGCGCCATTCTTATTACCCTATAAATCTGGATCTTTTATATTTAATCCCTCTCTATTTCGGAAATGACATTGCCCCCAAATATATCCATTTTACCTTTGCCCTGCTCACGGGGTTGCTCATTTTTGCTTACCTGAGGCGAAGGATCAATTCTTTTTACGGCCTATTAGGAGTAATCCTTTTCCTTTCCATCCCGGTAATTGTGAAGCTTTCCACAACGGTTTATGTGGATCTGGGACTGATATTTTTTTCCACAGCAGCGTTGGTTTTTCTTTTGAAATGGGTTGAGGATAATTTTCGCATGAGGCATTTGGTCTTTTCCGCTATATTTTGCGGACTGGCCATGGGCACCAAATACAACGGCCTGGTTGGATTTTTCCTTCTGACCCTTTTTGTGCCTTTCCTGTATTCGAGACACCGGGGCCCCGGAAATTTGGCTTTTGCCCGTTCAGTGGGATACGGGGCAATTTTTTTTCTCATAGCCCTCATATTTTTTTCGCCTTGGATGATAAAGAACTGGCTTTGGACAGGAAACCCGATATTCCCCCTTTATGATAGCTGGTTCAATCCCCATAGAGCCGTAAGCGGAAATCCCTTAGGTATATTTGCTTACAGGAGCCTGGTATATGGAGAGTCCTGGTGGCAGATTGCACTCCTGCCAGTAAGAATCTTTTTCCAGGGCCAGGATGGGAACCCCCAGTATTTTGATGGAAGGCTTAACCCTTTTCTTTTATTCCTTCCTTTTTTTGCCTTTTATCCAAAAACAAGGGATTCCAAGGTTGTTATTAGTGAAAAAAAGATACTACTTGTTTTTGCTTGCCTGTTTTTTGCCTTTGCCTTTTTCAGCAGAGGCATGAGAATACGCTATATTTCACCTATCCTGCCCCCTCTGGCAATATTATCCATATTTGGTATAAAGAATATTCTTGACGGCTTAAAGAATTTAAATAAGCAACCTTTTAGAAAGTTAGGGTTATTGTTTTTTGGGGGAGGGATAATCTTTGCCCTTGCCATTAATGCGCAATATATTGTTAGTCAGTTTAGAAAGGTTGACCCGTTAAGTTATCTTAATGGTTCGCTGACTCGGGATGAGTATATAGATAAATACCGGTTTGAATATCCTGCCATGAGATATATCAACAAAAATCTTAAGCCAGATGCTAAAATACTTTTTGTTTTCATAGGCAGCAGAAACTATTATTGTGACAGGCAGTTCATTTTTGACAATTCATATAATAGAAGTATGTTGCGATGGATTTTGAATAGATCAGACTCCCCTGAAGATATTGCACGAGCCCTCAGAAAAAATGGAATAACCCACTTACTTATAAGATACGATGTTTTTGATCCGTGGGTGAGAACCAATTTTACGAGTGAAAAAAGAAAGATGCTTGGTAATTTTTTTAAAAAGTACGTTGAACTAATATATGCAAAGTGGGGATATGGGGTATCTCGACTAAAATAACATCATAGGCTTGCGTAGATTAATTTCGAGAAGGCGACCCATAACCTGATTCAAAAAGAAAAATTATCCTTTTTCTTGGAGGAGAGCATGCCTCCGGGCTGGCCTTGGACCAGATAAGCGGTAAAAATTTGATATATTTCAGTCAGGGGGTTATATTGGGGTTGCATCGAGCCATAAAAAAGGTGTCAGTGGCACATAGCTTGCAATATGACCAGCTTGGATGCGCTTTAAAAACAGCGAAAACTCTTTGAACATTAGGGAAATACATTGGTTGATACCAAGAGAAATGACATAAAAGATGCCAGGATTCTATTTGATCCCACCCTTTTTTGGGATGCGAGTACAATAGACATGGAACGTAATGCTGGCTATATTATTGCCAGGGTCCTTGATTACGGGGACGAGAAGGACTTGAAGACACTCAGAGAAATATACGCGGATGAGAAATTAATTGAGGTTGTAAAAGAAAGAAGGGGGCTGTCAAGCATGACCAGGCGTTTTTGGTCGGTATATTTTAATATCACACTTCCGGAGTCGAAGGATGCTCGAAGACGCGCTTCCACAGAACGCCCTTAATTTAATTGATAAGCTTGCTATTCAGCCGGACACCTTTTACCTTGCCGGGGGCACTGCGCTCGCCATGCAATTAGGACACAGAATTTCCGAAGACCTTGATTTTTTTTCTGAAAGGGAATTTGACCCTGAAGCTCTAAAAAACAGGATTCATCCAGATAAAGTTTCATTAATTCGTCCTGGTACTTTACACTGCGTAAAGCAGGGAGTCAGATTATCCTTTCTTTTATATAAGGTCCCCACTTGTTTTCCTCCACATATATGGTGGGGAATTAAGGTGGCTTCCTGGCAGGATATAGCTGCGGAAAAGATAAAAACTATATCCCAGCGTGGCGCCAAGAAAGATTTTTTCGACATCTATGCTGTTATTATGTTTAAATCAGGCATAAGAGAGGTAGGTGAACTTTTTTTGAAACGTTTTGCACATACAGATATAAATATTTATCACGTATTGAAAAGCCTGGTTTATTTTGAAGATGCAGAGGAAGATCCTCATCCAATTCTATTAAAAAACAGTAAAGGGTGGACCTGGGATGCAGTGAAACTTTTTTTTGAACACCATGTAAAGGAGTTTGAAATCGCCTTAATGAAACCACTTCCCTGAGTTCCAAATAGAATATTTGAAAGGCATTGCTAATGCCCAGTCTTAATCCTGAAAAAGTAAGGAAAATGAGGGTTGGATAACGAACAAGGCTATAAGATAATGAAATCTGATCTTGGAGACTTTTAAATATTTTTGAACAGCATTTCAACCTTTCTGGGCCTGGATAATATAGGTACTTCCAAAACAGATTGAACTCTTATTTATATTTTGAGGAGGGGTGGAGACCTGATACCGCAGAATTGCCCTTATTATGGGGAAAGAAAAATGAACCCGGGAAGATTTTACGAAGGACTATAGGATAGCCTCATATTTAAAACTTTGGCGGGCCATAGAAACAGAATGGTTCACTTTTACCATGATGTATTTGATAAAGAACTGTTTGAAATATGCTCTTCCCAGCTCTCGGACATTGTGGGCCTTGCTGACACGAGTAAATATTTATTTAAGGCATCCTTGCAATAAATTTTTCAGGAAGGATTTTTTGGTCAACAAGGGGAGATTTGAAAAATGGAGAATACAGAAGTCTCGGTAATTATCCCAGCCTATAATGAACAAGAGGCAATCGGAGGCGTTGTAAAAAAAATCAGCACCCTTTACCCTGCTTTTGAAATCATTGTGGTTGATGATGGTTCAACAGACGAAACACCTGCAGTTGCAAAAGCTTCAGGGGCCCTTGTTTATAGGCATCCCTATAACATTGGGAATGGGGCAGCTATAAAAAGTGGTATAAGATTTGCTTCTGGTAAAATCTTAGTGTTTATGGACGGAGATGGCCAGCATGATCCTGAAGATATAAGAAGCTTCCTTGAATATTTTCCGGATTTCGATATGGTTGTAGGTGAAAGACCGAAGGGGCATCAGGCATCCTGGGGCCGTGCTTTTGCTAATAAGTTATATAATTGGCTGGCTTCCTATGTTGCTAAATTTATTGTTAAAGATCTAACATCCGGGTTTCGTGCCATAAAATCAGATATTACTCGAGATCTTTTATATCTCCTGCCTAACACTTATTCTTATCCTGCTACGCTAACTCTGGGTGTCTTGAGAGGCGGTAGAAGCATGAGGTACGTTTCTATCAATGTCCAAAAACGAAACAAAGGGAGGAGCAAGATAAAAATATTACGAGATGGAGTAAGATTTTTCATTATCATTATGAAGATATGCACCCTCTTTTCTCCACTAAGAATATTTCTACCCGTTAGTTTTACAATGTTTTGCTTGGGTTTAGGTTATTATCTTTATACGTTTTTTACCTCGGGCCGTTTTACGAATATGAGTGCCCTTTTGTTCACTACATCAATTTTGATATTTATGATGGGCCTCATTTCCGAGCAGATTTGTCTGATGAGATTTGAAAGAAGCGAGGGTGACAAGTTTGTTTAATGTTGCTAAGGGTCTCGGCCTCTTCCTTGGTTTCCGTTTTTTAAATTTAGCATATTCTGGAGACACCAAGTGAATCAAAAAATTTTTATCACTGGCGGCGCGGGCTTTGTGGGGTCGAATCTCTCCATACTGATCAAAAAGAATTATCCCGATGTCCAGGTTATAGCTATGGATAATCTAAAACGCAGGGGGTCGGAACTTAATATTCAACGCCTAAATGATGCCAAAGTTGAATTCATTCACGGCGACATACGGAACAAGGAAGATCTTGACAGCGTGGGAGGTTTTGATTTGATGATAGAATGCTCGGCCGAACCTTCGGTTCTGGCCGGATATTTGGAATCGCCCGAGTATGTTGTTAACACCAATATGGTCGGCACAATTCATTGTCTTGAGTCCGCAAGAAAAAATAGGGCAGATATAATATTTTTATCTACCAGTAGAGTATACCCGGTAGAACTATTGAACAGCATTGACTTATTTGAAACAAAAACAAGGCTGAAACCAAAAGAAACACAGACCATTCCCGGCGTTTCTATTAACGGGATTTCCGAGGAGTTTTCTATAGTCGGTAATCGTTCTCTTTATGGGACAACAAAACTGGCATCGGAATTTTTTCTTTCAGAGTACATCGACCTGTACAGAATTCGTGGTGTTATAAATCGTTGCGGCATTATTACTGGGCCGTGGCAAATGGGGAAAGTGGATCAAGGCGTTGTTGTGCTCTGGGTAGCTAGCCATATCTACCATAATGAATTGGCGTATATCGGCTATGGCGGGAGCGGAAAGCAGGTGAGGGACATTTTGCATGTGGCAGACCTGTACCGCTTGATTGATTTTCAGATGAACCATATGGACCAAATAAACAGCGGTATTTTTAATGTCGGTGGTGGAAATGATATCAGTATATCCTTGTGTGAATTAACAGCTTATTGCAGGAACATAACAGGTGAAGACATTCAAATAAAATCTGTTATGGAAGATAGGCGGGGAGATATCCCTTATTATATAAGTGATACAGCCAAAGTGACAAGAGAGACCGGCTGGACCCCGGAAATAACCGTAACGGAAACAATAAGGGAAATAACAGCCTGGATTCAAGACAATAAAAAAGAGTTGAAATCTATTCTTTCGGATGGAGGCAGTTAATACATGGCAATTGCTTTAATTACGGGATCAGCAGGGCTTATAGGCTCGGAAAGTGTTCATTATTTCAGTGGTAAGGGCATGAGTGTCATTGGCATTGATAATGATATGCGGCGAGTTTTTTTTGGAAAAGAGGCATCGACCAGATGGAACCAGGAACAATTAAAACGCAATATTCCCGGATATGTTCATTACGATTTGGATATTCGTGATGCCAGTGCGATGGAGAACATTTTCGCGGAATACAATAAGGATATTGGCCTTATTATCCATACTGCAGCTCAACCGTCTCATGATTGGGCTGCAAAAGATCCCTTCATGGATTTCACGGTGAATGCGAATGGCACGCTAACAATGCTTGAGCTGGCCCGCAAGTATTGCAAAAATGCTGTCTTTATTTTTACATCCACCAACAAGGTCTATGGTGATTTGCCTAATAAACTTCCATTGATTGAACATGGCACACGTTGGGAGATTAATCCATCCCATGTTTATAAAAACGGCATTGATGAAACAATGTCGATTGACAGGTCTACACACAGTCTTTTCGGTGCGTCCAAAGTGGCCGCCGATATACTTGTCCAGGAATATGGAAGGTATTTTGGAATGAAAACGGTCTGTTTTCGAGGTGGGTGTTTAACAGGCCCGATGCATTCCGGAGCACAACTGCATGGTTTTCTTTCCTATCTAATGGAATGTGTGATTACCGGCAGGGAATACATTGTTTTCGGATATAAAGGGAAGCAGGTGCGAGATAACATTCACAGTTTTGATTTAATCGAAATGTTTCAACATTTTTATAAAAATCCCCGTTGTGGAGAAGTGTACAATGCTGGCGGCAGCAGGTTCTCAAATTGCTCAATGCTTGAGGCGATAGAGATCTGTGAAAAAATTGCAGGAAAAAAACTGAACTACCGGTTGTCGGAACAAAACAGAATCGGAGATCATATTTGGTACATCTCCGATATTTCTAAATTCAGAGGGCATTATCCGGAATGGGAATACAAGTTCGGTCTCGAGGCCATAATTGAAGATATTTACAGATATCTTGTTGAACGGAAAAGCCATTGAAAGGTGTTCCAATGAAAATCCTATTAGCTAACCCCAGCTGCAAGACAGACATTGGCCATGGTTTTGAAAAATATTTTATTCGTGCAGGGAGCCGATGGCCGCATTCTGCAGTTAAGAAAAAAGGTGTAAAACCCTATTATTTGCCGTTTCCGTTTTATCTCGCCTATACAGCATCACTTTTACGAGAAAACAATTATGATGTTCAGGTGCTGGACGCGGTAGCACTCGATTGGTCGGAGCAGTTTTTTTTAAGGCGGGTATACGAACTAAATCCAGATATTATCCTTTTTGAAACTACAACACCTACTATCAACAGTGATCTCGAATTGACGATGAAAATAAAAGAAAAAATTTTGTCTTATATTATCTTCGCAGGCGCCCATGTCACTACCTTTCCGACTCAAATCATTGAGGAGAACAGCCAAGTTGATTTTGTGATGCTCGGAGAATACGAGTTTGCATTTCTGGAGCTTGTCAAGTGTCTTGAAAACAAAGGGAAAATAGATGAATTAAAGGGCATAGGTTATAGGGCAAACAACCATGCAGTGGTAACCAACAGGTTTCCCGAAATAGACCCCTTGGACAAACTCCCCTATCCCGCTTATGATTTGTTTCCCTCGAATCAAGAGCCGAATATTTATTTCTATTGGGACGGGATATCATTGCATGGTAAAACTATTCAGATGCACGCGAGCCGTGGGTGCCCGTATCGATGCAATTATTGTCTCTGGATACAGGTAATGTACAATTCGGGTAAGTATCGCATTTTTTCGGCGCAACGTGTGGCGGATGAGATTCAATATCTAGTATCCTTATTTGGTGCCGAGGAAATATATTTTGACGATGATGATTTCACCATAAGCAAGAAGCATGTATTACGAATATGCGACGAGATTAAGAAGCGGAAGTTAAAAATCAAATGGAGCGCAATGGGGGATGCAGTAAACCCTGATGAAGAGCTTATAAAGGAAATGGCCTCCGCAGGATGTATAGCTATGAAATTCGGTGTGGAGAGTGGAAGTCCAGAGGTATTGAAGCAGTTGGGTAAACCAGTCAAGTTAGACAGGGTTCGCAAAGTGGCCAAATGGTGCGCTGAGTATGGAATCAGGAGCCATGCAACTTTTACCTTCGGCTTGTTAGGCGAAGATAAACACTCGATGAAAAAAACATTGCGATTTGCAATGGAATTGAACACAGATACCGTCCAGTTTAGCATAAATACTCCCTTCCCGGGAACAAGATACTACGATATGGCTGTTGATAAAGGTTATTTGGAGAGCGATGCCTGGAAAAGCTTTGACGGTGAATGCAGCGCCGTTATAAATTTAGCTAATTTAAGTGCCCGGGATATTCAGGAGTTTCACAGTCAGGCTGTTCGCAAATGGTTGATGTTTAAACTGTTGCAACCGGCATGGCTCAAAAGACAAATCATTTATTTCCTGAACATCTTGCGTTACCAAGGGGTGGCAAGGGCGTTGGATCTGATGAAGCATGTATTCAAAGATGTCGTACCTTACTAATACCGCGTGGAAATTAGGAACCAGCAAAAATAAAAACATATAAAAAACCGTAATTTGAGAATTATTGTAACAACCCAGGATATTGTGTCCCCCCTTAGAGGAGGCGGAGGCCTGAGGACCCTGGGCACGTCTAAAGCATTTCGAGATAAAGGGTGCGATGTGGAATTACTGGCTCCGTCCGATCGAATAGACATTGAGGGAATACCTGTAAAACCTCTTCATGGACTGACGAAGAGCAGCTCTCAGCTTTTTAGTTCGTTCATTTTTGTTTTTCAGCTCTTTTTTGCACTGCTTGATAGAATTAACAATGTAAAACTTATTTTTATCCATAACAGTGTCGCGGCGATACCCTCGATTATTATTTCAAAGTTATACCGGGTTCCGGCCGTTCTCGATGTGACGGATATCAGTACCGAGTATCTTTATGCGTCGGAGAGCGGTTCCTTGCAAAAGGCCTTAATTCGGGTGTTGCTTTTCATCGAGTATATGACGTTTAAACTTGCCGACCGGGTGATTGTTGTTTCAAATGAAATGGCCCAGCATCTCGTACGAAAGGGTGTTACAAAGAAAAAGATAGAGGTGGTTTATGACGGTGCTGAAATAGACAAACTGCAGGCAGTAAAGAAAACGGACAAAGCATTCAACTGCTCTGTGATTCATCACGGCGGTATCGACTTGAGGGACGGAGTGGCTGATATCGTTGATGCTGCTCGGATTTTGGTAGAGGAATTTCCAGATGCTAAGTTTTATATTGTCGGGGACGGGTCATGTCTTGCAGATGTCATCAAACAAGCAAAAGAAAAGGGTGTGCATGATGCCTTTGTCTTTACCGGATGGCAACCCTATTCAAAAATGAGGGAATACCTCGCAGAGGCCGATATCGGGGTTGTTTCGCGGATAAATATTTTGCCGAATAACATGGTATTGACATTGAAACTCTTAGAGTACTGGGCGACGGAAACGGCCGTAATTTCATCCGACATGAAAGGTATCCGGGAGGTTGCAACTGACCATGAGGATATTTTGTTTTATGAACCGGAAAATCCCTTTGACCTGGCAAAAAAACTGCGGATACTGTTCACCGATCAACAACTGCTGAACAAGATCCGGAAAAACGGCCTGAAAACCGCCGCCGATTTCGACTGGCCTAATCTTACATCGAAAATCGCCGAACTTTCACTATTATTTCAGGCTAGTGGGGAGAGGATAACATAAGATGGAAGAAAAGAAAAATGAAGTAAACGTGCACCTCGTTCAATACTCTAATTATTTATACAGGCCGATTGCAAAACCCATAGTCCACATTTTATCAAACACCAATTTGACGCCCAACCAGATCAGCCTATTATCGTTGACCATTGGAGGTTTATCCGCCGCTATGTTTTCATTGGGCAATCGCACAGCCATGGCAGCGGCTATTATCCTTCTGCACATTTCCATATTGTTTGATTTTGTTGACGGTGGCGTGGCAAGGGCAAAAGGCATGTCTTCCCTTCGCGGTGCTTGGCTTGATTCAATCTTTGACCGGATAATAGATCCGGTACTTTTTTTAGGTATTTCATGCGGGATATATCGGATATCCGGGAACTCCTTGATTTGGTTGTTGTGTTCCATTACGATTTTGGCCAGGTTGTCCGTTGACCTGTTGTATTTCATAACACGTATCGAAATCGGCATTGACTATGTGACTAAACAGGTTAAAAAAGGGTGGTTCGTCAGGCTTTTCTTATACGGAAGAACCAACATACATGTGTTGACGACAATAGCGGTTATCTTCAATCAAATGAGGCTATATTTAATAGCGATTAGCTTGTATAGTTTTAGCTTTGCCGTTTATTCCTTTATATATATTAATTTAAACATTAAAGACAGATAACAACAGGAAAACCCGTTAAGTGAAGAAGAATCGCAACCTTATTTCCCTGTCCGTTTCATTGGCCTTCGTGATTGCGATAGCAGCCTATCTAACATTTCATAAAAACGAAGTGTTATCGGTAATGTCGATATCACCTGTGAATTTGTGCATTCTTGTTATTTTAGGAATTGTTTTTACGGGGATACTTGGTCTTACGAATCAACGATTGGTGGCAGTTTTCGGTATAAACCTTACCGCAAAGGAATGGTTTGGCTTGGCTGTTTTAACGACTGCAGGCAATTATTTCATGCCCCTTCGAGGAGGAGCCTCAGTACGGGCTGTGTATTTGAAAAAAAGGTATAATTTTTTATATTCCGAATTCCTTTCAACCATGATAGGGTTCTATCTGTTGACTTTCTGGATTGCGAGCAGCCTTGGTATTATTTTGGCTGTCATTATATACCTTGTGCAAGGTACGCTCAGTACCGGCATCCTTTCCTTTTTTATCACAGTGAATATTTTGATATCATTTATTCTGTTTTTTTCACCCCGTGTTCCCGAGAACTGCAATGCCATCTTTAAGTTTCTAAAAAAATTAATGGACGGGTGGGTTAAAATCAAAAAAAACCGGAGGTTGATCTTCAATCTTGAAATTTTGTCTCTTTTGGGTTATGCCGTGAAAGCCCTGCAATTGCTATACGCATATAAGGCCCTGGCATTTAGTGTCAACTTTCTAGGCATTTCATTGTTGAGTGTTCTTCTGGTGTTTACGATCTTCATCAACATTACTCCGGCCAATATGGGTATTCAAGAGGCCATTATTTCTTTTTTTTCCGCAGCCTTCGGAATGGGTTTCAGCGAAGGGTTGCTGGCCGCCCTGTTATTTCGGTCAATCAATATGTTGGTTGCATTCACTTTAGGACCTCTGTTCAGTTATTTGTTGTTAAAGCATGGAAAGGATAATAAGAGCACACAATAATACTTACCCCTTAATACAATGTGTCAACCAGTTGTGCCAGATCTTGCTGATCAATCTCCTTTATATTATTTCCAGCTCGTCCCGAAGACAAGGCTGTTTCGATAATTGTTTTTGTTGCCCGGACCGGCACTCCATAACTTTTAAGTTCAGTTGAAACGGACAATTTTTGGAACCAAGATTGCAAACATGTTTCCAATGCTTCGATGTTCGGCTCGGTTTTTAAAACACTCGCCATTATTTTAATTCGTTCGGGGTAGTAGAATCCGTTAAATTTTAAAATTTTTGGAAGGGTTATCGAACAGGCTAACCCATGCGGCAAGGCATAATGAATTGTCAAGGGATATGAAATAGAATGCGCCAGGGCGGTCTGTGTATTGCTGAACGCTAGCCCAGATAAAAGACTTGCCTCATGGAGCTTGGTTCTAAAATAAGGGTTGGCAGGACTGTCTATTAACAGAGGCAGATAATCGAAGATCAGCGAAATCGCTGCTAGTGCCAAGTTGTCGGATATAGGATTGTGCTTTTTATTCCAAATAGATTCCATTGCATGCGACAAAGCATCCAGCCCGGAGTGAAGGGTCTCATTTTTGGGGAGTGAGATGGTTAGATCCGGATCGAGCAGGGCTGTCTTTGGGTAAAGGGCCGGGTGACTTAAAGAATATTTTAGTTTTTCGTCCAAACCCCATATCGTCGCCCACATGGTTACTTCGCTTCCCGTACCGGATGTCGTCGGAACCGCGATAAGTGGTGTCGGATGGAAGGCAGAAGGAAGCGGCTTGCCGTGTTTTAAATGCTCCTTGAGCCATTCAATGTTACCTATTTCAGTCAAGGCTGCAATCGCTTTGGCTGTATCGATGGTACTGCCTCCGCCCACGGCTATAATGGTGTCGTAAGTCATGGTTCGGATATTTTCGTAAGCGCGTTTTATAGAGGAAAATGAGGGGTTGGGTGTTACCGAGGCATAGATGGAGTTGAGGGGTGCGCCTGAAACCGTTTGTATCCGATCAATAAGTCCTCTATGATTGAACCCGGGTGTTGTAACCAACAAAGACCGGGAAGTATCAACAAATTTTGGAAGTTCCGAAAGACTACCTTGTCTGAAATGTATATTGACAGGATTATAATGATTCCATTGGATTGGCATATTTTTACATTATTTTCTGTCTTTAATAAAATTTATAAATCGTTCTTTAACCTGCCGGGGCCCTATGGTTGGACGTCCCAAATTTCCGGGTGAACCACGTGAAACCTTAACATGAATCATTGCAGGTCCTTTAAAAAGTTTACTCTCTTTTATTGCATATGTAAGGCTACGTTTATTGTCTGCACGGAAACATCGACGATAACCGCATGCCGAGGCAATAGCACAGAAGTCGATTGAATTCGATATGGTGGGTTGACTTCCTGTTGACTCATAGGTCTCGTTGTCTAAAATGATGTGAAGGAATTGTTCCGGCCTATAATGGCCGATGGTCGCTATAGTGCCCAGTTTCATTAGAGCAGCACCATCACCATCTAGAACGATGACAGGCTGCGTGTTTTTTTGTTGAACACCGAAACCAATACTTGACGCGCACCCCATTGAACCAACGACGTATAAATGGTTGTCCGCATCGCGCACACTAAAGAGTTCCCTGCCTATTTTTCCAGTTGTGGCTATAACGGCAGTATCATTTGGGGCAAGATCGATTATGAGTTTAATTGCGTCAAATCTTTTTATACGCTTGTCAGTACCGTATTTAAAATTGCCTTCAATGTAATGATTATCCGACATTTTTTTTAGAGTTTCAGAGGATGCCGGATGGTTACGTTTTTTTTCAGCAACAGCACCCTTTTTCATTATCAACGCAACCGGGAGTTCTGTTTCGGCCATTGTTTCCCTCGCCCAGTTAAATATTGTGTTAACTGATTTTATTTCTTCGGGAAAAAATCGCCAATGGATTTTGAGAAGATCAAGTAGATCGGTTGTTATCCGGCCCATTAGTTCATGCTGGCGTTCATCTTTCAGGCCCACTTCCCCCCTGAGTGTTACAATGAGAAGTAGAGGGATTTTGAATGGGTAACATAGTGACGAGAGAGGGTTCACCATATTTCCCAGACCTGAATTCTGGCACATAACTACCGGATTAAGACCTGCCAGGTGGGCGCCAGCGGCGATACCGACTGCTTCACCTTCACTGCTGGCCGTGATATAATTCAATGTGCGGTCATCAATCACCTGGTTGATCAGGGGTTTTAAAAAAGAACAGGGAACACCTGTAAAAAAGTCATAATTATTTGACCTGCAACCGTCGATAAAATATTGTGCCTGAATCATTGCCGTCCATTAAAAACTGTTCGCTTTAGTAAAATCGTACAAGTCATCAATGTCGATCCAGTTACCATGAATATAAACGACATGAATATCGTGCTGGTTTTTGACCATTTCATTAAAAAGGTCTGACATTCGAAGGGATTTGAAATTTTCTTTTTGTGCGAGCTTTTTCATGGTATTATAGACTATTGTCGAGCCTTTTCGGGTAAGCTTGATCAGGCCAATCCATTCCCCTGTTATTTCCGCTTTGTCGAGAGAGTTCCCCATCTCTTTGAGCAGCACTTTCTGCTCAAAGAATTCTTTTGTGTAGGGTTTATCACAAATAACAAAGTCGGCATACCGGTCTCGGTTAATACTATCCTGCCAACCTGCGTCAACTGCAATTGAAATATCTCCCTCGTCATCGAGAAGATTCATGGGCACATATTTTTTAAAAAGAATATCACCGTATGAGATTAACGTATTGCCTTTTATGTCTTCAGATGCAAGGGATAGAGAGTAAAGCTCTTTTGTTTCATCAAAGAGATCATTGTCTATGAATTTTATATTGGAAGCATTTACCATCTCTTTTTTGTACCCCCTGACAACAGTGATGTTTTTAATGCCTAATTCGTTTAGGGTTCCGGTAACTCTGTACAGGAGTGGTACGTCTCTTATGGGAAGCATGGCTTTAGGGTATTCGCTTGTCAGTTTACCCAGCTCGTGCCCACGGGATGCAGCGAGGATAATTGCTTTGAAACCTTCTTCGATTTTCGGGAGATAACGTTTTTCTGCTTCGTTCAGTTCATCGGCACCCTGAAGCCTGAAAATTTCACCTATCGTTTCTACCTTGTCTTCAATTTCCGTGAGTGATTGGTTTTCGTAAATTTCCTTTGCCGTTGTTTTCATGGCCATGACGGAGCTTCTCAACAAATGATTGGCCCAGATCACGGTGCTGATGCCAATTTTTTCGAAGACTTTCACGGGAGTGCTGTAATATTTTGTCGGCACGATGACAACCGAACATGTATCTTTCCATTCATTCATGAACTCGATGATTTCATCAGGGCGTGTTTTTTTACTGTGTACTAATATAGCATCAGCTCCTGCGAGATGATAAGCTTCCGCACGTTTTAAGGCCTCCCCTAGCCCCCATCCGGCAATAAAGGCTTCTACCCTTGCTACAACACAAAAATCGGGATCAAGTTGTGAATCTTTGACCGCTTTTATTTTTCCGCAAAACTCATCGATATCTGCAAGTGCCTGCTTGTCGCCGTCAATGAAACTGTTTTTTTTTGGAAACAGTTTGTCCTCAATGCAAATACCGGCAATTCCTCTTTGTCCAAGCTTTCTGCAAACTCTGCGAAGTATATTAAAGTCCCCGTAACCTGTGTCGCCGTCCAAGAGAATAGGGATTGTTGTGATGTCGGACATAAATTCTGCAAGTTCGGCTATTTGTGTCCATGTTGCCTCATTGTTGTCGCGAACGCCAAGCATGGCTGAAATACAGAGGCCACTGCCCCAGATACCTTCAAAGCCACTTTCTTCAACAATTTTGGCGCTTATTCCGTTGTGTGCTTCCATTAAAAAAGACAATGAAGGACGCTGCAGTATTTTTTTTAGTTGTGTTGTTTTGTTTTCTTTCAAAACCATTCCATTTTTTATGATAAATGAGTTTTAGCTTTATTAAAATCTTCAGGTACATCGATTTCCATACAAAATTCATCATCATAAAAAAAAGCATTAAGGTTCAACTGCATAAGAATGTTATTCAACGCATCCTCAGCATAAAAATTCATTTTATCCTGCTTTACAAATTTGTCAATTTCTGAAAGCCATTGATCAAAGGCCTTAACTGACAACTTGTAAACCGGGGCACAAAAAAATGCATTGGCACCGAGAATGCCGACACCGATTTTTTGGACCCGATTGCCCAAGATGAGCGCTTTAAAATCCTTTTCCGGTGGCGCAATCTCTTTGTTGACAAGCACTGCATTTTTGTAGCTGCTTTGGGTTAGGTTGATAATTAATTCGGTATCAAAAAGAAGGTCCCCATGTAGCAGTATCAACGGTTCATGAATAAGGTCTCTTGTAAGCCATAGAGAATATAGATAATTGGTGGAGGAATAATAATAGTTTTTAATAAAGTCAATATGGATTCCTGAGTAATGGCTTGTTAACTCACTTACGACAAACTCATGAAAAGGTCCAGTCGTAATAATCGCCTCCTTGATGCCACACGCGGCCAGTGCCTCCAATTCAAAATCTATTATAGTTTTTGAGCCTATTTTAATCATGCACTTTGGGAGATGTTTCGTGTAGGGCATCATCCTTGAACCGGTGCCCGAGGCTAAAATAATTGCTTTCATAATTTAGTTATTCTGCAACCAATCGTGCTGTCGACTCTTCTTTGCTTCATCCGGACCTGAGTTGAGATATTTTTTCTGAGCATAAATATTTTCACAGGTGTTATAAGAAGAGTAGTGCTCATGTTTGCAAAATAGCTTTTACCAGAAAATAAGTTATTTTGATATTTAAAATGATATAAGAGTGGCTGGTTGTGTGTCAACAACAAAACAGGGTAAATCTGCGGTTCAGAAAATAGTTGACACCGAATTTTGATGATAGGTCAGCTGTGGTCCTGCCATCTTTGATCACTAACACGGCAAGCTTTCCCATAAAATTTCGACCAAAATCTTTTGCATTTTTCAGGCGTAAGTAATTACTCTGAATATTTTAGATAAGTTATCATTCCGTAGGTTGCTCTATTTGCAATATCTCCAGGATCTTGGCGGTCAGGACATCATTGTCAAAGGCAAAGGAGACCGTTCCCTCGTTTACCTCAAATGATAAAAGGCTGCAGTTGTGCTCTTCCGCCGCCTCCTCCAGGGCCTGCCTGAACTTGACCGCATCCGGATGATCCTCGCTGTTTACCTCCTCTGGGAACATGTCTACCTCTATAATATCCATGGAAATGTTCCTTACGATTAGAGTATTTTTCTTTTAATACGAGAAGTGGATGTTCCACTTTATTCACTGGTTTCCTTGGAAGTCTCCGGCGCCTCGAGCTCCCGTGCCGACTTTTCAACCGGGTTTACTGATTGGATCTCGCCCCCTGATGCAACCCCGAGTTCGGTAAATTTCCTGGCGGACACCAAAACCCTTGTTTCAAGGGATCCCACCGCCTTGTTGAATGCATCCACGGCCCGGTCCAGCCCCTTTCCAACCTTTTCCATGTGCTCCGCCAGGACTTTTATCCTGTCATGGATTTCCCTTCCCAGGGCACTGATCTCAAGGGCATTCTGGGCTATTTTTTCCTGCCTCCATCCGTAGGCCACCGCCCGGAGCAACGCGATCAAGGTAGTGGGTGAGGCCGGGATAACCCTCTGATTTACCCCTTCCTCGATGAGTCCAGGGTCCTGTTCCAATGCGGCGCTAAAGAATGTCTCTCCCGGAAGAAACATTACCACGAATTCCGGCGTAGGCTGAAACTGGTCCCAGTAATTCTTTGAGCTCAATTTGGCCATATGCTCACGAATTTGACGTGCATGCCTTTTTAGGTCTTGCGCACGCTTGTCCTCATCCTGGTCCTCCAGGGCCTCGAGATATGCCTGGAGGGGCGCCTTTGAATCCACGATCACCCTTTTTTCCGCAGGAAGCTTGATTATCATGTCCGGACGGAGCCTTCCCTCCTCGGTGTTGGCGGAGGTCTGTTCCACAAAATCACAATAAGGCACCATACCCGCAATCTCCACCACCCGGCGCAATTGTATCTCTCCCCAGCGTCCCCGTACAACAGGAGACCGAAGGGCGGTAACCAATTTCGCCGTCTCGGTCTGAAGCTTATTCTGAGTGGTGGCCAGGGATTTTACCTGCTCTGTTAGGCCTGAATAGGCGGACAGGCGGGCCTTTTCCAGTTCCTGGAGTTTTGTGTCCACCTTATCCAGGGAGTCCTTGATGGGGCTTACCATCTTGTCTATGGACTGCTGTCTTTTATCGAGATCGCTTTTGGCCCCCTCCTGGTATCGTTCCATTGTGCTTCTTGCAAGCTCAAGGAAAGATTGGTTGTTGCTCTTTAATGCCTCGTAGGAAAGTGCCTTGAAGGAGTCGGAGAGCTTTTTCTGGGCGTTGTCGATTAGGTCTAATTTTTCCTTTGCCGCTTTTCTCTCCTCTTGAATGCGGGTCTCCAGTTCGGATGCGTTGGTTTTCAGGCCGGTTATTTCCCTTTGCAGGTTTTCGATGGACTCATCCTTTCTGGAAACGGCTTGCTTAAGCTCAGTGATTTGTTCATCCCTTGCATGCAAACGTTCGTTCAATGCAGAGGTTTCAGATTCCACCCTCAGCCGGCTACCCTGCTCTGCCTGCCGGATTTTGCTGCGGACAAAAATCCACATCAGGAGACACCCGGATGCTGCGCCTGCAGAAAATATTAGGATTGTAAGGGTGTATTGCATTTTTATATCCTTTATTAACGCGGGCAAGGAAATAAGTCATGCCCCTTCTTTATGCTTATATCATTAAGGGTAGATTTTATTACCGAGATGTTATCAGAACGAATTAGAAATAGCAAAAGATACTAAAGATGAAATGATTGAATTTTATAACTTAGGGCGGCAGTGTGCCTTAGTCAAGGCACACTGCCGCAGAAATAGTTATTATCAGTAGAAACAGTCCCCTTTTGCATCAAGGTTACTGAATCCATGGCTTTCCTGCCGGAAGCACATCCCTGCCGAAGACCTCGCCGAGGATAATGTGGGCCATAACATACCATGCTGAAAAGGCGCATACGATCAGCTCATACCCGGCAACCACTGTCAGTGAGGGTGCCCAGAAGTGGGCGATGTCCAGTAATATAAATCCTATTAACAGGGTGGTAAAAGTAAGGGCCAGTGCTGTATTGATGCGCATGGACCCTACCCACATGATTGCCGTGTAAATGGTGAATCCCACCAGAAACCAGCCCATGTCGGTTGTGCTGGATTTGTATACCCCGTAATGGTTTCCCAAAAGCATAAGGGCGATGGCAATCCAGAAACTTCCGTATGCAGTAAATGCACTGAATCCAAAGTTATTTCCCGTTTTCATTTCCTGAAAACCTGCAATTAATTGCGCTACGCCTCCGAAGATTATAGCCGATGCAACCACCGGCCCCGCCCCACACCATCCAAGATTATGGAACTGTAAAAGAAGTGTAGTCATTCCGAAACCCGCTAATCCAACAACCGCTGGATTTCCTGCCTTTTGTTCTGCCATGCAAACCTCCGTTCTTCATTAAAACAAATTATCCACAATACCAAATTCCAGTACAGTATTTCTGCGCCCATGCCCGGCTGCAAAACCCGCCAGGCCGGATTCAGGAAAAAGGGAATATAAAAAAAAGATTATCAGGTGTCAAGAAGAAAGAGACTTTTTATGGCAGTGCAACAAAATTATGTTGGTAACCGCCTGACTCAGGCAAAAAAGATAGCAAAAAAAGCATGTTCCAAAATAAATGTTGATATTACCCAAGGCCGCGGATAAAGGCTCCTACCGAGCCTATCCCCTCTTTTTCTATTACCCGGATGGTCTGGGTGCCCACCACTGCGATATCCACTTTTCCCTTTAGAAATTCTATATCTTTTTTTTCCTTTACCCCGAAGCCTAAAGCCAGTGGAAGGCCGGTAGACTTTCTGCACCTGGAGAGATATGATTCCAGCTCCAAGGAGAAGTCGGTTTGGGCTCCTGTAACCCCCTTTCTTGCAATGCAATATATAAAACCTTTGCCAAGGGAGGCCAGGTATTCCATCCTCTCAAAGGGAGTGGTGGGTGAAAATGTGAGTACCGGTGCCATTTCCTGGTTTTTCATGGCATTTAGAAACTCCAGCCCTTCTTCTGGCGGTAAGTCGGGAATTATCGCACCTTTTAGCCCTCCTTCCGCCATGGCCGAGATAAAGCGGTTTAAGCCGTATTTAAAGGGAATGTTATAGTATGTCATCAGGAGAAAGGGAATATCGAAATCCCTCGCCATGTCACAGGAGAAATCGATACACTCCGTCACGGTTGCCTGGTTATTCAAGGCCTTCTGGTTGGTTTGAAGAATAACCGGCCCGTCAGCAATGGGATCGGAAAAGGGCACTTGGAGTTCCATCAGGTCCGCCCCTGCTTCCACCATGGAGGCGATTATTTCACGGCAGGCATCAAAAGATGGATATCCGAGCACTATGTGGGTCATAAGCAATATATCCTTTTTCCTGAGCCTGTCTCGGACATATGATTCAAGCATTGTATTCCTCCGCCTTCTTGCGTATGAATTCTCTCCACCCGGTATCGCCAAGGGCATCCGCTATAGTAAAAATATCCTTGTCCCCTCTTCCGGACAGGTTTATCAGTATGATATCGTCTTTGGACAGTCCGGGGGCCTCCTTGAATGCATGAGCAAGTGCATGTGCCGATTCCAGCGCAGGCACAAGACCCTCTTTTTTTAGGGTAAGAGAAAAGGCATCCATTACCTCACGGTCGTCCGCAGCCTCGAATCTTACCCTTTTTTCCTCCTTGAGGGAGGCGAGTATGGGGGAAACCCCGATATAATCCAGGCCTGCGGCCACGCTGTGGGTTTCTTTCATTTGTCCGTTATCATCCTGCAGAAAGTAAGTCCTGTACCCCTGGGCAACTCCCACGGAGCCCATGTCAGAGGCAAGGCGCGCGGCGTGTCTACCGGTGTTTAAGCCTTCTCCGCCTGCCTCCACACCCACGAGCTCTACCGGGTCGTCGAGGAAGCCGCTGAAGATACCGAGTGCATTGGAGCCTCCTCCCACGCATGCATAGACGCGTGTGGGGAGCCTTCCTTCCAGCTCCATTATTTGTCGGCGTGCCTCTTTGCCTATTATAGACTGAAAGTAATATACCATTTCCGGGAAGGGATGGGGACCGCATGCGGTTCCCAGCACATAGTGGGTGTCGTCCATATTGGTTACCCAGTCCCTGAAGGACTCATTGATGGCGTCCTTTAACACCCTGGTTCCGTCTCTTACGGTAACTACCTCCGCACCGAGTTGTTCCATCCAGAATACGTTCGGCCTCTGCCGTTTTACGTCTACTTCACCCATATAAATGGTGCACTTGAATCCGAATTTGGCTGCCATTGTGGCGGTAGCTACTCCGTGCTGGCCGGCACCTGTTTCCGCTATAACCCTGGACTTTCCCATTCTCCTTACCAGCAGGCCCTGGCCTATAACATTATTGGCCTTGTGCGCACCGGTATGGTTCAAGTCTTCTCGTTTTATATATATCCCGGGACCGCCGAAGTATTCGGTGAGATTTTCCGCAAACGTAATGGGAGTGGGACGACAGGAATATGCAGATGTGGTCCGGGTGTACTCCTTCCAGAAACCTGGGTCTCGCTTTGCCTCCTGAAAGGCATCTTCAAGTTGTTTGAAGGTGGAGACGAGGATTTCCGGCAAAAAACTTCCCCCGAACTCCCCATAATAACCTTTTTTACTCATATTTAAACCCCCCGAAATAATTTTTTATGTTGAACCCCGACCGCTGCCAATGCCCTTAGCAGAGGTGAAGCCGGCGATGAGTTTCCAGATGCAATATGTATAACCTCGGAAAAATGCCGGTTCAAACAGGCCGGGTGTTACAGTTTTTTACCTTTTCCATGAATTCTTTCATCAGCAAGGGGTCTTTTTTGCCCGGACCGGCTTCTACACCACTGCTTACATCAATAAAACTGGGATCAACCGTTTTTATTGCATCCTGGATATTTGAAGGGCTCAGACCGCCTGACAAAATAACCGGAAGGCCTGCTTCCTTGGCCTTGAGCGCCAGGCTCCAGTCAAAGGTTTTCCCCGTGCCCCCCTTTATTCCCTTGGTATATGCGTCAAGCAATACGGCCCTGACAGTTTTCGTGTAGGAGGATATTCCCAGAAGACTGGATTCATCCTTCAGCCTGAAGGACTTTATGGTGCGGGGCATAAACTTTCGGCAAATCTCCGGGGATTCGTCCCCGTGCAGCTGCACCATATCAAGCCCGCATATGTCAACAATTTTTCCTATGGACTCCGGGTCCTCGTCCGCAAAAACCCCCACGGATTTTACAAAGGGAGGGAGTTTATTTATGATCTCCCTGGCCCTTTCCGGTGAAATCCTCCTCGGGCTGGGGGCGAAGATAAATCCGACCGCATCCGCGCCCAGCTCCGCTGCATTCATGCTGTCCTCATAATTGGTAATGCCGCAGAATTTTACCCTTACCATGGCTTTAATCCGTTTTTTAATTAAAAATCTTAATCAATTGTTTTCTTTTTTCCCAAGAAAGCCCCTAACACTCCTTAAACCCAGATTGTGCAGCAGCCAACTACCGCGGCCTAAAAAACCTTGCTGCAACGCTCTTTTCACAATTTTGATCCTCAACATATTTATGAATATGCCTGCGGTTCAAAATTGCTCCAAATTCGCGTTTCGCCTGGGTTTTGCAACCCTCGGTACGATGTCTGCTGCACAATCTGGGTTAAAATATAGATGCCCTTGCCAAACCCCGAACCCGGAAAAAGTCTGATAAGATGAAAAACTTTCAATCCGAAAATTCCTCGTTAAAAATGGGTTATATTTTTTAATTAATTTCGTTTTGGCCTATGGGTTTCCCTGCCTCTACGAGTTCCCTTGCCTTTTCCATGATATTATTGCACTTCATCAAGGAGGTTCCCACCAGTACGGCCCTGACCCCGTATTTGGTCAAGGCCTTTATATCATTTCCGTCCTTTATACCGCTTTCGCTGACTACCGTGCAATCCCTGGGCACCATGGGTGCCAGGCCTTTTGTTGTATCAAGATTGATCTCAAAGGTGTCCAGATCACGGTTGTTTATGCCTATCAGTCCGGCCCCGGCATCTATTGCCCTTTGGAGATCCTCCCTGTTGTGGACCTCGGTCAAGGCAGCCATACCGAGATCCTTGCAGCTGGCAAGCAAAGATTTTAGTAAGGGGTCGGGGAGAATCCGAACGATCAACAGAACAGCGTCGGCTCCCCATAAATATGATTCCCTTATCTGTATTTCGTGTATAATGAAATCCTTGCGGAGCACGGGCAATGATATTTTCCTTTTAAGGACCGGGAGATTATTCAGATCCCCCTTGAAAAACGGTTTGTCCGTCAAAAGGGATACCGCTGCGGCCCCGGCCTTTTCGTAAATCCGGCCCATGGATACCGGATCCTTACTCCGGCTTATTATCCCTGAGGAGGGGGAGGCAAACTTTATCTCGCCTATCAGGCTGATCCCGGCCGAGGAGATCGCGGAGGTGAAATCCCGGACAGGCAAGGCCCTGTGCTCGGACCAACCGGAGGCGCCCAAAGATTTTAATCTTTCCACCTCTTTGTGTTTCTCGGAAATTATCTTATGTAATGCTGAGTTCATAGAATATATCCATCAGCCCTTGTTTGCTTCTGAAGGCACACATTGCCTGGTAAAATCTACAAGTGAATGAAGCTTCCTGGCGGCACTGCCTGAGTCTATGGCATCTTCCGCCCTTTGAATGCCCTCTTTGAAATTATTTTCAAGGCCTGAGGCGATGAATGCGGCTGCTGCATTTAGAAGCACCATGTCCCTTTTGGGCCCCTTTTGTCCATCGAGTATTTCCCTTATTATAACAGCGTTCTCCTGTGCGTTCCCGCCTTTAATGGCCTCGGGGGATGCTGATTTGAGACCATGTTCTTCCGGTGATGTCTCAAAGGTATCCACCTTGCCTTGATAAAGGTGAGAGATTTGGGTGGGACCGCAGACACTGATTTCGTCGAATGTGCCCTTGCCGCATACCACCAATGCATGTTCAATGCCCAGCCTGTTCAAAACGAGGGCAATCTTTTCGGTAAGATCGAGATCATAGACCCCCATTACCTGTGCGGAAGCCCCGGCGGGGTTGGTTAGCGGACCAAGAACATTAAATAGGGTACGAATCCCGATTTCCCGCCTGGGTCCGGCCGCGAACTTCATGGCAGAATGGTAAAGGGGTGCGTACAGGAAGCCCATGCCGATTTCCCTTATGCATCTTTCTGCATCGGACGGCCCGATATCAAGTCTCAGCCCCAGTGCCTCCAGGACATCCGCACTTCCGCATTGGCTGGAAACAGAGCGGTTTCCGTGTTTGGCTACCTTAACCCCGGCGCCTGCTGCTACAAATGCGGTGGCGGTGGATACATTGAAGGTGTTCGTTCCGTCTCCGCCCGTACCGCAGGTGTCAAGGATGGTTTCTTTTTCCATATTGATCTCGTCTCTGTCAATGTTTACGGCATGGTTGTCGAGACTGATCTTGGTGGCCTTCTCCCGCATGGTCCTGGCTGCGCCGGTGATTTCCTCCACGGTTTCCCCCTTGATCCTCAGGCCGGTTATAAAGGCGGCTATTTGTGCAGGCGTGGCCTTGCCTGTCATAACCTCTTCCATCGAGACCCTTGTCTCCTCCTCTGAAAGATCTTCTCCTTTTACTATCCTGGAAATAGATTCCTTGATCATGATGCCTTTCCTCCCCCCTTATTGGTTGAATATATAAAATTTTCTATTATTTGCTTGCCCGCACTTGTTAAAATGGATTCCGGATGAAACTGGACCCCTTCCACGGCATAATGTTTATGCCTCAGCCCCATGATCTCCCCTTCCTCCGTCCAGGCGTTTACATAAAGGCATGCAGGCAGGGAACCTTTTTCCACTATAAGGGAATGATACCTGGTTGCCTCGAATGGATTGACGACCCCATTGTAAATGCCCAATCCGTCATGGTGTATTACAGAGGTCTTTCCGTGCATTATCCTCTGGGCCCCTATAACCCTTCCCCCGAAGGCGGCGGCAATGGATTGGTGCCCGAGGCACACACCTAAAACAGGTATTTTGTGCCCGAAATGACATATCGCCTTTACGGAAATGCCTGCATCCGCGGGAGTCCCGGGCCCCGGGGAGATTACAACAGCCGAGGGGTTTATCCCCTGCATTTGTGCCAGATCCAGGCAGTCGTTTCGGTGTATACAAACATCTTCACCTGCAATCTGGAGCATCTGCACCAGGTTGTAGGTGAAGGAGTCGTAGTTGTCTATCATCAAGATCATTTTCCGTTTACCCGGTTTATGGCCTGCCTCATGGCGGCGGCCTTGTTAAGGGTTTCCTGGTATTCTTTTTCCGGAGAGGAATCGTATACGATGCCGGCCCCTACCTGCAGGGAGAGGATGTTACGGGCAACCGTGATGGTTCGTATGGTAATGCAGAAATCCATGTTTCCGTTAAACCCGAAATATCCGACCGCACCGGAATAAGGTCCTCTGGGGGCCGGTTCCAGCTCGTTGATTATCTCCATGGCCCTGACCTTGGGCGCGCCGCTGACCGTACCCGCGGGAAAGGCGGCCATAAACAGGTCATATGCGTCAAGACCCTGCTTTAGGTATCCTTCCACCCTGGATACAATATGCATAACGTGTGAATAGTGCTCTACCTCCATGAGCCTGGGAACTGATACAGATCCGGGTTCAGCCGCCCTCCCCACGTCGTTTCTTCCAAGGTCCACCAGCATTATATGCTCCGCCCGTTCCTTGGGATCTGAAAGGAGATCCTTTTCCAGGCGCTGGTCCTGTTCCGGGCTCCGGCCTCTGGGCCGGGTGCCGGCTATAGGCCGGAGCTCTATTCTTCCGTTGGTAAGGCGGACCAGGATTTCAGGCGAGGAACCTATCAGTCTTATGTCGCGGAAATTAAGATAGAACATGTAGGGTGAGGGATTTATGCTCCTCAGGTTTCGGTAAACCATGAAGTCGTCACCGGACATCTCCCCGGAAAATTTTTGGGACAGAACCACCTGTATTATGTCCCCGGCTTCAATATAATCCTTTGCCTTGCACACCGCCTTTTTAAAATTTTCTTTTTTAAAATTGGATTTAAGGGAGGAAAGGGAGAAGGAGCCCTGCAGCGATTCAGGGGAAAGGGGTGCCCTCAGCTCCTCAAAGGTTTCTTCAACTTCGATACATGCATTCTCGTAGGTGTCTTTAAGATTATTTTCCCCGTCTATCCTGGCAAAGGCCACCACCTTTACCTGGTGAGTAAGGTGGTCGAATATTATCAAGCGGCTGGAGACCGTAAATACAGATTCCGGAATGTTATTGTCCTCAGGTACGATATTCGGCAGCCTTTCCCATTTTCTGACCAATTCGTAGTTCAAATAGCCCACGAATCCTCCCTGGAAGGGAGAGATTTCCTCCAGTATAACCGGCCGGAACCGGCGGCCCAGATCCCTGAGAACCTCCAGCGGATTCCGGACGCCCTTCAATATATTTTTCTTTGAACCCTCGATTATTTGAGCCGCCCTGTCGTGAAATATCACGGTCATAAAGGGCCTGTACCCTATAAAGCTGTAACGCCCCCATCTTTTTCCTTGATATGCGCTCTCCAATAGGTATGAGAACGACCTGTCTTTTATCTTAAGGTAACAGGAGACCGGGGTTTCCGTGTCGTAGAGGAATTCCTTGAAGACCGGAACCAGGTTTCCCTGCTCCGATGCCTTTTTGAATTCTCGATATGACGGTTTTGCCATAAGCTGCGCTCCTAAATAAAAAAGGCCGTGGGGTTTAAAATCCCACGGCCTTTTAAAGCCGTAAAAAAAACCGTGGGCCCCAGGAGATGGGCCCACGGTTTAAAAATCTCAGGTAAGCTCACCTCCTAAAAGGAGTTGGGCCACCACCAGTTGATTATCGCTTTTATGCTTATTTTTTCTCCTTCAGTATACATAGTGGATATTTTATAGTCTCTTTAATAAAAAATGTAAAGGAAAATTTATGTTTTTTAAATTTTATTGGAAATGATTTCCATGGATAAATAACATGAAATCCTATATCATTACAGCCTTTATATTTCCAGGCTTGTACTATGGTCTATCCAGGGCTTACAGCCTGGGAGAAAGGAAGGGGACAGCACGATGGGTTTGGAAGAAAAATATGCTGTGGTAAGTGTCGGATATACACCCCAGGGAAGTGTTCCGGAAAGGACAAGCCTGAGTTTTCACCTGGAAGCAATTGCCAATGCAATAGATGATGCCGGCATGAATAAAAGTGATCTGGATGGCCTTATTTGCTATCGCCATTTTCCGTCTACTCCGGATGAAACCGAAGTAACCCCTTATCTGGTTGCTCAACACCTGGGACTCACACCGAATTATATGAGCCAGGATGCAAATTGATCTAGGAGCCATCTACAGCACGCAGTTGGCGTGCTTCAGCAGGGCATTTGTGATTATGTGGCCATTTCCTATGGACAAAGCGCCCTTTCAGGCCAAGGGATGCAGCGCATGCTTGTGGACTTGAGCGGTAATGATTTGGCATTCGGACACTTTGGTGCAATCGGAGGCTATGCCCTGGCCGCAAGAAGGGGGGTGCATGAATTTCACACCGGGCCTGAAACCTGGAAACACATTGCAGTGGGGCAAAGAAAGTGGGCGAATTTGAACCCCAGGGCAATGATGCACGACCGGAAGATGAGTTTTGAGGATTATTACAACTCGAAATTGCTGGTGGAGCCGTTCAGGCTCCCTGACAGCTGCCTGATCAACGACGGAGGGCGCGCAGTGATTGTAACTTCCTTGGAAAGGGCACGGGATCTTAAGAATCCACCGGTTCTTATATTGGGAATGGGTCAGCATAACCCCTCTGTGGACATTCCGCAGATGACCAATATGGCCGGTCCTACAGGGGCAAGCAAAGCGGGAGAAAAGGCACTCGGAATGGCAGGAATTACCGTTGACGATATCGACGCCTGTGAAATCTATGATTGCTTTACTTATACGGTGGAGATCACCTTGCAGGACTATGGGTTTTTCAAACCAGGGGAAGGGAAAGATTGGTTCAAGGATGGAAAAATAGAGCCGGGCGGAGAAATGCCGGCAAACACCTCCGGCGGAATGCTGTCGGAAGCATATTTTATGGGCCTTACACCTCTTTCCGAGGGGGCCATGCAGTTAATGGGAAGATGCGGAAAGAGGCAACTCGGGCCGGAGACAGGCAACAAAGAACCGGAGACAATGCTTTGCAGCGACAATGGTGGAATACTCCAATCGCATTCATCTTTTATCTTGGGAAGGTATTAGAAGAAATGGCCTACGAAAAACCGTTACCAAAAATAGATGCAGATAACAGGGAATTCTGGTCAGATTGCAAGGAACATGAGCTGCGGTTTCAAAAATGCAGAAACTGCGGGCATATTCGGTGGCCCTCGTCTATTTTATGCCCCAGGTGCCATTCCAGGGAAGTCGATAGGATGAAATCTGAAGGCAGGGGCAGGGTCTTTACCTTCGTGGTCTATCATGTGGCCTTTCATCCTGGATTTAAAGGGGACATACCGTACGTAGTTGCCGTAGTTGAGCTTGAGGAGGGACCTTTTATTCTCAGCAACATAGTAGGGTGCAGGCCAGATGAGGTATTCTGCGAAATGAAGGTAAAGGCGATCTTCGAGGATGTGAAAGAGGATATAACCCTTCCCAAATTTATCCCTGAAAAGGACACATAAGAAAGTTAATATTATTTCTCTGTATTTATTGATCATTAATCAGAAACCATTAACCATAAAGAAAAAACCATTAATAAGTGTACCGTAAACTATTACCAACCAAAACCAAACCCCGCATAACCGTACAAAGACCTGCCCCTTTCCGAAAAGCAATACTTGAAAAAGAATTCCACTTATAACTCATACCCTCTAAAAGACGGTGGTGCTTTTCTTCTGTTCCGAGTCTCCCGGGCTGGTCTTTTCTAAGTGACTTACCTATGAGGGAAACCTGCCCCCTCCCCATTCTCCACCTTCGGTGGAGCCGGGGCTTCCCCCATAGGTAAGTCACTGAAAAGAACGGCGCCCTTCACGCCGGTCACTTCAGAAAAGCACCGCCGTCTTTTTCCGGGTTTGGGGGGTTGTATATATTTTCAGTTATCCTCCTTACCAATCCTTCCCCAGCTTCCAGGAAGGGAGATCAAGGCAAAAATGACATTGAATATACATATTCGATCTGTTATCGTGACGAGCTATAATTTTAGTAAGCCCACTGGCATATACCACAATACCGAATAAATGAAATTACTTTTATCGATTGTTATAATTGTAGTAATCGCCGTTATAGGCTCCCGCCTTACATTTTTTGACCGCAAGCTTCCTCTGGGTTTCAGGAGCATAATTTTTACCGGAATTGAGTATGTATTTATAGGTGCATTGTTAGGTGAAATGGGCATTAATCTCATTGATACCAAATCATTAAAAAACCTCGAGCCTTTTTTGATTTTTGGTCTTTCCTGGATAGGATTTTTATTTGCACTGCAGTTTAGGTTCCGGACTCTTAAAAATTTACCCGGATTCTTTTTCTCCGTATCCGCCATTCAGGCATTATTTACTTTTTCTATAACTGCCGTTGCGGTCTATATCTCTTTCAATGTATTTGTTTCTTTGCCTGAAAAGGTGGTTATTTTAATGGCCCTTACAGTGGGAAGCGCTGCATGCTGCACGGCCCAATCTTCTCTTGCAGTGGTTAAAGACAATTACAGATTCAGTAATCGAAAATTGTTCTCTCTTCTGCGGTATATTGCGGGCATGGACGGATTATTTGCAATGAGCTTCTTATCTTTGGCCACCATAATCCTGCCCTACGCAAATAATACAGAGTTTAATCTATTCAGCTCCTTAAAATGGTTCTCCCTATCCTTGGCCATAGGATTAATTTCCGCCCTGATACTTGTTGTTTTGAGCAAGGCAAAGTTCTCCCAGCAGGAATTTATTGTTTTTATGATAGGGGCGGTATTATTCGGAGGCGGACTTGCAATGAAAACACACAATTCTCCCCTTGTAACGGGTTTTATTTGCGGAATTGTAGCGGCAAATTTTTGCAGGCACCGGCTAAGAGCACTTGAAATTGCGGTCCAGTCCGAAAAATCCATTTATATTATCATACTCATAATAATAGGGGCCGGTTGGACCTTGAAATTTGACTTTATATTAGTAATTACGGCCATTTACTTTTTTGTAAGGATACTGGGCAAACTGCTGGGGACCTTTGTAGCCACCCGCGCCTTTGAGGCCAATTTTCATATACCCCCGACCGCCGGCCTTGGAATTATTTCAGAAGGCGGCCTTGCGGTGGCCATAATCATTAATTTTTCATTTCTTTATCCATGGCTATCGGATTATCTTGTAACAATAATCATACTGTCCATGTTTCTTAATGAGATTATAAGCCCCAAGCTCATACTTCTCCAGTTTGAAAATCCAGAACCTGTAGAATTCGGCTATAATCAAGCAGTCAACAAGGATAAAAATGGTAAATAGGATAATAGTCCTTTTTCTCGTTATTGCAGTTACAATGCTCTTTGAAAAGCTTGGATTCGGCTTCTACAGGGAAACCTGCCCCGCTCTGGTGCTCGGCATAATACTCCTCGGTGCATACTGTCTGGGCTTTATTCTCGAAAAAATCGGGCTTCCAAGAATAGTGGGATATATTTTTGCCGGACTGTTGATGGGCCCTTTTGCCCTGAAATTATATACCTTTTCCGAGGTGGAAGAACTAAATTTTATAAATAAACTGGCACTTGCCTTTATAGCGCTCAGCGCAGGGGGAGAATTACGATTAGCAAATATACGCAGGGCCCTAAAGTCCATAATATATTATGTATCAGGAGTTACTCTTGTCGTTTTCATAGGCACAACCCTTACAGTGTTTGCCTTGTCCGGACTTATCCCTTTTATGGCCGGCTTCGGTTCCGGGCTAAGGCTTGCTGTTGCGTCCGTATTTGGAACCATAGCAGTGGCCCGTTCTCCTTCTTCAGCTATAGCCATTATAAGCGAGACCAAGGCCAAGGGGCGTTACACGGACATAGTACTCAGCGTATCCGTAGCAATGGATGTTTTTATCATCATACTGTTCGCTGCGGTAATTTCCCTAACAAAGGCATTTATCTCCGGCACAAAAAGTATCGACATGTCTTTGATTTCTTCCCTTTCATTTGAGATAGCCACTACCTTTCTTATAGGTTTTTTGCTGGGCAAATTTATTGTTTTCCTTTTGGAAAAGGTGCACCTGGAATTTCCTGTTGTTATTGTTGCAATGGGATTTATCGTTATAGAATTCTCACATTTTTTGGGCGGATATTTACGTGAAGTACATGATATAGGTTTCGATTTAGAGCCATTGCTCATCTGCATGGCAGCCGGATTCACGGTACAGAACTTTTCCGATCATGGAGAAAGCTTTTTAGAAAGAATGGACAGGGTCTCGATGCCCATTTATATTGCATTTTTTGCCATGACAGGTGCTTCCATGGATTTGAATGTGTTGCGAACCGGATGGTTGCTCGGGTTAATCATCGTTGTGGTGCGTCTGGTGTCTGTGTATTTTGGATCATACATAAGCGGGAGGCTGGCAAAAAACGAACCGATAATATATAAAAATGTATGGTTAGGATTTATCACTCAAGCCGGTGTTAGCCTGGGGCTACTTATAGAAGTGGCCCGCCGTTTTCCTGACCTTGGCCCTCCTATACAAACAATTTTGACCGCCTCTATAATAATAAACCAATTAATAGGCCCTGTAGCCTTTAAATGGGGGCTGGAGAAGGTGGGTGAGACAAATGTTACAAAATGAGGAAAAATGTACATCGCTGACCTTTTGGATAAAGACCGTAAAAAATCCCCCTTTCCGGTACAAATAAGGATGAAATAATAAACGAGTTGCTGGGCCTGATTTCAGAGGCATATGTGGGTATTGACAAAAAATGAGGCGTATAAAAGGCTTTTTGAAATTTTCTCCCAATGTGAAAAACATCATTTCACCCGACAAAGAGAGTGCTCATTATGAAGCTCGTTATTATCTTTCTAAATAAAATAGAATACTTAGAGGATATTCTTTCCGCTTTTTTGGAAATTGGAATACCAGGTGCCACGGTTCTGGATTCAGTTGGAATGGGACATATTGTGAGCTATAATATTCCTATCTTTGCCGGATTAAGGGATTTCTTCGCGGGAACCAGCCCTACCAATAAAACAATATTGGTGGTTGCTGAAAAAGACATGGTTTACAGAATAGAGGAAGCCCTAAAATATATCACCGGGTATCATAAAAAAACGGGCATAGCAAAGATGATATCCATACCAATTGAAGACTTATTTGGTTTTGATGAATAAAGATATATGAAACCCAAAATCACTTATATTCCCTTAAAGCTGGCGGTTTTTAATTATTTCCCTCGCTTCAAAGAACCTGCCCACTTACTCAAGGCAATATCTATACACCCCAAAGAAGGTACCCTCATATTCGGGTTTTTTGAAACTCTCTAAAAATCATAAATATACCCCCCGGAGTAAAGCGCAAATATTTCGGGCACTGCCGGATACTGTGGTGTTTCTTTTCCAGATATTGTCTCTCGGAAACAGGAAGGCCTTTGCCTGGTTTTACAGGATATAATCTGGCTTCCGGATACTTATAATTACTTGAACAATAAATTACCCTGCCGCAAAGGAGTAACTTATCAGCCGAAATATCCATAATCGCCACAAGAGGGGGGAATTTATATGCTATAAAAAATGGATTATGCAGCAGTCAGCTATTGGAACTTGAAAAGCTTCTAGGTGTTTGTCCCTATATGAGAACAGGAGACAGGAAAAAGATTGATAAATCCCTATAGGAAAATGGGTGCGAGCTTTTCGTTTTTGAGTAGATGACCGGATTGAAAGCAGACCTGGGCTCAAGTAAAGATATACAATAGCAGGTGAGTGGTACCGACCTTATAAGATTAACATCCAGAGGAGGGATGGTGATGAAGGAGAATCTGGCTAATCCGGCACCCCTCGGTTTGATGGGTTTCGGTATGACGACAGTGCTTCTGAATATGCACAATGCAGGATTTTACCCCCTGGATTCAATGGTAGTGGGGATGGGTATATTTTATGGCGGCTTGGCCCAGGTCATTGCCGGGGTTATGGAATGGAGAAAGAACAACACATTCGGGACGACCGCGTTTACATCCTACGGTCTCTTCTGGCTTTCCTTTGGAAGCCTTATATTGCTTCAGAAGAGCGGATGGTGTCAAGGTCCTACATGCATAGCGCTTGCTACGTACCTGTTTATGTGGGGCCGTTTTACATTTTTTATGTGGATCGCCACCTGGAAACACAACAGAGGTCTTCAGGTAGTTTTTTGCACACTGACCATATTGTTCTGGATGCTTGCTTTAAGGGACGCCTTCGGATGGTCCGGCTCCTGGGCGGCTCTAACAGGATATGAGGGCATCTTCTGTGGATTTTCCGCCATTTATGTGGCCATGGCGCAGGTTTTAAACGATGCCTATGGCAAGACAATGCTTCCGCTGGGTGAGAAGCCCGCGGCATAAGTTATTGGTTTTAGTGCGTATAAAGTCAGCTTTTTATGTAAGGAGGTAGAGAATGGAAAAGGCAGCCAGGGATAACGGGTTTGAACTTATTACAGGGGAAGCGGCTGCCGTGGACAAGCATCCCGGCTCGATGCCGGGGGCCAGGGAAATGCGCGTGAAGCTTAAACATTCAGGGCCTATGAAGCTGCTTGTTGTAGATGATGAGTTTATTGTGCTGGAAAGTTGCAGAAAGGTTCTGGAGGCAGATGGCTTTGAGGTGGTTCTTGTCGCCAGCGCCCGGGAGGCTCTCGATGTGCTTAAAGGGGCGGAGGTCTCGCTTGTCCTAGTTGATATCAAGATGCCCGAGCACGACGGCTTTTATCTGATGGACGTGGTTAAGGAGCGCTATCCAGAAACTCCTGTGCTGGTTATGAGCGGGTATCACACGATTGACACAGTGGAGGAGGCAACACGCAAGGGAGCAGCCGGTTTTATTCAGAAACCTTTTAATCCTGAAGAGCTTCTTCAGGCTGTGCGCAGGGCAATTGGAGAGTAAGCGGCATAATTCAAATGTTTTGGTGTAGGAGGGTTTGGGGAAAGAATCAAGGGATTTTATAACAGGATATAATCTTCATAGGTTTTGTAATATATGTTCTATTCTACAAAGTCCAAACTGATAGTGAGTTTTTTGGGTGTGGCGTTCCTGGTAGGCGCGGTATCTCTTACTATTGGCGGCCAGCTGCTTTACAGGGCAGTTTTAAGCGAGGCGATGAACCGGGTGTGAGATTGGACCTCAATGCAGCGCGCGAGATATACCTGACTCGCATAAAGAGCATTACATGCCCGTTATCTGTTGCCTCTATGGAACCGGCGTTTATATCTGCGGTGAAGAAAAAGGATGCCTCGGAAATTACACCCAGACTGGAGACCGTTGAAAACAGGGCAGAGCTGGACTTTGTGGGGGTTGTGGCAAAGGACGGCAATACGCTCTGCAGGATTGGGAAAGGTAACATACACTGCGAGGCAGAGGATGTAGAAAACCCTGTGGCGGATTTGGTTTTTAACCGAATGGTACCGGTATCAGGTACGGTTGTTCTAAGCAAACAGTTTCTCCAGGCCCAGAGCCCGGAGCTTGCGGAGCGGGCGAGGATAAAACTTCTGCCTACGCCCAGGGCGGCTTCCAGGGAAGAATCTGATGAGGAAACATCCGGAATGGCCCTTTTCGCCGCATTTCCTGTCTTTGATAAGGGAAAGCTTATCGGTGCACTCTACGGAGGAGTGCTTCTTAACCGGAGCAGCATGATCGTTGATACGGTAAAGGATACAGTGTTTCACAATGAAATATATGAGGGGCGGAGCATAGGCACTGCTACCATCTTTTTCAAGGACCTGAGAATTTCAACAAATGTATTAACTCCTGAGGGTAAAAGAGCTATTGGAACACGTGTTTCAAAAGAGGTAAAGGATCATGTTTTAGGTAAGGGCGAGAGGTGGACGGACCGAGCATTTGTTGTAAGCGATTGGTATATTACCGCATATGAGCCCATAGAGGACATATTCGGAGAAAGAGTGGGCATGCTCTATGTGGGCGTCCTGGAAGAAAAATACGTGGATATACGGAATAAGGCCCTGTCTATATTCGTAGCAATCACAATGGCAGGCATGCTTTTGGCGATTGGTCTCGGATATCTCCTGGCACAGAAGTTCATGGGCCCGGTGAACCGTTTGGTAAGGGCAAGCAATCAGGTCTCCGATGGAAATCTCAATCCGGATATAGGCCCTATCTCCAAGGATGAAATAGGGGTACTTCAGAACACTTTTAAAGAAATGGTTGTATCACTTGATCAGAGGGATAAGCAAAGAAGGGCGGAGAGCGAAAACAGGCTTCTTCAGTCGGAGAAGGAGGCGAGCATCGGAAGACTGGCTGCAGGCGTTGCGCACGAGATAAACAATCCCCTGACAGGGGTGTTGACTTATTCTCAAATGCTGTTCAGGCGGAAGGATTTAGAAAAGGATATTCGCTCGGATCTCGAAACAATAGTTGAATCCACTGAGCGGGTCAGAAAGATAGTGAAGGGGTTGCTTGATTTTTCAAGGCAGACGAAGCTCTACAGGGAACCGACTGACATAAACCGCCTTGTGAGCAATACCGTTTCGCTAATGGAAAATCAGGCACTCGTTAAAGGGGTCAACATGAAATTTCATCCCGGCGAAAATCTGCCGATGGTTACCCTGGACCGCAACCAGATCCAAAGTGTATTGCTGAATATGATCATCAACGCCATTGATGCCACTAAGCCTGGTGACAGCATAAATATTTATACTGCCACAGGATTGTCTGCAAGTAACTCAGGCCACAAGGGCATTGAGATCACGGTTGCAGATACCGGTTGCGGAATACCACCGGAAGATCTTGATAAGCTGTTCGACCCGTTTTTTACTACAAAAGAGGTGGGGCAGGGTACGGGACTGGGCCTTTCGGTTTCCTTCGGCATAGTGCAGAGACACGGCGGAACCATCAGGGTTCAGAGCGAGGTGGGGAAGGGTACGAGGTTCTTTTTTTGGCTACCGGTTGAAACACAGACCTAAAGAAGGCCAAATAAGCAATGACGATATTTTTTACCAAAGTTTTTTTCGTTCGACCTCTTCACGAATGGTTTATCATCGGGCCGCTTTATTCAGGGCGGGAAATCAGATGTTATGCTTCGGTCAAAGGCTGAAAATCCGTGAATGCAATTTTAATCCGATACTTGTAAGTGAGAAGAACAATGGCTAAAAGAATGCTTGTTATAGACGACGACGAGGTAGTGCTGGAGTCGTGCCGCAAGATATTTTCCGGCGAGGGCTTCGATGTGGTTGCAACAACCAATCCACAAGTCGGACTCAAACTCACCTCGGATTCGCCTTTTGATGTAATTCTGGTTGACTGGAAGATGCCGGGTTTCGACGGTATGGACGTAATTGGTGAGCTTGACCGGTGCACGCCGGACTCCGCGGTGGTCATGATAAGCGGATATCCTACGGTGGGAAGGGCAGCCGAGGCCATGAAAAGGGGTGCCATGGATTACGTCCCAAAGCCCTTTTCTCCGGATGAAATCTCCGTTGCGGTTAAGCGTAGTCTGCAAAAGAAGCTGACCGAGGAAAAGAAGGCACTGGGCCGGTTCGAGAAAATCCTGCAATCCGTACAGTTTCCCGTATCAAGTGTAGAGGATAAACCGCCTCAAACCATAGCGGAAACCGTTTCTTCTACGGTTGGCGTGGGCAAGGCTACTTCTCCGTGGGTTACCGTATTTGTCCTTGGTATTCTCGCAGGGGCGTACATAGGGTTTGGAGGGTTCCTTTCAACGGCCGTTACCTTTGATCTTGCCGAAATCATGGGCATAGGTTTCAAGAAATTTCTGGCCGGCTCTGCCTTCAGCGTGGGCCTGATGCTTGTGGTTATAGCAGGGGCCGAACTCTTTACCGGAAATAATCTTATGCTGTCGAGCGCCATGGCGGGGAAGATCACCTTCGGCAACATGTCCCTCAGGTGGACTGTGGTGTGGATAGCCAATTTTATTGGCTCCCTTGTTCTCGCCTTAATGCTTTACCTTTCAGGCTTGTGGAAAACCGGCAACGGTGCACTTGGAGCATCCGCATTAGGCATTGCATATTTGAAGGTGAGCCTTTCGTTTTTAGAGGTGCTTGTACGTGGCATCGGCTGTAACTGGCTTGTATGCCTGGCGGTTTGGATGGCTCTGTCCGCTCGGCAGACCATAGGAAAGATTTTTGCCATATTTTTCCCAATCATGGCATTTGCTGCAATCGGCTTCGAGCACGTGGTGGCCAATATGTACTTCATACCTGCAGGGATATTTCTTCACAACTGGGCGGGAATTGCCGCACCTGCAGCATACGATCCGGAATCGCTAAACTGGATCAGTTTTCTTTGGAAAAACCTGGTGCCTGCCACAATCGGAAATATTATAGGGGGTGGAGTTTTTGTTGGCATGAGCTACTGGGGTGCCTATCTCAGGCCGTTCTCCAAAAGGAAACCAGACCTCTCTAAAGAAGAAACTTTACAAAATATGTGATATTCTGGTTTAACCCGGATTGTGCAGTAGCCAGTTTAACTCTGATGCGGCCTTTTGCGTTGGATAAAAGGTGCCTGGATATTTCCATTATCCCTCCCCAAAACCCAGCCCATCTCCTCAAGGCAATATCTACAGGTCTTGAAGCATGTGCCCTCATATCCGGGCTTTAAGGTGCTTACTCAAAGATTAAAGACTCCC
>CAZZPR010000006.1:0-64378 GCA_964655655.1 uncultured Desulfobacteraceae bacterium | reverse complement strand
GCCCGCCATTAGCGGGATTTGGGAGTTTTGAGGAGTTCATCTCTGAAACTCCTGTCGAAACACTTAGCACCTACCTCCACATCATCGTAGAATACAGGCCACGTTTTTAGCTCATGCTTCATTGTTCAATCCCCTTTACAGATAACAAAGATTATGCTTTATAACCCAAACTGCCTGCTTTTGGCTTTTTCATTGATTTGTGAAAATTAATTATTTGAAAAATCAGCATAAAAAGGACCTATGCAATATACGTCATGTTTTGCTAAAAAATATAAAGCCCTTATGGATACAGAAGAGACACTAATTCAAAAGTTCTTTTGAATGCGGCGTAGGTTCCGCTGGATATGGTGAAATATATTTCATTTTAACAGCTGGATGGTTTTTGATGTTTTGTGCTCAAGCTAACTTGTGCTTTGAACTGTTTAAGAGATGAGTTGGTAAAGTGCATGTAATTTTGGGTAGTTCTATCATAAATATAATAGATGGGCAAGGGGAATTGCGGAACGGGGAAGCCCGGTTGCACTATTAAGGGACTTGAAAAAGTCCGGTGCATTAATTTAACCACACACTCCGCACCTGTTGCAGGCACCCACATTGCAGGCAGGAGACTCTTTTGATGCAAGGGAAAGGCGGTATTCTTCCTGCAGAATAGACTTTCGGATGCCGTGGTCTATGAAATCCCAGGGCAGTATCTCATCAAGTTCCCTCTGTCTATACACAAAAAAATCCGGGTTTAAATCAGAATTTCGAAAGACCTTATTCCAATCCCAGTTATTCTCATGGGCATCCAGAAGCATCCGGCCCACCCGGCGGTCGCCCATTGAAAAAAGGGTCTGAATGTAAGCCCATTTCGGCACATCAAAGCTTATGCTTACGCCGCCCAACTTGGAGACAGCGCTTTTTAAATCCCTCTGCTTTGCCTTCAGGGATTTTACCGTGTCCATGGGAAACCACTGGAAGGGTGTAAACGGCTTGGGCACAAAGCAATTTACACTGAGGCGAATTCTGCCTATCTTGCTTCTGCCCCTGCTTTTCTTTATTATATGATGCCTGATTGTTTTTACCAGCTCCACCATCTCCCTAACGTCTTCCCTGGTTTCCGTGGGAAGGCCTATCATAAAATAAAGCTTTATATGGAAATGTGCCTTTTGGGTAAGTATTTGGACAGCCCTTATGATCTGCTCGTTGGTCAGGCCCTTATTTATCACCCTTCTTAACCTTTCGCTGCCGGTTTCCGGGGCGATTGTCACGGTCTTTTGGCCGGCCCTTTGCAGATACGCCGCAAAATCTTCCGTCACCGCATCCGCCCTTATGGACGAAATAGAAAAACCACCCCCCTTATCGAGTATAAACCCGGTTACCTTTTCTGTTTCCGGGAAATCGGAAACCGAGGAACTTACAAGGCCTACCCTTTTATATTTTTCAAGGATTTCTTCGAGACAAAAAATAACCTCATCCAGGGGAAAGTTCCTCGGCGGCCTGTATACATAACCGGCTGCGCAAAACCTGCATGCATGGCCGCATCCCCTGGTGAGCTCAAGAAGCACAGTATCGGAAAACTCGGTGGACGGGGTTATAATACGGGACCTGGCCGGCTTTCCTTGCAGCGGCCTCTTCTTGGCCACTTTTATTCTGGAAGGTATGGAGGAAAGCGCCGGCTCAAAGGATCTTATCCTGCCGTCGTCCCGGTATTCTACCCTGTAGAGGGATGGGCAGTAAAGGCCTTCCACCTTTTCGGCCAGGATCTTGATGATTTCGTGTCTTTCAATTACATCAAGGGGGAGGTCAAGAAAGGCACGACAAAAACCCTTCAGCACAATCTCCGCCTCTCCGAGCAGAAAGCAATCAATGAAGTCGGCCAGGGGCTCGGGGTTCATAAATGTGGTAATACCACCCGCTATTACGAGGGGATGGCACTCCTCCCTTTTTTCCCGGGTAAGGGGTGTCCCGCTCATCTTGAGTATTTCGAGTATGTTCGGATAGTCATTTTCAAAGGAAAGGGAAAAGGCCAAAATTCGAAATTTGGAGACCGGGGTGCAGGTCTCCACGGAAAGGAGTGGACAATTTGTTCTCTTGTATATGGAAAGCTCTTCTTCTCCCGGCAAAAACGCCCTTTCGGATACTATTCCTGGAATATCGTTCAATATCCCGTAAACATCCTGAAAGCCCAGGTTGGACATACCAACCTGGTACAGGTTCGGATAAATCAGGGCCACAGGCACCCTGCCGCCCCAGTCCTTTTTCACCGTACCCTTTTCAAGGGAAAGCCTTTGCCTGTAAAGGCTTGCGATCTTGGAAATCAATCCGCTTGCCTTCTCAAAAATGTGGGATATTCAAGGTTTTCTTTCTGGAAAACCTTGTTTAATATTCCTTTCTTTCCGGAATTTCCCCCTGACTCTCTCGTAATCCTCTCGTTATTTTCCTGGGACAGCCTTCTCTGATAGGTCGGTTTATCCAGATCTTCCCTTTTCCTTACTATCCAGTCCTCTTCTGCCTCTTCCGGATTCATGTCCCTGAGATTTACCAGCTTCTTGTCCCTTTGCCCGTCTATTCCAGTCGCAATAACAGTTACCCTGATCTCATCATCCAGGTTCTCATCGAATACCACACCCCAAATAATCTCCGCCTCACCATGGACCTCATTCTTTATAAATGTTGATGCCTCCATAACCTCATCCATGGTCATCTTGTTGGAACCGGTAATATTTATGAGTACTCCTTTTGCCTGATCAATGGATACGTCCTCCAACAAGGGGCTATTAATAGATTTCTGTGCCGCCTCTTCCGCCCTGTTCTCTCCGCTGGCCATTCCGGTGCCCATAATAGCGGTGCCCATTCTCTCCATTACCCTTTTTACATCCGCAAAATCCAGGTTTATAAAACCAGGGGTAGTGATGAGATCGGATATTCCCTTGACTGCATACAGAAGCACATCATCGGCCATCTTCATAAGTTCCAGAAATGGTGTCTCCTTGCTCCCAAGAGCTCTTAAGCGTTGGTTGGGGATGATCAGCAGGGTATCAACCTCCTTTTTAAGTCTGTCTATGCCGCCCATGGCTGTCTTGGCCCGTTTTTCACCCTCAAACTCGAACGGCTTTGTTACGACCGCAACGGTCAATGCACCCTGGTTCCTGCTCTCTTTTGCGATTATAGGAGACGCGCCTGTTCCTGTACCGCCGCCCATACCGGCTGTAATAAAAACCATATCGGAACCTTCCACGGAGCTTCTTATCGCATCCAGGCTCTCCTCTGCAGCCTTTGCTCCCTTCTCCGGCTCCGCGCCAGCCCCAAGTCCATGGGTAAAATTCGCCCCTAATTGGAGCTTATTAAGGGCCGAGTTGAGGTCAAGGGCCTGCTTGTCCGTATTTGCTGCGACAAAATCTACCCCCTTGACCCCGGAAACAATCATGTTATTTATTGCGTTTCCGCCAGCGCCTCCAACGCCGAACACCTTTATCTTGGCATTAGGGCTTTCCTCTAAGAATTCGTATCTCATTATTGCCCCTCCTTTTCTTTTTTTATTCTACTTCTGTGAACCATCTCTTCATCCTGGATACTATCCGGTTAAAAATATTGGTATCCCGTATCCTGAATTTTTTCTCCCTCTGTTGGGTATTGGCCCCGTACAACACAAGTCCTACAGCTGTGGCATACATGGGGCTGTTCACTATCTCCTTCAATCCACCGACATTTGCAGGGTACCCCACCCTTGCAGGCATATTGAAAACTTGTTCAACTATCTCCGGCACACCCGGCAGTATAGAAGAACCGCCGGTTACCACTACTCCCGAGGTAACCAGCTCGTCATACCCCGACCTGATCAATTCCTGATAGATAAGGCTGAATATCTCCTCGATCCTGGGCTCCAAAATCTCTCCAAGTATTTTTCGGCTCATACTTTTCGGTTTTGACCTGCCCACACTGGGCACCGCTACTGTCTCATCATCTCCTATAAGGGAAGTAAGGCCGCAACCGTACTTTATCTTTATCTTCTCCGCCTCCTTGAACGGGGTCCTGATTCCCACAGCAATGTCATTGGTTAGGTTGTCACCGCCGAGGGTCAACACCGAGGTATGTTTTATGGAGTTCTGGAAAAATATCCCCAGATCAGTGGTACCGCCTCCAAAGTCTATTAGCGCTGTCCCGAGATTCTTTTCATCATCGTTCAAAACCGCCTCGCTGGAGGCCAGTGATTCGAGTATGATGTCATAAACATCCAGGCCGGCCCTGTTGGCGCACTTGATTATATTCTGTGCCGAGGTGACCGCGCCCGTAACTATATGTATATCTACCTCCAGTCGGACGCCGGACATTCCCATGGGATCAACGATGCCTCCTTGATCATCCACAATGAATTCCTGTGGCAGGGTGTGGATTACCTCCCTGTCCATGGGAATAGCAACCGCTCTCGCCGCATCAACCACCCTTTCGATATCCCTTTTGGTCACCTCCCGGTTCTTCAAGGCTATCACCCCGTGGCTGTTGAAACCTTTTATATGGCCCCCTGCTATCCCCGCATACACGGAGCTAATCTCGCAGCCCGCCATGGTCTCCGCCTCTTCTATGGCCTCTTTAATACTGTTTACCGTGCTTTCGATATTTATGACCACTCCCTTTCTCAAGCCAATAGATGGATGAGACCCCATTCCTACTATATCTACCATTCCGTCGGGTCTTACCTCCCCGACCACAGCACATATTTTGCTGGTGCCAATGTCAAGGCCCACAACCAATTCATCCAGCATAATCAACCCCCTTTAAATTTGATGACTTCTATCCCCTGGCCTAATGCCGGGGTTATTCTCGAATCCGACCACCGCCCCTTCCGGATAATCCAAATCTATAATCCTGACGTCATAGAGGCGTTGATTGTCCTTTAAGTGCCTTGTAACGCGGCTCAATAAATGAAGTTTTTCCACAAAATCCCCTTTTCCCATGAATACTCTGAAAGGATGCTCCACGAGATACACACTTATTCCCCCGTACCTATCGACGTGGATCTCTGATATATCCTCTATTGAAAACCGGGTATTCCCAAAATCAAGGGTGCCCAAAAACAACAATACCCTGCCGATGGATTCCCCGTTAACTCCGCTCTCCTTTTTAAGACCGGTTATCACCGGAAAATCTCTGTATTCATCCTGCTCCACCTGCTTGAATGCAACCCCATGCTCATTTATAAAATACATATCGTCCAGCAATGCTATGGCCAGCGCTTTCTGGGCCTCCGCCTCTACGTAAAGGGTGTGGGGAAGCCCCCTCTTCAGGGAAGCAGACCTTATCCAGGGGTGGGCTTCAATCTTTCTCTGTATTTCTGCCATATCGATTGAAAAAAGATTTTCTACACCTTCTAAACCTGATGCCTTCACCACTTCTTCCCTTAAGGAACTATTTATCCCTTTGACTGCGATCTTATCCAACCGGAAGTACTGGGAAGTGGACAAGAATCGGTACCCGGATACAAAGCCAAGGGAAACCCCACCAAGCGCCAGTAGAAAGAAAAATATCTTTATGAGCACGAACCCAAACTGGCCGAGTCCCCTTTTAAAGCAAAAAAAATCTTTCCTGTTTCTTTTTACTGACTGTTTTTCCAATACTGATCGCCGTTTCATTCTTTCCCCACGATCTTTATCTCAGGAACAAGCTCTATATCAAACTTCGCCTTTACCCTGGTCCTTGCCAGCTCCATCAGTGCGGATATATCCGATGCAGAGGCATTGCCGGTGTTAACGATGAAATTTGCATGCTTCCTTGAGATCATTGCCCCCCCTATTGCCTTGCCCTTTAAGCCGGCCTCCTCGATCAATTTGCCGGCATATCCCTTATCAGGATTCCTAAAAACAGATCCGGCAGAGGGAAGGTTCAGGGGAAATTTTTCTTTTCTCTCGCTTATGCAGGAAATCACCCTCTCCCTTATAGAGGCCGGGTCATCATGCGCAAGATTCAGACTTGCATTTAGGATTATATCGCCGGGGTCTAAATCCAGGCCCCTGTACCGGAACCGGAGACCGGAGCCGGGCCTGCAATCAATCTCACACTCCTTTGTCAAGATCGTTATTTCCCCGACAATATCCCGCATCTCCGACCCTCCGCTGCCTGAGTTCATGGCAAGGGCTCCTCCTAAAGTACCGGGGATTCCGGATAAAAACTCCATTCCGGAAAGCCCCCTCCCCGTGCAGAAATCAATCAATCTGCCCAGTCTTAACCCTGCTCCGGCCAGGACACGGGTTTCTTTGCCCCCTGGGTACTCGATTGAGCCAAACACCCCCCCCAGGATAATCAAAACCCCTTCTATTCCCCCGTTTTTAACCAGTATGTTGCTCCCGGTTCCCAGCACCATGTATGGGATACCGGCCTCCACTAACATACCTATCATTTGCCTTAATCCATCCGGGTCCTCTGCTTTGTATGCAGCCTCAGCCTTACCTCCGGCCCGGAATGTAGTGTATCTGCTCATGGGCACATCGAAATTTACCCTTGCGCCCGCAATATCCTTTATCCGCTTTTTTGTCAGCTCTTCCATTAGGTAAGCCCGGATTATTGCATCCTCCTTAACAATTCCGTTGCCGCCAGGTGAATGTCACCGGCACCGAGAGTAAGAAGTATGTCCCCTTTTTTGAGCTCCCTTGAAAGCAAATTTATTGCGTCCTCACGGCAGGGGCAGAGATCCACAGCCCGGTGTCCGTGCTCCCTTATACCCTTGTATAGATGCTCACTGTTTATCCCGGGTATCGATTCTTCCCCTGCCCCGTATATCTCCGTAATAACGAGGAAATCCGCCTGATTGAAAGATATTACAAACCTTTCGTACAAATCCCTTGTCCTGGTATATCTATGGGGCTGAAAAACCACTACCAGCCTTTTACCAGGCCATGCCTCCTTTGCGGCCCTAAGGGTAGCAACTATCTCAGTGGGATGATGCCCGTAATCATCCAAGAAAATTATTCCGCCTGCCTCTCCCTTTATCTCGAGCCGCCTTTCAACGCCGCCGAGTTTCTCCAGCCCCTGCTTGATATCGGAGAATGCCAAATCCAGTTCCAGCCCCACACCGACCGCTGCAAGGGCATTCAACACATTATGGTCCCCTGGTATGGGTATGGTAAGATTACCCATGGGCCTGTTTCCGTATTTCACGTCAAACCCGGTATTGAGCCCCTCTTTGTTCACGCCGTAGGCCCTTATGTCCGCCTGGGGATTCAGGCCATAGGTCAGATACCCCTTGGTAAGCTCGGGTAATAACCCCTGCACCTCGTCGTCGTCTATACAAAGTATGACCCTGCCATAAAAAGGCACCTTGTTCATGAAATCGACAAATGTTTTCTTCAGGCTGTCCATGGATCCGTAAAAATTCATATGCTCGAAATCTATGTTGGTCACCACTGCTATGCTGGGAGAAAGCATAAGGAACGAGCCGTCGCTTTCGTCCGCCTCTGCAACCAGGAAATCGCTGTTGCCCAGCCTGGCGTTGGAACCTCCCCATGTATTCAACTTTCCCCCGATAATAATGGTGGGGTCCAGGCCTCCCGTGGTCAAAACAGATCCGATCATGCTGGTTGTAGTGGTTTTGCCGTGTGTCCCTGCCACTGCTATACCGTATTTGAGCCTCATCAACTCTGCAAGCATCTCCGCCCTGGGAATTACCGGAATGGACCTCTGCCTTGCCTCATAAATCTCCGGGTTCTCTCCCTTTATGGCGGAAGAAAAAACTACTACATCCGCACCGTTTATGTTTTCAGCATCGTGACCCAAGAAGATCCTGCCCCCTTTTCGGCTGAGGTGCTCGGTCAGCGGGGTTTCCTTTATATCCGAACCGCTTACCTGGTAGCCCATATTCAGCAGGAGCTCCGCTATGCCGCTCATTCCGATGCCGCCTATACCAACCAGGTGTATATGTTTTGCCTTTCCAAAGGCCTTCATCTCTCCAGCCCCTGATTAATGCTGCCTTTTCCGGAAACGGGCTTTTTTGAAAAAACAATCCGTCCCTTGGCCCACGAGTTCGACCAAGCCCTCTACTATTACCTTGCCCGCATCCCGCCTTCCGGCCTTAAAGGCCAGGGATGACATCTTCTCCAGTTCGTCCCTGTTTTCCATGTATCTTCGAATCCTGGCCGCCAGGGACTTTCCGTTTAGCTCATTCTCGGGGATAATATCCGCGCCGCCGCATTCCGCGAGGGCCCTTGCGTTTATATCCTGGTGCCTGTTGGCTGCGTAAGGATAAGGGACCAGTATGGAAGGTATTCCCAGGGCGGACAATTCCGCTATGGTAGTTGCCCCTGCCCTGCATACAACCAAATCCGCCCTATGATAGGCGGAGGACATATTCTCTATAAATGCCTTAACCTCCCCCTTGAGACCAAGGGAGCTATATTCTCGGACCACCCTTTGCAAATCATCCCTGCCTGTCTGATGAATGACAGATAAAGTATAGCCCTCTCTCCTCAACTCATCGAGCGCCGATAAAACCGCCCTGTTTATGGCTATTGATCCCTGGCTGCCGCCCATTGCCATAAGGACAAACTGTCCTTCCCCCCTTTTTCGTGATTTCCCGGCCTCTCCTGCGGAAAGCAAAATTTCTTCACGAACGGGATTTCCGCTGATACATATATTTTTACTGCGCAGATACCTCATGCTCTCCTCAAAGGATATAAAAACTCTTGCAGCCAGGGGGGACAACATCCTGTTTGTAATCCCGGGAACGGAATTCTGTTCGTGGATGCCCACTGGCACACGGAATAACCATGCGGCCAGGCAAACAGGCCCTGCTGCGTAGCCTCCAACCCCCATTACCAGGCAAGGCCTGTACGCCCTGACTATGGCAAGGGAATGTATCAGGCCCTTTATTACCTTTAGGACGGAGATCAGCATTCCGTAAGCGTTCTTGCCTATTATTCCTTCCACATCTATTGCCTTTACCCTGAACCCGTGCTTTGTAACGATCTCTTTTTCCATGGATTTTCTGCCGATTACAAAAAGTATATCCCCGTCATCCAATTTTCGGCTCAAACCTTTGGCGATTGCCAGGCCGGGAAATAAATGTCCTCCTGTACCGCCCCCTGCCATGATTACCCTGTGGCCCGTTTTCGAAGAATTAACCAATAATTACCCCTATAAAGGCCCTTAACCTCCCAGGGTCTTCTTGGATATGTTCATCAATATCCCTATTCCCACGAGGTTGACCACCATGGAAGTGCCTCCGTAACTTATAAAAGGCAGGGTCAATCCCTTGGTGGGCAGAAGAGCCGTCACTACCCCGATGTTTACCGTTACCTGGAGTGCCATCATGCAAATTATTCCCAGAGCAAGATATGAACCAAAAAAATCCGGAGCTTTCAGGGCAATCTTTATCCCCTTTGCTATAACCACCGAAAAAAGAATCAACAAAATACTCACCCCTATAAACCCAATTTCCTCGGCCAATACCGCCAAAATGAAGTCCGTATGTGGTTCCGGAAGATAAAATAGCTTCTGTTTGCTGTTTCCGAGTCCTGACCCGAACAGTCCGCCGGAGCCAAAGGCCATGAAAGAATGTATAATCTGAAAACCGAACCCCTGCGGATCTTGCCAGGGATTCAAAAAGGCCCACCATCTATTCAACCTGTATGCGCTGTGGGTTATCAGGTAATAAACCGCAGGGCTTATCAGGCCCAGGAGAAATATAATTTGTGTCAGGCTTACGCCCCCTATAAACAAAAGGATCAGTATCCACATTCCTATCAATATAGCGGTTCCGAGATCGGGTTGAATAAGTATCAGGCACAAAAATACAGCCGCTACCAACAAATGGGGAAACAACCCCCTGGAAAAAGTCCACATCTTGTCAACGTTTTTGCTCATACTGTGTGCGACAAAAACCGCCAAAGACAGCTTTGCAGCCTCTGTCGGTTGAAATGAAAGAAAGCCCACCCTGAACCATCTCTGAGCACCCCCTATCCTGGTACCCACACCCGGCAATAGCACCAACAACAATAAAACAATGCTCAGGCCCAAAAAAAAGTAAGCCAGCTTCCTGTAAAGGAGATAATTGATGTTTTTGGTTATCATCATAAGCATTATGCCGAAGAGGCAAAAGCCCGCCTGTCTTTTTAGGTAAAAACAATGGTCTCCGAACCTCTCTTCGGCCAGTATAGAGCTGGAACTGTAAACCGCTATCAGTCCTATGCCCATCAGTGCAAGCACGGATACCAGGATTACGGGGTCATAGTTATATTTTGCCGGCCTACGAGGTGCCATTCCTTAATCTCCTGACCGCTTCCTTGAAGGCTGATCCTCTTTGCTTGAAATCCTTGAACATATCAAAACTCGAACATGCCGGTGCAAGGAGCACCACATCTCCTTCCCCGGCCTGGCCGAATGCCAGGCTCACCGCCTCATCCATGCTGGAGGCCTTTTGAGATTTTATCCTTTCTCCGAATGCATTTGCTAAGAGATCGGCTGCCTCCCCCAAAAAAACGGCACCTTTTAGCCTTTGGTAAACTGCCTCCACCATGGGAAAATAATCACTGCCCTTGTGTCTTCCGCCTGCAACAAGTATTACAGGCCCTTTAAAACTCATAATGGATTTTATAGCCGCGTCTATATTGGTGGCCTTTGAATCGTCATAGAATGATATCCCTTTTACGGTGCCAGCCGGCTCTATCCTATGGGCCAATCCCCGGAAATTATCTATGGAACGTTGTACGGCACCGGGTGAAATATTTAATTCCCTGGCAACAAGCGCCGCCGCCATCAGATTTGACCTGTTGTGCTCTCCCGGCAAGGAATAGTTCTCCAGGCTAAAGGAAACCATGTCGTCTTTAGGGGTTTCCACAATCATCCCGTCCCGCTCCAAATATGCATTTCTTCCCTGCTTCTTTCCCGTCCCGTACCTATATACGGTAACCCCTTTACCGGGATTCAGCCGGGCCAGACGAGGATCGTCATCATTCAATACAAGGGCCTGGCCCTTCCCCTGGTTGGCGAAGATTCTTTCCTTGGATCTGGCATAGGAACTATAATCAAGGTACCTGTCCAGGTGGTCCGGGCTCAAATTTAGTATTGCTGTAACAAGGGGGGAGAAATTCCTGGCAGTATCAAGTTGAAAGCTGCTGACCTCCAGAACCACGAAATCCTCTTTCTGGCCCGTTGCGAGATAATCGGTCAAGGGTCTCCCGATATTGCCCCCTAAAAACACTGACTTGCCGTCCCCCCTTATCATTTCCCCTATGAGATTAACTACCGTGGATTTACCGTTTGTGCCGGTTACAGCAATATATGGCCTGTTCAGGAAACTGCTTGCCAGTTCCATCTCCCCGGTAACAGGAACTCCTCTTTCTATGGCCCTGACGAGCGGATCTATCTCAAGGGGAACCCCGGGGCTAACAACTATTAAATCGGAGTCCAAAAAGCTCTGTACACGGTGTCCCCCGGTTTCAAGGGAAATACCGGCATTCAGTGCACTATCCACTGCCCCCGCGTCCAGTTCGGACCTGCTTCTGCTCTCGCTCACCTTTACCCTGGCACCTTTTTTTGCAAGCCACAGAGAGGCTGACTTTCCGCTCTCTCCAAATCCTAAAACCAAAATGTTCTTTCCGTATATGCCCGGTCTTGTCGGATTTATCATCACATTACCTCAGCTTTATGGTGCTCATGGAAAGCAATGCGAGCATGATGGCGATAATCCAGAACCTGACGGTTACCTTTGACTCGTGCCATCCCTTTAATTCAAAATGATGATGAATAGGGGCCATGCGGAATATCCGGCTGCCGCCTGTGGCCTTAAAGAATAAAACCTGGATTATCACAGAGAGTGCCTCAACCACGAAAAGTCCCCCCACCAGGATAAGGGTTATCTCCTGCTTGCTTATTACAGCTATGGTTCCGAGTGCGGCTCCCAGGGAAAGGGACCCCGCGTCCCCCATGAATACCTGCGCCGGATAACTATTGTACCAAAGAAACCCCATACCGGCCCCCACAACTGCACCGCAAAACACGGCGATCTCCCCTGCCCCGCTCACATAAGGTATCTGTAAATAATTCGCTATCTCAATATGACCGGCCAGATAGGAAAACACCAGATAGGTAAGGAACGCAATAATAATAGGCCCTATTGCAAGGCCGTCCAACCCGTCGGTCAGGTTCACTGCATTTGATGCTCCCACCACCACCAAAACAATCAGCAGCACATACCAAATACCAAGGTCAGGCAATAACTGCTTAAAAAAAGGAAAGCTCAATCTTGAATCGAACCCATGATAATTGTACAGGATAACTCCGGCAAAGAAGGCAATACCTACCTGCAAGGAAAACTTACTCCATGCCCTGAGACCCTTGCTGCTTTTTCTCGCCAACTTGAGGTAGTCATCAAGAAAACCGACGGCCCCAAACAATACCGTTACCCCGAGAACCAGCCAAAGATAAATATTTGCAGGATCCACCCACAACAGGGCGGAGAAGAGTATGGAAAAAACCATAAAGGCCCCTCCCATGGTGGGAGTACCTGCCTTGTTTTTATGGTTCGGCGGACCGTCCTCTCGGACGTATTGCCCGATCTGAAGCCTTCTTAACTTGGGTATAATCCAGTACCCTATTGCCAGGGACAAAATCAGTGCGGTCAGAGTGGCGTATATGGTCCTGAACGTAATGTACCTGAATACATTCAGTATGGAGAACTCGGTATAAAAGAAATATATCAATCTATAAAGCATTACTCAGCCCCCTTGACCCGAAATATTCAGTCACGGATTTGGCCACCCGGTCCAAAGCAGCCTTTCTCGACCCCTTTAGAAAGATTATATCGGCCTCTTTCGCATTCGCCTTTATGGCATCCGCCATCTCGGAATGAGTAACCGCAAACTTTACCAGTCCGGGCTTCATCCCTCCCTTGCGCGCCCCATCAAGTACATTAGGGCCGTGCTGGCCCATAACTACCAGATACCCTGCCCCGGCCTTAGCTATCATCTCGCCCGCCTGGAAATGCAACTCCGGTGCCTCCGCACCCAATTCCATCATTTCTCCCAGCCCCACTATCAGGTCTTTTCCGCTCCCGGCAATATCCCTCACTGTCTTCAGGGCAGCTGCCAGGGAAGAGGGGTTGGAATTGTAGGTATCGTCAATAAGGCTGATGCCGCGATCCAGGTTAGAAATCTGAAACCTGCCCTCCAATGGAACAAACCGCTCCAGCCCCAGTGAAATCATTTCCTCTGGCAAGGATAAACAATTTGCAACAGATGCCCCTGCAAGGGCGTTGTAAACATTATGCACGCCCGGGATATTTATCTTAACCCGGAACCTTTTATCATCTATGCAGATATCAAATGCCTGGCTTCGGTTTTCTATCAGGCTGATATTTTCCGCCCTAACATGGTTTTTCCTGCCCAACCCGAAGGAAACAATGTTGCCCGGGAACAGCCGGGCAAGCACCGGATAGGACTCATCGTCTCCGTTCAGCACCGCGGTTGAATCCCCAGGCATCATCTCCAGCATCTCGCCTTTTGCCTTTGCTACCCCTTTAAAATCTCCGACGCCCTCCAGGTGGACCTTCGCTGTGTTGGTTATCACCGCTATATCCGGCCCCGCAATTTGAGTCAGTCTTGCAATCTCCCCCGGCCTGTTCATCCCCATTTCCAGAACCGCCTGTTGATGATCAAAATTCAGGGACAATATGCTCAGGGGAAGCCCGACAAGGTTGTTGAAATTGCCCGGGCTCTTCATAGTCCTCCGGCCAAGGGAAAGTATAGATGCGGTTATCTCCTTGGTGGTTGTCTTGCCGTTGCTCCCTGTTATACCTATTAGCCTGCCTCCCCACTGTTTGCGCCACCAGGATGCCAGGTCCCCAAGGGCCTTTAAGGTAGAAGGCACAGAAATGACGGCGAGGTAGTTCTCTAAAACCGGTTTACCTATGTTTGTATCCTCCTCAACGATCACCCCGGAAGCACCTCCATTAACTGCATCCTTTAAAAAATTGTGGCCGTCATATATTTCCCCCTTTAGCGCCAGAAAAATATCCCCTTTTTCGATATTCCTGGAATCAGTGGAGATACCCTGAATATATTTATCCGGGGTTCCGGAAACCAGAGTGCCCCCCATTGCGGAAGCTATCTCCATTATGGTAATGTTTCCCCAACATGCGGCCATTCATATCTCCTGCCGGGCACGGGCGGCACTTTCTTGGTCTCCGTCGGCTGCCATGGCAGCCTCCTCCAAATCGTTAAAATGCCTCTTTTCATTACCCGTTATCTGATAATCCTCGTGGCCCTTTCCGGCAATCAAAACAATGTCTCTATCTGTAGCCATAGCTATAGCGGTTCGGATGGCCCCCCTTCGGTCCAGGATAATGTCATAACTATTCTTGCCGAGGGTATCTCCTGTCCGGGTTCTGGTCATGCCCTGCCTCTTAACCCCTGATTCGATTGACCCGGCAATCGCCGCCGGATCCTCCCCCCTGGGGTTGTCCGAGGTTATTATGACGATATCAGTGTATCTGGCGGCAATTTCCCCCATTTCCGGCCTCTTTCCTTTGTCCCTGTCTCCCCCGCAACCGAATACGGTTATCAATTTTCCTTTTTCCAGCCTAAGGGGAAGCAATGTCTGGAGCACTCTTTCCAGGGAATCCGGTGTGTGGGCATAATCGATAAACAAGAAAAGTCCTCTTTTATTTTTCACGGACTGAAGCCTTCCGGGAACATAGGACAGTCCCTTTATTCCCCTTGATACCGCCTCCGGCCCGGTTCCGAGTTCAAAGGCGGCTGCAGCGGCGCCCAACATGTTATATACGTTTATCCCGCCCAAAAGGGAGGATTGTACAGGTATATTCCCGGCAGGGGCAATCATTGTAAATCTCAGTCCTTCCCTGGTGCATTGGATATCCCGGGCTGAAATTGAACAATCAGGGCCCAGACCGTATCCGGTTACAGGATAACCCGTATTTTCACTGATCAGCTTGCCCTTGGGATCATCCATATTGATCACGGCCCTTGTCTTTTCCTTTTCCTTTACGTTTTTCCTGGAACGAAAGAGCATTGATTTTGCTTGAAAGTAGTCTTCCATATTGTGGTGGTAATCCAGATGATCCCTGGAAAAATTCGTAAAAACCACCACAGACCAGTCAAGTTCGCTGGTTCTCTCCTGATCGAGGGAATGAGAGGATACCTCTATAATGAGGTCCGTCACCCCGCTATCCTTCATCTCCCTGATTATCCTCATGAGCTCAAGGGGTTCGGGGGTGGTAAGCCCGGCATCTACGGATTTTTCCAGGTACCTGTAGCTGATGCTGCCGATGACTCCCACCCTTCTGCCATCTTCCTTCAATATGGACTCCAGCAAATAGCTCGTTGTTGTTTTTCCGTTGGTACCTGTAAGGCCTATAAGGTTTAATCCGGCCCAGGGATATTGATAAAATGAGGCCCCAAGGCCGGAAAGCGCCATCCTGGTGCTCTGCAACCTGACTATAGTAACCCCCTCCTCCAAATCTTCTTCCATATTCTCCACCGCTATAGCGCTGGCGCCATTTTTTATTGCTTGGTGTGCATATCGATGACCGTCCAGTGCCTTTCCCCTTACAGCAACAAAAAGGTAATCCTTCTCTACCTGCCTGGAATCGGAGGTAATTCCCTTTATTTCTATGTCTTTTCTCCCCCGAAGCACCGAGGCATCCAAATCTTTTATCAGATAATCAAGTCTCATTGATCTTGCATATCCCCAACACCGTATTGGCCCCGTATTAAGCACTTTACATTCTAACAAATAATGGAAATAACCCCTTTAACCTAACAAACCCTCAGCCAACGGGCTTGAATTTCACCTTTAATTTAATGTCTTTTTCCAATTCGGTACCAGGCTCCGGGCTCTGTTCCGCCGCCAGACCGGTGCCTTGAATTGATATTCCTACGCCAAGGCCTTCAGCCCTTCTCAAGACCTCCCTGATACTGAGTCCGCGAAAATCCGGTACAGCGTCTTCGCTTATAGGGTCGATCGACACCGGTTTAATTTTTCTTTTTGGCTCCGGTGGTAAAGGGGATTCAAGCTCCACAGACGGTCTTATATTCATGTGATTAAGGACCCAGCCTCCTACCTCCCTGAATACAGGTGCAGCCACAACCCCGCCGTACGGCTTTCCCTTCGGCTCATCAAGGGCCACTAAAATTACGACCTCAGGGGAATCGGATGGAACAAAGCCACCAAAAATGGCCACGAATTTCTCCTTGGAATAGGTCTTTCTCACGGGGTCCACCTTTTGTGCGGTCCCTGTTTTCCCTGCTACAAGGTATCCCTCTATTGCGGCCCTGGTAGCAGTACCGCCCTTTTTTACCACTCCCTCCAGTATACGCCTTGCCGTCTTGGCGGTTTCCGCGGATATAACCCTGTTTCTTACTTGGGGATTGAATTCCCTTATGCACCTGCCGCTCTTATCCAATATGGATTTCACCAGGTACGGCCTCATCAGAAATCCGTCGTTCGCCACGGCCCCAAAGGCCATGGCCAGCTGCAAAAGAGAAACCGATATGCCGTGTCCGAAATACAGTGTGTTTTTTCCGATCCGGCTGAGGCTTTCCACGGAACGCAACGTTCCCTTTCTTTCGCCCGGAAAATCCACTCCGGATACCTCCCCGAAACCGAATTTCTTCATATACTGGTGAAACCTCTCCGCGCCCAGCCTTTGACCGATTTTTATTGCACCTATGTTACTGGAATATTTAATTATATTCCTTGCCTTTAATTTTCCGAACGCCCTGCTGTCGTGAATAACGAAATCCCCTACCTCATAGCGCCCGTCTTCACAATCAATAACCGTTTCCGGATCAACTGCTTCCTCTTCCAGGGCAGAAGCCAGAAGAAAGGCCTTGAGGGTTGACCCCGGCTCAAAGCAATCTGTAACGGCCCTGTTTCTCCACTGGTAAGGTTCAAAACGCCAGAAAATATTAGGATTGAATTCCGGGACCACGGACATGGCCAGAATTTCACCGGTGCGCGGCTTGGTAACTATACATACACCGCTTTTTGACCCAGTATTTTTAACTGCCTTCCTCAGCATTTTCTGGGCCTTGTAGCTAATTTCCTTGTCCAGGGTTAAAACCAGGTCAAAGGGGCCCTGCCTCTCTTTTTCGGCCCTTCCAAAGAAAACGGACCTGCCCAGTGCATCGCGTATCTTTTTAAAACTTGCCTTTCTGCCCTTCAGATAGGTGTCATATTTCAACTCGATGCCTTCAAGCCCCTTGTTGTCCTGGCTCGCAAAACCTACCACATGAGCACAGGTCTCCATGGAAGGGTAATAACGCCTGTTTTCCTTTGTAATCTCTACACCTTCTATGTCAAGCTCCCTGACACTTCTGATCTCTTCCGGAGTAACCTTTCTTTTTATCCATACAAATGGACGAGGGCTTCTTAACCTTCTGAGAATCTCGCCTCTGTCAACGCTTAGGGCCTCTGAAACAAGGTTTGCCGCCCTGAGCTTATCATTTATTTTCTCCGGGCAGGCATATATGGACCCCACCTCAATACTTAGAGCCAATTCCCTGCCGCTTCTGTCAAATATGGTCCCCCTCCTGGTGGTGAGGGTCAGCCTGCCTGTATAGCCTTTTTTTGCCAGCGCGGAAAGCCTCTCGCCCTCAATGATCTGCAGTTGGTACGTCCTAAGAAAGATTACGCACATAATCAGGAAAAAGCCGGCGCTCACTATATATATCCTGATCCTTATCCACTTTTTATCTTTAAGGTTCATCGCAAAAATATTATCTGCTCGGGTGAAGGCGATCTAAGGCCTGCCCTGTTTAAGGCCTCCTCTTCCAGGTACTCCGGCGATTTCAAATAGGCCATCTCCAGCCTCAGTTTCTGGTTGTATTCCTCCACCTCCAACATCTCCTGTTTTAATCGGCTCAATTTATAACCCAGCTGGGTAATGTTGAAATTAATCCAGGCATGGGACATCCCGGCTGCCAAAAACAAAAAAAAGATTATTCCGAGAAAATGATGCAACCTTAGGGTAACTTTTTTCTTCATGTTATACCCTCTCCGCCACCCTCATAACTGCACTCCTTGCCCTGGGGTTGATATCCACCTCTGCCTGGCTCGGTTTTATTCCCTTGCGGGTTAAATCCCGCATAACAGGCAAGCTTTTGTCCTGCAAAACCGGGAGACGCCGGGGGGAACTATTCTTCCTCTCCCAACTACGGAGGGCCTGCTTTACAAGCCTTCCTTCCAATGAATGATAGTAGATGACGACCAGCCTGCCTCCTTTTATTAGCATTCCGGGCGCTTTTTTCAGAAATGCTGCAATATTTTTCAGCTCTTTGTTTACAGCTATCCTGAGGGCCTGAAAGGTCCTGGTAGCCGGATGTATCTTTCTTGGATGGTATTTAGAGGGGATAACGCTCTCCACGATACGTGCCAGTTGCCCGGTGGAGGAAACAGTTGCCTTTTGCCTCTCCTCTACTATTGCCCTGGCTATGGGCCCGGCCCATCTTTCCTGGGCATACTCCCTAAAGATCTTTTGCAGGTCCACTGAAGACAGGTTGCTTAACAGGTCCATGGCGGTTACCTCGCCGTCCAGGTCCATCCTCATATCCAGGGGTTCATCTTTTCCGAAGCTAAACCCCCTGCCCGGAGATTCCAGCTGATAGGAGGACAAACCCAGATCCAAAAAGATCCCGTTCACTTCTTCCACTCCGAGATCACGGATCACCCTGTCCAACTTCACATAGCTTTCCCTTATTAATCTCACCCTGTTGCTAAAGCGGGAAAGCCTATTCTTTGCCAGCCCTATGGAAGACTTATCTACATCCAGACCGATCAACATTCCCCGTGGTGCTAATCCCCCGCAAATATGCAGGCTGTGGCCGCCGGTTCCCACCGTGCCGTCCACGTATATCCCTTCGGGTTCGGTAATCAAATATTTCATAACCTCATCAACCATTACCGGTTGATGGGCCACATTCAATTTCTCATCCATTTATATGCCCAGGCCTGTAAGGGATTGGCTCATATCGGGAAATACCTGCTTTACCCTTTCGAATTCCTCATCCCACTTCGCCCTATCCCAGATCTCAAACCTGGTCAAATGGCCAACCAGAACCACCTCCCTGTTCAACCCGGCCAATTCCCTCAGGCTGGAGGGAATCAAAATTCTTCCTTGTTTCAGCTGACATTCCACAGCGCCGGATATAAAATAACGCAGGTATACATTGGCTGCATTGTCAAATAAGGGAAGGTCCATTGCCTTTTGTTTTATTTTTTGCCAGTCATCCCTGGAAAAGGCCACTAAACAATTGTTCAGGTTTGTAACCACGACTGCGGAATCCCCCTTTTTGGTTAATATCTCCTTGAACCTTGTAGGGATGGCCAGCCTTCCTTTTTCATCCAGTGTATGTCTTGACCTGCCCTCAAATAGGTCTTTATTAGAATTTTCCACTATTTTTTTCCCACTTTATACCACTTTCTGCCACTTTTAAAAAAAATCATTCCTTTGTCAAGCAAAAAATGAAAATTTTCTCGTATATTTAATATATTATTTTAATTTTTACCTGTTCGGCGAGTTTTTAACCCGGATTGTGCAGCAGACATCGTAGCGAGGGTTGAAAAACCCAAGCGAGACGCGAATTTGGAGCAATTTTGAACCGCAGGCATATTCATAAATATGTTGAGGATCAAAATTGCGAAAAGAGCGTTGCAGCAAGGTTTCTCAGGCCGCAGTGGTTGGCAGCTGCACAATCCGGGTTTAAATCAAACTATCTAAGTCAGGAAGGCTTTTCCTGTTTTCCTGTTTTGTTGTTTTTTGGTTTTTTTATAAAAAGCCAGCTTATCAACAGACATCCACCCTCCCAAAGCCCCGCCCGTTTCCTCAAGGCAATATCTACTGTACACATGTTCCAGGTTCCAGGTTCACAGTTCAAGGTTAAAAAACATAATTATCCCCTTTCATAAATATTCCGGATTAACTTCCCCCAGGGGAGAGGGCGGGTGTCTCTTATTTTTAAACGGGGAAGCTCCTTACCCTATATCCGGCTTATGCTCCGTATACAAGGCGGGCGATAGGCAGAGATACACTGTGAAAATTCCCGGTTATACGGATAGCATATCCTGAGGCCTCCCCGCCCGCCGGGAGCACCTGGAAAGGGCATGTAAAGGATGATACGTTTAAAAAAAGGGATGCCCGTGATCTCCCTTCCTGGAAGCCGGGGAAGGGTTGGTAAGGAGGGAGGGCAGTATCTATGGAGTAAAGCCCGAATATTTCGGGCACGGGCAGCCTCAGTGGGGTTCCTTTTCAAAATATTGGCTTTCGGAAAGGGGCGGGGTTTTGTATGATAATGGGGAAATAAATCTGGTTTCCGGGCACCTATAATTCCCTGAAATTAAATATTTTTTTGATGAGGTGTTTACTGCACATTCTGGGTTTAAACCTCTGAGAGAAAAGGTAGCAGCCTGCTTTTTCTATAAGCCAGGGCCAGACAGGAGGCTATAAGGGTGCCCTCTTCTCCCTCGGTGACCTTTATTTCGTAGGTCGCCGTCTTTCTGGAAAGGTGTATCTCTTTTGATTCCGCCCTTAACACCAATCCCTTTGAAGGGTTACGGTGGTAAGTAACCGTTATATTGAGTGCAACGGCCATAGTACCGTGGGTATTGCAGGATAACTGAAAGGCTTCGTCCATCAGGGAGAATATAGCCCCTCCATGGGTCATACCGAATATGTTATTCATATCATCTCCGGGTACCATTTCCAATAATGCATAGCCCGGTTTGAGATCCACAAGCTTTAAACCGAGTTTTTGGGCATAGGCCTCTGTTTCGAACCTGTTTTTTATGACGTCCAAGGCACTCCTGTCCATGTTTTAACCTACAGAGTTCTAAATCATTTTTTAGTTGAAGAATTTACGCCAGGCACAACTTATTTGCAAGCAATTTGTGGCTGGATGACAAAACGGACAAAATTGAATCTTTCCGACGTCCTCAACTGAAAAATGTCTCTACTCCCTTAAAAAAATTATCCCTTGCATTTCAACCCGGATTGTGCAGCAGCCAACTACTGCGGCCTGAAAAACCTTGCTGCAACGCCCTTTTCGCAATTTTGATCCTCAACATATTTATGAATATGCCTGCGGTTCAAAATTGCTCCAAATTCTCGTCTCGCTTGGGTTTTTCAACCCTCGCTACGTTTTTTACTGCACAATCCGGGATAAACAACGCCCAGAAATTCCAGAAGTGCAAAACGACACTTGCTGATTATGCGGAGGTTACAACCGCTCTTGATCCGGGAGCGGAAGGCTTCTTGAGACAGGTTGCCCTTTCGGACCACATGCTCCAGGTTATTCAGGGCGGCAATCTCGATCAGGTCGCAAGTCAAACCGCATCCAGCCGCATCATGCGGTCCGGGCTTGCAATGGGCCAGATCGCAAATGAGTGGCTGCCTATCATGCGCTCTATCCTGGTTGCCGTTGCTGCCATGCTGACCGTCATCCTTGCGCTGTTCCTGCCGACCCCCCTGGTGCTCAAGGCCCTGGGAACAATGGTAGGTTTGTGGGTGTGGATAACTATGGGGGGAGTGGTGAATGCAGCCATACACGGCATTGCCGTGGACTACTCCTTAAAGGCTTACGCCCATGTGAATCAGGCAGGCCAGGGCCTGGGACTTAGAAATATACTCTACATGCCGGACGCCACCATGAAGGCCCTTGGCCTGTTCGGGATTATCCGCACGTCCGGGGTTATGCTGGCATCTGCGCTAACCATGATGCTGATTAAGTTCGGGGGTTATGCCCTGGCAAGTATGAGCCATGGGCTGATGGGCCAGGTATCCAGCGGGGCGGCAGCAGGCGGGGCAATAGCCGCTGACCCTGCAACCCACGCGCAGGAGGCTCACAAACTGATGGCATCGCCCTCCACGATGACCAATCCGTATAGATTAGGCCCGGATCAGGCAAGGGCGATGGCGCTGGACGAGGCGGCCAAGGGAGAGGCCAAAACCGATCTCGTTGATGCCCTTGGACCGGACGGATACATAAATATGCGGACCAGCGCCCATACGGCAGGGGAGGCGCGGTTTAGCGAAAAGGGCGATGCCCTGCGTGAGGGGGATTTGGCCCGGAACATTACCGAGTCCAGGGGGACCGGCGCATTTAGTGAGCGGCAAAGGTGGGGCCAAACACTGGCGGATATGGATAAATATAACCAGCACGGATACCCCGGCCTGCCGGGAGCGGAGGAAGGAGCTTATCATCTCCGCCAGCCCGAGGCCGAAAGACAGTGGGCAAACCGGGAGAAACTGAAACAATACGCCAATAATTATGACATGAGCACCGACCAGCTTGTCCGGGCGCAAGAGCAGTTGAAGATGGCCGAGACCTCCGGCAAGGCACTTAGTTTGCAGGACATGGCTAAAAACTTTGACGGCGATCCCTACAAGGCTATGGATTTTTACCAAAAATTTGGGATGCAGCAGCAGTTCGGCAGGATGCAGGGAGCGGTTGAAAGCTGGCAAAGCTAGGGTACAATTTTATTGACGGCAAAAAAATCACATACGGAAACGGCTATACACAAGTAGATGGAATTACAGCACGCGGCAAAAGCGTTACTGTTATCGGAAATTTGGATACAGGAGAGGTAGTTTACGACAGCACAAAGCAAGGGGGGCATTATCCGGATGCTATTGTTGATGCTTTTAGTGAAAATTACAATCCTGCTATATTCGCAGACAAGCAACGTCTTCAAAACTGGTCCAACAGCTATGCTGACACCATGAACAAAGCACTGAATTTGAAAGAACGCAGGGCAGATATAACTCAAGCAATAACGGATATTGGTGGGAGGCTTCAGATGCCGAGCCTTTTAAAAAGTATAAGCCCGGTGAATCTTGGTGCAGGGGCAAAAAAACAACACACGGAAAATGAAGAAATCCAATCCGAAAGGGACCTGATTTTTCCACCCTTTGGAAGATAGGCACTAATGAAAACCTTACCCCTTATGAAAAAGGTCAGGCTATCCCAGATTTTAACGACAGGGTTTTAGGGATTATTGAAGGTGATAAAATGCCGGATGATGCCGAAAAAGTTAAAGAAGAAATACTTAACGAACACCCGGAAATGCCAACAAACAGTGCCCATCCCCTATCTATCAACCCCCGCACTCCAGACGAAGTTGCGAGACACAACCAGATGGCAGGAGTTGGAGCGCACCCCGATTATTACACGCGATTACAGGCGCAGCACCTAAAAACGCCCCCGGACTCTCAAACTCAAGGGGTAGTGCCTGATCATCCGGGAACATGGCAAAACCCGGATGTGTTACCGGAAGAGGATTATAATAAAGACCTCGGTCCTATACGTGTACCGGACTCCGTTACTCCGAAGCCGGAACTCCAACCCGGATACAAAGGGGATACTCAAATGCCAACTCAGCCGGGACCGGAAGAAAATCCAGTAACGGGGGACAGCCAGGATAATACAAACACCCAGGCACAGGTGGAAAAGATAAAAAGAGATTATCAAAGGAAATTAGAGCAGAATGAAAATGATAAGATGATGCAGGATTTGTTGAATAAAGAGGATAAGCAGGAGGATGACGGGATGCCTGACCCGGTGGTGGGGTGATAAAATCATTAATTCCAGCGTGATAAATAAAGACAGTAACCGTTAGCACTTGCAAGGTCACCAGGGTCGCTGTGGTCAATTGGGTTATAATCAAATTCATTGGAATCCGTCGTCTTTGGCGGCCTATGGTCTTGCCCGTCGGATGAGAACAACTCCTCGCAAAATGCCGCCACACCTTTGCTGTCTTGGGACAGCCATATTATCACGCCTGCGACTCCGCCAACGACTACCAAAAAAATATTATTCCAAAATGATCAAATATAAAGTCCATGATTTACCTCCTTTCATCTCAGACCCATTCAAAATTACCTACATGAGTCCTTATATATAAGGATGAGGCCCTTTTTCACAAATGAAGTATCCGAAAGATTCCGAAAAGGCCGTGTGAGGCTATTTTGGAGCTTGTGGGTAGTTGTGAGGGAAGGGTGAAATTTATGAAAAACTGTTAAGCGTTATCAGGAGACTGGAAGATACCCCAAGACCCCACGGATGCCTGAAACTTGCCAAAGAAGAAGGATACCGAGTTAGGGTTAGAGATTACCGAATCCTTTACAGGATTGACGATAAGAAAAAACTGTTTTTATATACCGGGTCCTTCACAGGAAGGATGCTTATAAATAACTCCTACTTAGCTAAATTGCTAAATTACTTTTTCCAGGCAACAATAATCTTTTTTATCTTGTAAATCCTGTCTAAAATGGATCTGGGTAGTTATGTTTTTGTTTTTACCCGGTGTGATGATTTAATCCTTTCATATTTAAATAAAATACTTTAAAATACCCTTGTTTATTTAAAATATAATATAAATATATAAGGAAAAACTATCAAAATGGAACGATTTATTGATCAGGATCTGATAAAATGGAAACAGGGCATCCGAAGAAAACCCCTCATTGTCAGAGGGGCCCGGCAGGTTGGAAAAACATATTCAATAAAGTCTTTTGGTGAGAAGCATTTTGATGCACTGGTATCGGCTAATCTGGAGCGGAACCCGGAACTGCATCCAATATTTAACGGGAAGCTTGATGCCAGGAGGATATGCGCTGACCTGGAAATCCTGCTCAAGCACAAAATCAGGCCGGGGAAAACCCTGCTTTTCTTAGATGAGATACAGGCATGCCCGGGGGCTATATCCGCGCTTCGATATTTTTACGAGGAGATGCCCGATCTTCATGTAATAGCAGCGGGCTCTCTCCTTGAATTTGCCACAAAGGATATATCGTTTCCTGTTGGCAGAATCCAGACTATCAACCTCTATCCTCTCTGTTTTATTGAATACCTCAGGGCAACCGGAAACAATGAAGCAGGCGAGAGTCTGCTTGAAAAACCTCGAGCCCTTTCTGATGCCGTGCATAATTTCCTGAATAAAGAACTATTGAACTATTTTCTTACTGGAGGGATGCCCGAATGCGTTAAGTCATTCGTTGAGACAGGTTCAATGCGAGAGTCTTTTGAGGTACAGGCAGAGACATGTGAGACATACCGGATGGATTTTGCCAAATACCGGCCCATGGCAAACAGAGATACTCTTAATTCTGCATTGACATCAGTATCTCAAAGCATAGGGCAACAGATTAAATACTCAAGGTTAGGCAACGGATTTTCAAATCCTACCCTTAAGAAGGCATTTAATCTTCTTTGCATGGCAAAGGTTGTTACAAAAATCCCTTCCTGTGATCCGTCGGGCCTGCCCCTTGGGGCTTCTTCTTCCGAAAAAACCTTCAAGGCTATGATGCTGGACATCGGCCTGATGCGCTATCTTTCCGGTATGCCGGTTGATGTTGAATATCAAAAGGCCGAATTATTGAAGATCTACCAGGGGGCGATGGCGGAACAATTTGTGGGACAAGAGATGCTTATTTCCCAGAAGGGTAACTTATACTATTGGTCAAGACAGGCAAAAAGCAGCTCAGCAGAAGTTGATTACATAGCGGTTACTGACGGTAATATATATCCTGTTGAAGTAAAAAGTGGGCCTTCAGGAAGGCTTAAAAGCCTTCACCTCTTTTTAGAAAAATACCGGAACTGCCCAAAAGGCATTGTCTTTTCGTCAAGGCCCTATGCTGAACTGCCCGAAGAGCGAATCACCTTTATACCGCTCTATTACGCCTTTTCCGCCACCGGTGGAATAGCGGGGTGATTCTTTTCTTCTAATGATCTATATCAACCCCCGGAGATGCCTGCCCAACCCTGACCGGAAGAAAATCCAGTAACGGGGGAAACCACTACGGAAAGAGACACCCAAGCTCAAAATTTTATACCTATATAAAATTTTCGTCAACAAGTACTTGTTTCCCGGCAAAGCAAGTAAAATCGACTAAAAAGAACCTTTTTACTATCCAAAAGATATCATAAAAAAGTCCATATACCAGATGAAAAATGTTTTTTCCTGTATTGAGTGATTGGTGACCAGAAAAAAGACCAGTCTTGCAGCTCCGGAACAAAGAAAATTACCACCATCTTTAGCAGGTATAAGTTCTACTTAAACCTTTCAAGCACCGCCTTTGCGTGCAACGGAAGGCCCTCTGCTTCAGCCAGGCGAACCACGGTATCCTTTAAGGATGATAAGCCCTTTTTAGTCAAATATTGAAAAGTAGGTTTCTTTACAAAATCGTCCACGGAAAGCCCCGAAAACATTCTGGCAGTCCGGCCGGTGGGCAAAACATGGTTCGTGCCGGAGGCATAATCTCCTACAGGTATTGGTGAAAACGGTCCCAAAAATATCGAGCCCGCATTCTTGATCTTTTGGAGGGTAATAAAGGGCTCTTGGGTAAGTATTTCCAGGTGCTCGGTTGCGTATTCATTTACAAAATCTATGGCCCTGTCTATATCCCTTGCCAAAAGAATATGGGAGTGCTTATTGAGGGATGATAGGAGAATCTCCCTGCGGGGAAGCTGAGAAATTTGGGTATTTATATTCCGGGCAACCTCAAGGGCAAGATCCTCCGAGGTAGTGACAAGGACCACCGCTGAGTCGGGGTCATGCTCCGCCTGGGTCAATAAATCAATGGCAATTAAATTCGCATCCCCGGTTTCGTCTGCCAATATCAGGCCCTCGCTGGGTCCGGCCGGAGAATCAATATCCACTTCGCCAAAGACCATCATCTTGGCAGCGGTAACATATCTGTTGCCGGGGCCTACTATCTTATCCACCTTGGGAATAGTCTCTGTTCCATAAGCCATTGAGGCAATGGCCCACGGCCCTCCTACCTTAAAAAGCCTAACGGGGCCGGCAATATCGGCTGCTACAAGGGTGTAGGGATTTGCGGACATCCCTTCCCCCGGGGGCGTGCATGCGACTATCTGTCTTACTCCGGCCACCCTGGCGGGAAGAATATTCATCAAAACGGAACTCGGATAGGCCGCCCTTCCGCCTGGCACATAAGCCCCGATTTTTTCCAGCGGCGTTACAAGCCTGCCGGCCGTTATACCGTCAGAGATTTCGGTAGCCCACATTTCTTTTTCAACCTGGGCCTGGTGAAACTTGGTTATATTTTCCGAGGCAGTGCGCAAACAATCCACCACACTTGAGTCAACATTTCGGTAGGCCTCCTCGATCTCTTCCCTGGTAACCTCAAGATCACCCGCACTTAGATCCGGTTTATATTTTTTGTAGTGGTCAAGGGCCACCCTGTCCCCGTTTTTTCTTACATCAGCTACAATAGGCCGTACATCCTCGAAGACCGAGTCAATGTCCATCACCGATCTTCTCATGATGTCCTCAAATTCCTTGGTGCTTAAAGAATCTATCCATTTGGGCTCCAATATCATTTTCAGAATCTCCTCTTTTACCTTTTCTTAAACGGGAATTTCTCAATTTTTCGAAAAAAACGGACGTTTCCCGGTAAGCGCGGTTTTAACGGTTAGCCCGGAAAAAACCAATGGGCTATACGTTTCTAGTTTATAAATTAAAGCGGTGTCCTTTGCAATAATTACTTTTGTAAGGTACTTGCAGTCGAAAAATATCCCTAAAATTAAACTGGTACTCCATAAATTAAACAGTTATAAAAAATTATAATAAAATTCTATGCCCGTTTATGAATGCGGATAAGAAGAGATGATATATCGAGATTCTATAAAAAATGTTCCTTCAAGACCCGGAGTATATATTTTTAAGGGCCAATCCGGAGACCCGGTATACATCGGCAAGGCAAAGGACCTAAAAAAGCGCGTAACCTCCTATCTTAACAAGAGAAAAAACGCGGGGCACAGGTTATCACTGCTCGTAAGAAACACCTTCAGCATAGACCATGTCATAACCACCACCGAAAAAGAGGCCCTTATTTTAGAGGGCACGCTTATAAAGAAATATCGCCCCAAATATAATGTAATTTTAAAGGATGACGCAAATTACCCATTTCTCAAGCTGGAGACCGATACCAAGTATCCAAGGCTTATGATTGTAAGGAAACTGAAAAACGACGGTGCATCATATTTCGGTCCCTATACTTCCGTAGCTTCAGTAAGGTCCACCTTGAGGCTTATGGGATCCATATTCCCCCTGAGAAAATGCAGCACAAGGAAAATCCCCAAGAGGTCAAGGCCCTGCCTGAATTATCAATTGGGAAGATGCCTTGGCCCCTGCTGTCTAAATGTAAGTGTAGATGATTATCAGGAGATGTTAGACCAAGTAAGGTTATTTTTAGAGGGCAGAAGCAGGGAACTTATATCATATCTAAAAAACGTAATGCGTGTTGCCTCAAATGAGCTGAATTTTGAAAAGGCTGCCAGGGTCAGGGACCAAATAAAAGCAGTGGAAAGCACCCTGGAGCGACAGAAAATGATATCTGCCACCAGGAAAGACCGAGATGTGATCGGGCTGGCTCATTATGGGAATGAGACACGGATAGTGGTGCTTCAGGTTAGAAATGGATATATGGTCGGAAGCATAGGCTATACTTTTTCCAATAAAGGCGAGACTGAGATAGAGATATTGGAGTCATTTCTGAAGCAATACTATCCACGCAGAGAATGCATACCAAGCGAAATTATCCTTTCCAGTGATATAAAGGATAAGGGTTTGATATCCGAATGGCTGACGGAATCGGCTGGCAAAAGCGTTTCTGTTAACGTACCTTACAGGGGAGACAGGAAAAGGCTGGTTGATATGGCAGCGGAGAACGCCGAGAGCAGCCTTTTGAAAAAATATGAAAAAACAAGTCCGGAGATAATAAGAGAAATAAAGCAGCTTCTTAATTTAAACAGAGAACCTGTCCACATAGAGGGAATAGATATATCCAATGCAGGGGGAGACCTTGCTGTGGGGGCAATTGTGTCTTTTTTCAGAGGTGAATGCAGGAAATCCGGGTACCGAAATTTCAGGATCAAGGGGGTACAGGGGATTGACGATTACGCAATGATGGCGGAGACGGTTAAAAGGAGGCTCAAAAAGGATAAGCCTCCGGATCTTTTCCTGATAGACGGGGGAAAGGGGCACCTGTCTGTGGTCCTGAATACCATTAATTCCCTGAAGCTTTCGGATCCCCCTGATGTTATATCCATAGCAAAGGCGCACAAAAAGGGGGGTGATGCCGGGGATAAATTGTATATTCCGGGCAGAAAAACCTCCTTAACCCTTGCCAGGGGGCATCCGGTGCTTAACTTTTTTATGAGGCTAAGGGACGAAACACACAGGAGAGCCATAGGGTACTACCGGAAAAGGGCCAGAAAAAGATTAATAAGCTCCGAGCTGGACAGGATACCAGGAGTCGGCAAAAAAAGGGAACAGGCACTGCTTGAATATTTCGGTGACGTCAAATCAATTTCCTGTGCACACATTAATAAATTACTTGGGGTTCCTGGAATAAACAGGTGGGTGGCAATGAATATATTAGATTATTTCAAGAAAAGGCCACCATAGTTTCAAATTGGAACATTAATCTGGTTTTAAAGTTGTAAATATGATACTTAAATAGAAAGGAAATTTAAACAGCTATAAATATCAAGGAGTTAAATTTTGTCTTAAATTGGCATAAAAAATGCTCATATATTAATATAAAGAGGAGGAATTAGGTTTATGAAGATAGCAGTTACATCAACCGGAAAAGACCTTGAATCTGAATTAGATCCAAGATTTGGCAGATGTATGTATTTTATCATAGTTGATCCGGAGGATATGAGTTTCGAGGCATTTGAAAACGAGAGCATGCAGCTGGGAGGAGGCGCTGGCATACAGTCCGCGCAGTTTATCGCATCAAAAGGTGCCGAGGCAATAATAACGGGAAACATCGGCCCTAACGCAATCAGGACCCTGGATGCGGCTGGAGTTAAAACATTAGTGGGCGCTACCGGATCAGTCAGGGATGCCACTGAGAGCTACAAAAAAGGTGAGTTGTCTGTAGCTAATCGACCCAATGTTTCAGACCATTACGGAATGGGACAAGGCCAGACCGGTCCCTTTGCGGGCGGGGGAGTTGGTCCGGGCATGGGAAGAGGAATGGGCAGAGGAATGGGCCGTGGAATGGGCAGAGGAATGGGAACCCCGGATGTCCGGCAACAAAACCAGGGCCAAGATTATTCCCGCACCAGTCAAGGCCTCGAGGCACTTAAACAAGAGGCAAATGCATTGCGTGATCAGCTAAATTTAGTTCTGGATCGGATAAAGGAGCTGGAAAAAAAATAGGCTGATAGAAACTGCAAAGCTCTCTAAATTTATGCTGATAATAAGATAAAGAGAAGGGAGGTGAAAATCATGCCCGGATTTGATGGAACAGGGCCCCAGGGAATGGGTCCTATGACTGGTAGAGCAATGGGTAGGTGTAATCCTAATTATGCCGGGTTACAGCCGCCCTTTACCAGTGGATCCGGTTATGCTAACCCATACGGATATGCACCACAATACGGTACCTACGGTTATGGTCCCAGGGCCGGCTTTGGCCGTGGATTTGGCCGGGGCTTCGGACGCGGAATGGGATTTGGCCGGGGCTTCGGACGCGGAATGGGACCAAGGTGGCAATAAAAACCATAATATTAAAAAATTGACGGCCCTGGGTTATATAGCCCAGGGTCACCTTTATCTTGAAGCCTTTTAAGTCCCTTCAAAAAATATTTTCGGTTTCCTTGAGGGGCAAGCCCTTTTCATATTTTCAAGCCTTCCATAATAAGCCTAAGATGTTTATAAGGGTTCCAAGTCTTTTACTGCTTTCAAGTTTATTATAAAAATCCCAATTATTAGCAGGAATCCGCCCTTTCCAAAGCCTGCCTGTTATACGGTTATGGGGAGATCAGTCGCATTAGGTTCGGTTTCAGGGTACTACTAAAACACTTGACACAGCCCAAGAAAGAAGTAAAAAAGCATTGCGGCTGTGATTTATTATATGCCAAAAAATGAGAAATAACAGACCATGGGTTGTAAAATTTCAGGGAATTTTTCAAAACAGGAGGAATTAAAAATTGAAGGCAGATTTAGAATGCATACCCTGCTTCATTAACCAGGCACATAAGGCAAGCAACTTAGCTACCGACGACAGTAGACTTCAAGAAAAAATATTAAAGGAAGTCCTGTACAGACTCAGCCATCAATCCTTCGACACCACTCCTCCCTTTATTGGGAGGGATATACACAGGATAGTAAAACTTTTAACCGGAAAAGACGATCCTTACAGGGAAATAAAAGAAGATTCAAACAGATTGGCCGAAAGGCTGATGCCTTCTCTAAAAAAGATTGTAAAGGATTCAAAAGACAGTTTTGAAACTGCGGTTAGATTATCCATTGCCGGAAACACAATAGATTACGGCCAGGGAAACCAAATTACGGAGCAGATGGTCAAGGATGCGATTTCCAGAAACCTGTCCAAGCCGATAGACAAGGAGAGTGTTGAAGGGTTAAGGGAAGAAATAGAAAAGGCTTCAAAAATACTCTATTTGGGAGATAATGCCGGTGAGGTCTTCTTTGATAAATTACTGTTAACGGAATTAATTGGCTTCCCTGTAAAGTTCGTGGTAAGGGGCGCGCCCATAATAAACGACGCCCTTGTAGAGGATGCCCGGGCAGCGGGCATAGACGAAATCGTGGAGGTACTGGAAAACGGAGCGGATATACCCGGTACAATGCTTGAGGAGTGTTCGGAAAACTTTAAAAGGGAATTTGTGGAGGCAGACCTTATAATATCAAAGGGTCAGGGAAACTATGAGACCCTGAGCGATGAACAAAAGAATATATTTTTCCTCTTCATGTCAAAATGCCCTGTGATTTCGAGGGATATAGGGTTTGAGCAAGGTGAGATGGTGGTTTTTTCCAAAATGCTAAAGGGTAATTAGTAAATTTTATTTAATCCAGGGAGGTTAAAAACCCATGAACAACAGAGAACAATCAAAAGATACTGCACAAAGCAGAGAGGCCATGATGCTGGCCCAGGATGAGGAGATTAAGAAAAAGCTCCAGGGTTTCAAGAAAAAAATTTTGGTAATGAGCGGTAAGGGCGGTGTGGGCAAGAGCACTGTAGCTGCATATATTGCGGTTTCCCTGGCCAAAAGAGGTTGCAATGTCGGATTGATGGATGTGGACCTTCACGGCCCTAGCATTCCCAGACTGCTTGGAATAAAGGGTCAGATTCTATCCTCAAGTGATACCAAAAAGGGTATTCCCATAAGCTATCTGCCCAACATGCAGGTAATCTCTATAGAGGCATTGCTGGGGGACAAGGATGCGGCCACAATCTGGAGAGGGCCTTTGAAGATAGGAGTTATAAAACAATTCATCTCAGACATAGAGTGGAATGAGTCGGATTACCTTATAATTGATTGTCCTCCGGGTACCGGAGACGAGCCCTTGACCGTCGCCCAGGTTATACCGGATACCAGGGCGGTTATAGTAACCACTCCCCAGGAGATCTCCCTGGCGGACGTTCGAAAATCAATCAGCTTCTGCAGGCAGGTCAAAATGGATATACTCGGGCTGGTGGAAAATATGAGCGGACTGATTTGTCCCTTCTGCGGTAAAAGAATTGATTTATTCAAGACAAAGGGAGGAGAAGTAACCGCTGATAAGGCCGGTATCAAACTACTGGGAAGTCTTCCCCTGGAGCCGGATATTGTTACAGAGGGAGACACCGGGTCCGTGGAATGGCTGGACAGAAAGGATTCTGCGTTTACGAAAAGTTTCGGCCAAATAGTGGATAAGATTGTATCCCTTACAGGATAAAAAAATCAACCTTGATGAACCCCTAAAATTTAAACTTGCTCTTCTGCAGCTCACCGTAATAATCGATTCCCCCAGCGGTCAGCCGGATGAGTTTGGGTGCATCGGGGTTTTGTTTCATCTTTTCCTCGTCCACGGCCACGTATCCCTTCTGATACAAGTACCAGCTGTCCGGGACGAGTTCCCGGGGAGGAAGCCCCAATGTTTTGCATAGTTCCTTGGTCGATATCCAGTCCCAGCCCTTTTCTTCCCAGTGCTTGTATAGCACGTGCACGATTTTTCTCCGGTAATCCACGTGCCGTGCAATGGAAGCCAGGTCATCCTTGCCTTTAATATATTGCCACTTTAACGGGGGTGTTCCCTGCTTGAACAGGTCCCTTCCCAGGAGGTCGTTTAAAACCCCGCCTGCTGCGGCCCAAGCAACCTGAAGGCAGGCCGCGGCGTGCAACAGGCCCACTATTGGATATGTCCAGGGGTGAATGCCGGGCACAAAACCGGTGATGATGTCCAGGGTAAAAATAACCAAAAATTCAATAAAACCAGGGTAAGGGTTAAGCTAACCGTCATGAAGCCTATGGTCATAAACGCGGTAAGCAGCCAGTAAACAATATAGATGTATTCCTTTACCATAGGCGGGTAAGCTATGTCCCACCCCATCTGCCACCCGGTGATTGCCCATAGAGAGCCGTACAGGGTGAAGGCCGTGGCCCCCAGTATATTCCTGTTGATCATGTCCACGATCCCCGCGTATATCTGGAGGATGCCGCCGGACACAAGGACCCAGACCCATATCTTTCCGCCTGGATCGGTGAGTCCGAGCTCCATAGGGGCCAGCGCCCCGCATCCAAATGCCAGGCCCATCAGGCCTATAGGTGTAGGATTGCCAAGAATTTCCTTGTTTTCTACAGCCATGGTAACCTCATCGCCTTGGTTTCAATCGGTGAAATATTCGGTAAAGATTTGAGCAAACCGCGCAGGATCCTCCACATTAAGGGAGTGGCCCACACCCGGCAAAATCTTGAGTTCGCAGTCGGGCAGCAATTTCGCCATTTCCTCCATGTCCTCCCTGGAAATCCAAAGATCCTTTTCTCCCCATACGATCAGGTGAGGATGCTTGATCTCCCCGAGCCGCTTCTTCAGCTCTCCGGACCTATATTCCTTTGTCAAATTAACGGCTGTTCCGATCCATATGCCCTCGCTCAGGGCCTGGGTTTTATCGATGAGCAGGTCATAAAGCTCCTTCTGCTTATCCATAACCTTTTCCGCAAATCTGGGCAGTTTACCGGGCTCCAGGGATTCGGCCTGAAACAGCGTAGGTGCCGCGGTTGCCATCACAGACCAGGCATTGTCTCTGCTCCGGCTCATAGACTTAAACAACTCCAGGCTTTTCTCCATGTTGAGGCCCATGGGCCCAACCGGATCAAGGCAAAATACCTTTCCGAACACATCCGGCTCCATCAGAAGCATATGGGTACAGATAATGCCCCCGGTTGAATGGTTTGCCAGGTGGCACTTTTTAATACCAAGGGCCTTGACGGCCCGGATGATATCTTTTGCATGCTGCACCATTGTATAATTCTTAAAATCCTCTTCCGGCTCCGGCTTGTCGGATTCTCCGCAGCCGCGCCATTCAATGGCATAAACATGCAAGGACTCGGGCAGTTTTTCCCAGACCAGATCCATCCAGTTAACGCAGCCCAAATTCCCGTGTATATACACGATGATGTTATCTCCCCTTCCATGTTCCGCATAGTTAAGTTTTACATCCCCTGCCTGGACTTTAGGCATAAACGGACTCCTTTCTTGATTTAATCATCTGGCAGGCTATCCGGAATCTCCAGGGTAAAGGCATGGTATACATGCTGCACAATCATCAGGCGGGAGTTCTTTATGTTTTGGCGTAAAATCTCATGCGAGGTGCGCGGTGTAAAGCTGTCATGCTCAACGTTTAGAATCAGTGTTGGATTCTTTGTTTTCTTGAAACGGTACTCCGCCATTATACCCCCCCCCCGAAAAATAACCCGCGGTTTTCCGTAATCTTTTGACCAAAAAAAGACTGATCAATATCCCGAATCCCATCGTATGAGATTATTGTGGCGGGGAAAAGTTATTTATTCCCCGCCGCCTGCTTAATAAGGTAAACTACGGTTTTTTATAGGTCTCCACGTTTTCCGGGTTCTTCACCTTTCCTTCATACACAAAGTCAACCGCGTCCGCGGAGAATTCATCCGGTTTGTCCGTGTGGGGGAAGTGGCCACAACCGGGATATAGCTTCACCACCGGGGGATTGCCCGCCTGCTTCATATCGTTGTAGAAGGGCCGGATAATATCCCAGCGCAGGTTCTTTTTTCCGCTGAAGACCGTGGTGGGGATAAAAGGCTCCTCCTTTCCGAACAGAAGAAGTATGGGTGCCTTTATCTTTGTCTTCTGTTTGACTAAACTTTGAGGGTCTTCCTTTCGAACCTCCACACCCAGGGAATAGATGTCGCGGATATAGGTATAGATATATCGTTCGTATTCCGACTGGTTGCCGTCTATCATCTCGACCCGGACCCTTGTGACGAAATTGGCATAAGAGTTATTCTTTTTAAAGTAGCCCAGATTCGACTCCGTAACCTCGCCTGTTTTGGGGTCCCGCTTCTTGAAATAGTAGAAATCCCTTATGGCCTGTTCATCCTTGGCAAACTCCCCCTTGAGGTTCCTGCTCCAAACCTTCTCCCAGACCTCCAGGTTCCGCAGGTACGAAGGGTCGAACAGGGGAACCTCTATCTTCCCGAATTTCATCTTGGTTGGGAATTCTTCAATGCCTCCAGGGGATTCAAGTATTATTTTTTCTACTGCCTCCGGGTACTTCAGGGCATAGCCCATAACCCACTGTCCCCCTAGAGAATGGCCTAAGTAAGTGGCCTTCTTTACACCCAGCTGGTTGGCGATTACCTCGTGCAGGGCCTCGCGGGTATCATCAAGGGTTCTGGCCACCGGGTTGTCAAGGTTTCCGGGTATAGGCTTTCCGTAGTTCGGAAGATCAGGTACTATAACACGAAGTCCGTTTTCAAGGGCCATCTTCATGACATGCCCGAAGTATGCCCCGAACACGCCCTTTCCGTGGATAAGAACCAGCACCTTGGGGTCCGGATCTGTCCCGGCATACTCGTCCATGTAGGCAATCTTCCAGTTAACGCCCCGGGAATCCTTGGCCTCGGTATAACAAACCGGGAACGGGTAGCCTACCTGGTTACGCCAGAAGCTGACAGACGGGGCTGCCTTTTCAACATACCAATTCCTCATGTTTGTTACCTTCAAGGACTGCCTTTCTGCAACGCATCCCATGAAGGCCATGGCTGCAACCAAGATCAGGATCACCGGCATCCACCCTTTAAAATGCCTGCTTTTCATGTAACGCCTCCTTTCTTTTTTAGAAGCCTCTTTTGGTGAAGACTTCTGTTAAGTAATTACTTGCCCCTGCTTTTCCAGCAATACAGGGGAATCCATACAGGTAGGACGGGGAATGCCGAAGGTGGCACTTCCCCATCGGGCCCAAATCCTTTTCCCCTCCCACCAAAAGATCGCGGGCATCACCTCGCCGACAACGAAAAAGGGGATGTTCCCGTCGGTGTTGGTTATTTCCATTGTGAGCCGGGAGTTTGCCGGCATGGTGGTCAGGGAATAGGTTCCGGATATCTCGAATCTACCGGTAGGACTGATAATATTTCCTCCGGTGATGGTAAATTCTCCTGACCGGGTAAATATTATTTTTCCTTCCGTCCACCCGGCGGCCGCACAGAAGCCGAGATCGGTTATTTTCCATGTTCCGGGGAACCCCTCGGGAACCGGTTCCGCTGTATATCTAAGCTCGTAGGTCGGGGCAAAGGCGAGCTGATCAGGCCCCTTCTCGCCGACTTCACCGACATCCAAACGCAAAAACTCGCGATTTACACTCATCCGATATATACCTGACCGCAACCCCTGACCTCCGGGGCCCTCTGCCTGTTCAAGGGTAAGGCTATTCGGAGATACCGAATTATCCACCCTAAATTTCCCCTTTGATGCCGAAGCACCTTCACTTGCCTCGTAGGTTCCGTCTTCCCGGAATGAAACAGAGAATCCTTTCTTGGGGCCTCCCACGATCTCCCATGATCCCAGGGGCACCTTCGGCTGATTCTCAAGAGGCCTCCTGCCCAGGCCAAGCTCCTCCGCCCTGTCCTCGAAAAATGCAGACGTGCAGTCAAAGGACCCCCGGCAATCCCGCAGGCCGAAGTGGCCGTACCCGGGAATAACTCTGTTGTCCGCCCCATTCAACTGCGGAGATGCCTCATAGAACAGGAAGAATTCGTCGTTGGGACCGCTTATGGTCATATATTTCGTAGGGCCGAAAGTCTCCCGGTCCCCGTTGTTCCCTGTATTCAAATCTATCAGAAATTGGGTCCCCATGGTGTTTACCTCGGGCGACTGTTTAAATTCCCCGGGGTTGTTCATTGTCAAATCCGCAGCTGGCAGGCCGTGATTGCCGCCGGAAATCAGCACCGCACGTTCCACTATTTCCGCCCCACCCATGAACTTAATATAATACCGAGATACGGTGCACCCCAGCGAATGGGCAACCAGGTTCACCCTGGACGCGCCCGTCTTTTTAAGAACATCGTCGATAAAGGGCTTGACCTGATCCGCGTAATGTTTATGTGACTCGTTCTGGGGCGGGCTCATGGTGATGGCATGAAGCTCATCTTCGCAGTATCCCTTGGATTTGAACCGCTTTATCTGTGAAGTCCATCCCATGGCGCTGTCTCCGTTTCCGTGAATAAAAACGATTGGCTTTCTCTTGCTCATAATGACTCCTTGTAACAATCCTTTTTTGTTTTCATAGATAAGCCGGCCCTCCCATTACTCTTCGCATAGAAAGGTGAGAAACTCTAAAAAGTGTTCCTTTACGAGATTGCCCTGTTTTTCGATTATTTTTTCCTTTTCATCGAGGGTCAGGGGGATATCCGTTTCCTTGATCAAGCGGATCTGGGTCTGAATCTGCCTGCCGTGTTCCACGTCTATACTGTAAAGTGTTATCAGGAATGGAGTTGAAAACTGCATGTCATTAGGGAAAAGAGGAAAGAAGCGCACCTCGGACATAAATGCATGGGTCAGGGCCAGGTAGTTAAAGAAATTCCGGTCCTTTGAAAAGGGACCGACAAGGTATTCCTGAATTCTGGCCTTTTTCCACAACATCATGTTCAACCGGGTTGCCTCTGCGTATGTCAGGGGATTAAAGCTCCAGGTGGTATTTCTGTGCAACAAGAGGGAAAGTTCTATTTCCTTGTGGTACTGGCTGTGCAGGAAGGAAAAAGGGGCCCAATCCGAGTCCTGGAAGTAGATCTTGGATAACACCGCAATGTTTATAGACTTTATTCCAATCAAAAAGAGGGTGATTTTGGTCTGCTCCTCGGCCTGCAGGTCCCTTTGTGCAAAAAAACGCATGGCCCTTTCACTTATCTTTTCCTCTCCAGATATCATTCCGTTCTCCTTATTTAATCCGATGGTTTTGCAACAGGGATGGCACGCCTATGATCTCCATTGCAGGGAAGGTAAAGGTTTTCAGATTCAGGGTCGTCCGTGGCGATCCAAACCGATTGGTCTCCCTTCCACTTGCCGGTTTCCACCCGTTCAATAAAGTCGGCGATAATGCGCACGGTTATTTCCGGAATCTCCAGGGTAAAGGCGTGACAAACCCTCTGCATCAATATCAACCGGGAGTTCTTGACCTCACGCCGAATTATCTCGTGGCACCACCGGGGAGTCAAACAGTCGTACTCTCCGTTAATAATCAGAGTCGGTGCCTTTATTTTCTTTAAATCGTCCGTAAAGGGTTTAAAATTGTTCCAGGACTCGATCAAATTCTGGATCGCGTAAAGATCGTTGTACGAAAAACTCACCCGTGTCAGCATGGGCAATTCATTTCGATTCTTCTCTATCCAGGCGCTGCTGAAGTTTACAGGGATCAGCAACCTTACCAGATACTCAAAGCCCACGCTTACCATCCCCTCGTACATGTTCGTCCCGTAACACACCAACTGCCCTCCCAGCTCACTGAAGCAGCTCATGGGCACCAGCCCCTTGATCCGATCCGGATACTCAATTCCGAAAAGCAATACAATCACGCCCCCAAAGGATATTCCCATGGCATAAGCCTTATCAATATTCAGCTCATCTAGGAGGGAGGCTAAAATCGTCGGGTTTTCATAAAAATCAATAAACAAAATCGGCTTTTCGGAGGTGCCCTGGCCCAATAAATCATAGGTTAACACCCTGTAACCAGCCTGTTTAAGGCATTCTGCGTATTGATCCCAGTGCTGGGTCCGCTGGGTTAGCCCGTTGACAAACACAACTACCGGGGCTCCCGGTTCACCGGAAATCTCATAGTGAATGTCCATCCCTTTATAGTTGAAAAAGGGCATGCTCCCCCTCCCAAAATAGTCTGCTTCAAATTATTACTGAAATTTTAGCTCTGCGCATTTTTTCGTAAGTCTTTTTAATGCCTAAATTACTTTTAGACTATTGCAGGGCATCTATAAAATGAATGCATTAGCAAAATGGTGTGTTCAATGAACAAGAAAATAGATTTTTGGTTTAGGATAGTGAACATTGTTCATTTATAAAATATACCGTTTATAAATGTCAACGCTAAAATATTAAATAGAAAATTTTTTTAACCCAATCCAGCAAAATTTTACTTAAAAAGCCCTTCCTCCCCTCAACCATCCTCCAAAAACCCACCTATTGAGCATTGATAATGATCCAAATTTTTTCCTGTCTTCAAATTTTTTTAAAGAACCCAGTTCGCTAATAGGCACCCCTCCCCCCAAAGCCCTGCCCATTTTCTCAGGGCAATATCTACTGGCCTCAAAGCATGTGCCCTCATATTCGGGGCTCAAGAAACCTCTTTAAAGACTCCCCAAAGTAAACCCCGAATATTTCGGGCACTGCCGGGCACTGTATTCCAAAACAAAAAAACAGGGGCAAAAGTTTTATGAAAAATATAACACTGTTCAGGTGGAATAAATTTTATCTCATTGCGTGAGAGTGGAAGCACTGTTTTTGAACATAGTGGCAATTATGTGGGCCATCTCCTTCATCTGCCGTCTGGATCGTTCTCCGGCAACCCCCGATAAATCGCCAGCGGTCAGCAGAATGCCATAAAGGGAATAAAAAAAAGACTTGGAAAGGAGGCGTACATCTCCCTTGACGTTTATACTCCTAAAAATGATGTCGAACTGTTCAAAGACCGATCTCAATCCCTCCTCGAGCCGTTTTTTGGTATTATTATCGATGTCAGTCCCCAGGATAAAATGCCCCATCATCTTGAAATAATGGGTATTATCGAAAAAATAATCAATAAAATTCTCTGCAATATGCTCTATTGCCTTGCTCTCCTGTTCCTCAGCAAGATCGGAAAAAAGTGATACCATATCCTTAACACATCGAAAGAATGTTTCCATGTATAGTGTGTGCTGGTAGGGAAAATACCGGTAGATTGATGCAGGGGAAACCCCTGCTTCTCTTGCGATATCCCTCATATTGACTTGATCAAAGGGACGAGAGATTATAACCCTCTCTGCAGCATCCACAATAATGTTCTGCCGCGCCTTGCGCTCCAGTGCCTTGAGTTCCTGAAAAGGCCTCTTTTTTTTCATAGATCCCACAAAAAATATTTTAGGCTATCATCCTTGGTAAATTTACAAAAAAATATCATTTAGCCATAAACCAGTCAAGCGCCTTTGCACTGCAAGGCAAAAAGTCACCCGCCAAGCCCTTATTGCAACCAGTTGCTTCCTTTTATGCAAAATAGCCTGAACCTCACATTTAACCCAGATTGTGCAGTAGTTGGCTACTGCACAATCTGGGTTTAACCAGGTCAATATAATATATATTGACCATAAACTATTTTTATGTTTTTTATATTATAGAATTAATCACTGAAGTAAACAGTGTTCATAAAACGCCCCATATGTTGCGCTGGCAAAAATGAAAGAAAAAACTACATTTGCGGACCTGAAAGAACAGGAAAGAAAGGCCAGAAGAGATTTTATACTGGATGCGGCGGAACGGGTGTTCTCCTCCCGCGTCTTCCATAAGGTTAACATTCGCGACATCGCCAAGGAGGCCGGCATATCCCCCGCGCTGATTTACAGGTACTTTCCGGATCAGCAAGGGCTTTTCCTGGAAACATTTTGCAGGGGAATTGAAAACCTGGTTGCAAATCTTAAGGAAAAAACATGCAGCAACCCTGAAGATCCCCTAACCGCAAATGCGCAAGCATATGTGCTTTACCTGGCAGACCATCTGCACTACGTGAGAATGATGGGCTACTTTACCCTGGAAGGTTCTCCCTCAAAGGAACTACGGAAAAAGATGAATGAAATCCACTCACTCTTGGTAGAGGCTTTTAAAGGCATCTTTGCAGCTATGGATACCCGTGAAAACGACGATATCCTGGCACAGTCCTTTATTGCAGCGCTCAATGGACTTCTACTGACATTCAGCGATCTCTCCCCGGAAAAGACTGCCCCGCGAGACCAGCTCACCCATATGAGCAAACTGATTGCCCGCATGTTCGCCAGTGGAAACAAATACGGCGGACCGGGCCGCTTCTGAATATATATCCCCATTCAATCTTTCGAAAAATGTAAGCCGGGCAGGATTTCGTTTCAGCCGGTAAGCCGGATAGGAATTTCGGGACTGCATACGAGTTGGATAATCAGGGAATTGGTGAATACAGAAGGATGCATTACATAAAATGGTACCCATAATTACAATTCAGACATAGTTGCATATGGTCTTTCTTGGCAACAACAAGGGCATTTCATAGCTCGCATCCGGATCGCTTGCTCCATAAACTATTTCCCTATTTTCCTCCAAGAATCTATATGCACACCTTACACAGGACCAGTCCCGCCACTTTTTTGATATGGCGCAATCCAGACAATCTCCGTAGTACTTGCAGTAAAGGTTTCTTGCGCCTTCCCTGCCAATTGGATTAGGTTCGTATTTCATTTGAAACCTCCCTCTTTGGTTTACAGGAAAAAGCCGGTGCGTCTTTAATATGCTTAAACTGCATAATCTGTACCAACCCTTTTTAAGCAGCTAAAAGCCCTTGAGCCAGCAATTTATAAGCCCCTTTCCTGGTAAAGTTTTTTTACCCCATCACATTATTGTTACGTGTTTGACAATTTTTTGACATCTGTCACATGATAAACAGTCGGGGTTCATAGAATTAATTCCGGCCTGGCACAAAGTGGAAAACATGAATCAAAATAGACTTCTTGCATGCTTGCCTTGAAACCTCTCTTGACATCATACGTTTGTTTACTTAATTATATCTCTGTGGCTGATAAGGGGCGGAAAAATTCTTCTTATTTTTCTGTGTACTTAACAAGGTAATAAAAACCATCGTTTGATTCCAGGTACCGGGAATGGAAAAAAAACAGCTCATATCCTTTGACATGGATGGAACTCTCATCGATTCTTCTTACACCACCTCCGTGTGGGAAATGGGGATACCCGAGCTTTATGCGGAAAAACACGGCATCGACATCACCAGGGCCACATCTTTAGTAAGGGCGGAATACGAGAGGATTGGAGACGGTGCCCTTGAGTGGTATGATATCAGTTACTGGTTTAAATATTTTGGGCTTTCCGGAAGCTGGGAGGAACTCCTGGAAATACACCGGGATAAGATAAAGCCGTACCCGGAAGTAAAAGAAACCATAGAAAGCCTTGGCGAGTCCTTCGATCTAATAGTAACGTCCAACGCCGCCAGGGAGTTTGTGGAAAAAGAGCTAACAGACGCCGGAATAGAGATATATTTCTCCAAGATATTCTCAGCCACCTCAGACTTCGGCCAGGTCAAAAAGACACCACAGTTCTACCGGCTTGTTTGCGATAACGTCAATATCCACCCATCCCTTTGCATACACGTGGGTGACCATTATGAATTTGACTACCTGGTTCCAAAAAAACTTGGAATGGAGGCCGTTTATCTGGACAGGAAATCCGAAAAACCTGAGCATATAGATGCGGTAAAAGATCTCAGGGAATTTGCCGACCTTGTTATGGCTGACAGAGCTTGGGCCTAAGACCTCTCCTCACGAGTTCAGTATTCAACACTTACGGCCCCGCAACAAGTCGATATCCGACGCCCCCGTAAAAAAACCAAATTCAAGGCGCGCAAATCCTGAGGAATTAGGAGGACTTATGGTACACTACAGTGACCTACCTGCAGCAGGCAGTTGAAGGATGCAGCGCAATTCAGCTCTTCGACTTTGCTCAGGGCATGAGCCTGCCGAATGGAAGTCGGGCTTTTTACGAAGCCATCAAAAGAAATTCCTTTGATCAAGTGTTCTATATTATGGAAGTAATAAGTTGAAATTTTCATCGTATATGTTAGATTTGGTAGCCTAAAATTTTACGAGGAGGATACTATGGCGAGCTTGAACAAGGTGATGTTGATTGGAAATCTGGGTGCCGATCCCGAGGTAAGGTATACGCCTTCAGGGGCTCCGGTTGCCAATTTCAATATGGCTACAAAGGAACAATGGACCAACCGGGACGGAGAGAAGCAGGAAAGGACTGAATGGCACAGGATTGTAGCATGGAGAAGACTGGGTGAGATATGCGGCGAGTATTTACGAAAGGGTAGCCTGGTCTATATAGAAGGCAGGCTCCAGACCCGAACCTGGGAGGACCGGGAAGGCGGAAAAAGGTGGACCACAGAGGTTATAGCCCTAGGAATGCAAATGTTGGACAGGCCCGGAAAACCCGCAGAAACCTCTACCTGGGAGGAGCGTATTCCGGATCAGGAGCCTGTGGATGCCCCGGAAGATGATATACCCTTTTAACAGTACCGGATTCCGGGTAGGATTCAGCTATTCTTCTTTTTTTTCTTGGTCAATTTTTTCTTGGTCGGTTTCGGATGAGATCTCTTCTTTTTTACCGGAAGTAGCCTCTTTAAAATTCCTGATTCCCTTACCGAGGCCTTTACCTATCCCCGGAAGCTTGCCGGCGCCGAATATTACCAATATTATAACCAGAATTATAAGTAACTCTGGCACACCAAGCCCAAACATCTACATACCTCCCTTTTAGGGACCTTTATCAAACTATATTAACGATATTTTTAGGGAAGTCAATGAAACTTTAGGCGCCCTTAAATGCCTCCAAGGCCACTTTGCCGAATTCCCCGAGATTTAAAACCACCGCTATCCCCCGGGATTTTAGTGCATTGATCTTGTCCTCAGCCTTTCCCTTGCCTCCGGAGATTATAGCCCCGGCATGACCCATCCTTCTTCCAGGGGGTGCAGTTTGCCCTGCAATAAAGGCCGCCACTGGCTTATTAAACTCGCTGTGTATATATTCGGCTGCCTCTTCCTCCGCAGTACCCCCTATCTCACCTATCAAGACTACGCCTTTTGTCTGTTCGTCTTCTTTGAACCTCTGCAGGTGATCTATAAACGAGGTTCCCACTATGGGATCTCCCCCAAGGCCGATACAAGTAGACTGCCCCAATCCAACTCTTGTTAACTGGTCTACTACTTCATAAGTAAGGGTTCCGCTCCTGGAAATTATTCCTATTGCTCCTTTTTTGTGTATTTTTCCCGGCATAATACCCAGCTTATTGCTTCCGGGAGATATTATTCCAGGGGTGTTTGGGCCGATAAGTACCGCATTATTCATTCTGATGGACGGCATTATTTTAATCATGTCCAGGGTGGGAATGCCCTCTGTAATACATGCTATTAATTTAATACCCGCGTCCACAGACTCCATTATGGCATCTGCTGCAAATGGAGGGGGTACGAATATACACGAGGCATTGGCGCCGTAATTTTCAACTGCATCCTTCACCCTGTTCAATACAGGAACACCTTCCACTTCCTCTCCCTGTTTACCAGGGGTTACCCCCGCTACGATATTTGTACCGTAATCCAGCATCTGTTTAGCGTGAAAGCCTCCTTCCCTGCCCGTAATGCCTTGTACGATTGCCCTTGTATTTTCATCTACCAGGATACTCATAAAATTTCTCCCTTGTATATTTTAATTTACCTGCTGTGCAACCATATTGGCGGCCTCTGCCATATCCCTGGCCACCGAAAAGTTTAAGCCGGAATCTTTCAGGATTTTCCTGCCCTCTTCCACATTAGTGCCTTCGAGCCTAACAATGAGCGGCATGTTTATGTCTATTTCCTTGGCGGCATTCACTACGCCCCTTGCCAGGACATCACACCTTAATATACCACCGAAAATGTTTATAAGAATAGCCTTTACCCTGTCATCGCTTAGTATTATTTTCAGTCCGTTTTTTACCATCTCCTCGCTGGCCCCTCCGCCGACATCCAGGAAATTTGCCGGCTCTGCTCCTGCCAGTTTGATTACATCCATTGTGGCCATGGCCAGGCCTGCACCGTTTACCATTGCTCCTATGTTTCCGTCCAATCTGATGTAGTTCAGGTTGTATTCCGAAGCCCTTACCTCGAGTTGGTCTACTTCATGGGGGTCATAGAGCTGTGCCACCTCTTTTTGCTTGAACAAGGCATTATCATCGAAATTGATCTTTGCGTCCAGTGCAACCGCCTTGCCGAAACTGGTGGTTATCAGAGGATTTATTTCAACCAGGGAACAATCCTTGGATACAAAGAGTTTATACAAATTTCCCATAATGGAGGAAAAGCCTTTAAAGACTTCCTTTCCGGGCAAAGGCTGGATTCCATAAAAAAAATTCCTGGCCTGATAAGGCATAAATCCTTTCATAATGTCTATTGGCTCTACAAATACCAGTTCGGGGTGCGTTGCGGATATCTCTTCAATGTCCATTCCCCCTGCCGGACTAAATATCATCACCGGACATTCCAACTTTCTGTCCACGACCATGCCCAGGTAATACTCTTTTTCGATGTCCAGCCCTTCTTCTATCAACAATTGCCGTACTTTCTGGCCTGAAGGACCGGTCTGGGGAGTAACCAGAGGTTTTGAAAGCATCTCCCTGGATACACTTTCAATTTCTTCCTCGCTGTTTACCAGCTTGACGCCTCCGCCCTTTCCCCTGCCTCCTGCATGGATCTGAGCCTTCACAACCCAGGGCGGGCCCGGGATTTCTTTGGCACTCTCCACTGCCTGTTCGGGTGAAGTAACCAGTATCCCCGAAGGAATCGGCACTCCAAAATTTTTAAAGATCTCCTTTGCCTGATATTCATGAATTTTCATGGCTTCCTGCTCCGTTCTTGTTTGTTGTGGATAAACTTATGATTTTAAGTGGAATCTTATTAAATTTTTAAGGTGAAATGTCAAGGATAAATGGGAAAATCATCCCAGATTGTGCATTAGAAATCACAGGAAGGATTGAACCGCCCTTCTTTAGATATTGAAGTTTTTATTTACTTCCAAGTAATAGGTTTTTAACCCAGATTGTGCAGTAGACAACTACTGCACAATCTGGGTTTAAGGAAGTAATTAGAAACCAGATTATACCCCGCAAGATGTGGCAAAGACCTGCCTGTTTCCGAAATATTACTTTTCTTAATGCACGTCATGTTCGTCCTGTATGCTTCCCACCACCTCTTCCAGTATATCTTCAAGGGTTACCAGGCCTGCAACCCGGCCCTCTTTGTCCAGTACAATGGCCAGGTGAAGTCTCTGTGCCTTAAAGCTGCGAAGCTGTGCATCTATCTTTTTATCCGCCTCCACAAAATATGGGGGCCTTAATATCTTGCTTATGGAAAGGGCCTTTTTTGCGTCTATTAACCTGAAGAAGTCCTTTGTGTGTATTATCCCCACTATATCCAGGTTTTTTCCCTTGGTGATGGGAAACCTGGAATAACCAGTCCTCAGCATTATCTTCATAATCTCCTCTATAGAGGCATCCATGTCCAGTACAGTCATTTTTTCCTTTGGAACCATCACCTCGCCGACTGTCTTATCGTTCAGGGTAAATACCCTGGACAGCATTCTTCTTTCGTCCGTTGTGATGGCCCCCTCGCCCCATCCCACCCTGATATAGGCCATAATCTCTTCCTCTGTAAGCAGTGGTCCCTTGGTCTTGGTTACATCCACACCCAAAAGGAGTAAAATCTTATTGGTTGCATAGGTTACTACTACAACCACCGGGTTGAAGATCACCATGATTGCGTTCAAAATAGGGGCGGCAAAAAATGAAACCCTTTCATTAAAGTATTTTGCATAAACCTTGGGTGTGATTTCCGCAAATATGAGTATGATGATCGTCAGGATAATTGTCACATAGGCAATGCCTTTGTGCCCCCAGAAGGATATAGCCAGAACGGTGGCAATAGCGGACATGGCGACGTTCACCATGTTATTGCCCAGCAGAATAATTCCTATGAGCCTCTCCGGTTTTTTCAAAATCCTTTCTACAAACCTTGCCCTAACCGGTTTGGACTCCATCAGGTACCTAAGCCGCAATTTACTTATAGCCATGAGTGCAGTCTCTGATCCTGAGAAGAATGCCGAAAAACATAATAGAACCAGGAGAATAAAGATTGTAAGTATTGGATTCGATTCTATCATGATACTCCTTTCTTGCTAGTGCCCGAATCAATTTAAGGTAACTTCGAGATGTTAATAATTTTTATTATACTTAATATTCTTTTTTTATCAGCCAAAAAACAAATTTGAAAATGCCTGGAAAATCTTTTATTATTTTAACCCAGATTGTGCGGTAGCCAACTACTGCACAATCTGGGTTAAAACATATTTTTTAAAGGTGTAATCATGAGTGATACCTCTTATTACCAGAGATGGCGGGATGAATATCCGGATAAATTTTTGCCTGAAAATAAGGTCTTCAGTCATATACATCGGGGAGACAGGATATTTATTGCTACTGCCTGCGGAGAGCCTCAATATCTGGTTCAAGCCCTTATTAAATACGTGGAAACAAATCCCAAGGGTTTTTTTGACACGGAAATCTTCCATGTATGGACCCTTGGAGTGGCCCCCTATACGGATGAAAAATTCAAGAGGAACTTCAGGCTGAATTCCTTTTTTATAGGTAATAATACCAGAGATCCGGTAAACAGAGGGCTGGCGGATTATTCTCCGCTGTTTTTTGCCCAAATTCCCGAATTGTTTCACCGCAGGGTAGTGCCTGTTGATATTGCGCTCGTTCAAACCTCTCCTCCGGATCACAATGGCTACATGAGCCTGGGAGTCAGCGTGGACATAACCAAGGCGGCGGTGGAGAACGCCTCTCTGGTAATAGTCCAAACAAACCCCCTTATGCCCAGGGTACACGGAGATACATTCATACATTTAAAAGATGTGGACTGTATTATGGATCATGAAGAACCGTTGTTGAAATACGAGGATAATCCCTCGGATGAGATCGCCCAACGAATAGGCAGGTATGTATCCCGGATTGTGGAGGACGGCGATACCATCCAGGTGGGATATGGAAGCATTCCCAATGCCATACTCTTAAACCTCGAAAACAAGAGTCACCTAGGGGTCCATACTGAACTTTTGTCCCATGGCGTGGTCGAACTAATGAAAAAAGGTATTGTTGATAATACGAAGAAGACCCTCGACAGGGGCAAAACCATAGCAACCTTTTGCATGGGCACCAGGGAAACCTATGATTATATACACGACAATCCCGCAGTAGAATTCAGGCAGGTGGATTATACCAATAATCCATTGGTGATCGCACAAAATAAAAATATGACCGCCATAAACAGTGCATTGCAAATAGACCTCACCGGCCAGGCAACTGCCGAATCAATCGGAAAATCATTTTATAGCGGTATCGGCGGGCAGGCCGATTTTATGAGGGGAGCAGTGCTTTCCCCTGGAGGAAAAACCATACTCACTATTCAATCTACGGCCGAAAACGATACTATCTCAAGAATTGTTCCCTTTATCCCCAAAGGTGCCGGTGTAACCCTGACAAGAGGAGATATAAAATATGTCGTAACAGAATACGGTATCGCCTATCTGCACGGTAAAAATATAAGGGAGCGGGCAATGGAACTTATATCCATAGCCCATCCCCGGTTCAGGTCCTGGCTGATTGAAGAGGCCAAGAAGCATAATCTCATTTACCAGGACCAGGCCTTCATTCCGGGAAAAAAGGGAGAATACCCGGAGGAGCTGGAAACCTACAAGACAACAAGAAGCAAAATGGAAATACTTTTGCGTCCGGTAAAGATAAGTGATGAACCTTTGCTTAAAGAGCTCTTTTATGATCTTTCCGATAACAGCATGTATAAAAGATTTGTCTCTTTGCGAACGGATATGCCCCATGAGCGCCTTCAGGAATTTGCAGTTATTGACTACACCAAAGAGATGGTTATCCTGGCTGTGAAAGAAAGCCTGGGGAGACAAGAAATCCTGGGTCTGGGGCAGTACAGTATCTTCGAGCAGTCCCTCCGCGCAGAGGTGGCCCTGGTGGTTAAGGATGAATATCAGGACAGGGGAATCGGAACGGAATTGCTGTCCTATCTTACATTTCTAGCCAAAAGGCAAGGTTTACTGGGCTTTACGGCAGAGGTCTTGAGGCAGAACACTTCAATGCTGCACCTTTTTGAAAAAATGGGCTTCGAGATACACCGGGAAAGTGAAAGTGACATGTTGGTATTGGATATGACCTTTAAAGAGCAATAATTAAGCCGGGGCTATCTACCAAAATTCAAGCGCTGTTAATGGAAATGAGTAATATTCCCTGATGAAAATAGGGAATGGTGGTCAACAAAAAACCACACCCATTGAGGAATGGGTGTGGTTTTTTGTTTTTTGAGTAAGTTACCTGATTGAACCCTCTGTCCCAGGGAAATATATTTTAAACTAAAGTGGGATTTAAAATAAACCTAACATTCCCGATGGATCGCTAAAAAATTTTTCAGGTTACAAAAAAAGAAGGAAAAACATGAAAACAAAAAAAACCTTGGTAATAGATGACGAACAGATAACCCTTGACAGCGTTGGCAGGATACTCACAGATGAAGGCTTTGAGGTGGATACGACACTCAGCGGCCGTGAGGGTCTTGACCGGGCTACTCGCAACCAGTACGACATAGTCCTTACGGATATCCGCATGCCGGATATCGGGGGAATGAGGGTCCTGAGGGATGTAAAAAGGGCCAAGCCTTCACTCCCGGTAGTCATTATAACCGGCTATGCTACGGTAAAATCAGCCGTACAGGCAATGAAGTTGGGGGCTACGGATTACCTGGAAAAACCTTTTACCCCCGAGGAATTGGTCAATTCAATAAATTCCGCCCTTGATGTGGCGGCAGCAAAGGAACCTGAAGAGCAGGCCCTTGTCCACAAGGACGAGGTCATTAAGGTGTTGGAAAGGGCAGGATCTGATTGCGATTTTTTTGCCCAGCTATTGGAACAGGCAGCTGATGCGCTGGATGAATACGACTTAACCGGGGCTGAAAAGCTGGCCCTGCTAACAGGGGATATAAACTGGATAGAGGATCATATCGGCCCCCTCAGCAAGGCCCAAAGGCGTTGGCTTGAAGTGAGGCAGAGCGCTGAGATATGGTAATTTTTTGATCAGGGGGCAAAAATGAAAGAATATCCTGAATACAAAAAGGTGTTATTTTGTACCGATTTTTCCGAAAACTCCGATTATGCCTTTGGGTTTGCCTACGGCATAGCAAAAAGGGATGGAGGCAAATTATATATCCTCCATGTAATCCGGGAAAATCCGCAGCAAGCCTCGATAGAATATGTATTGGACGATGAAACCATTGCGGCGATTCGAAGACGTATCCAAGAAGAAATGGAAAACCAATTCAGGCAACACTATGTGAAATACATGGAGAACAGTGTTCCATTTGAACTGGTTACCAGGCCCGGTAGAGAGGACGAAGAAATAATTAGATTCGGCAGAGAGAAAGGTGTAGACATTATCGTCCTGGGAACTCACGGCAGGACAGGTGCCAGTCATGTCTTCTTTGGAAGTGTGGCGGAGAAGGTCCTGAGGCACAGTCCCTTTCCTGTTTTTGTGATACCCGGCAAAAAGTAGCAAAATAAAAGGGGCAAAATGGCAAAAACGATGCTTGTTATAGACGATGATAACCTCGTTTTGTCCTCATGCCGGCGAATATTCGAAGAAGAGGGTTTTCAAGTAGTCACCAGCCAGAGCCCGGAACAGGGTCTGAGCCTTGTAATGGATACGTATTTCGATGTAGTTCTTTGTGACTGGATGATGCCCGGACTGGACGGAATGGATGTAATAACAAGGCTGGATGAGACCTCCCCCGGTTCCGCGGTTGTTATGATAAGCGGGTATCCGAGCATTGAAAGGGCGACCGAGGCCATGAAGCGCGGGGCCATGGACTATGTGGCCAAGCCGTTCAGTCCCGATGAAATAGTGGGAAAGGTTAATGAGGCCCTAAAGCGCAAAAAGGCCGAGGAGATAAGGATAATAGAGCGGTTTGGAAGACTTACCAGGACCGGGCACATATCATTTCCCAACATTGATGAAAAAATGCTCCAGGCCCTTTCCGATGCAATAGATGAGCGAAGAAGAATAGAAACCAGGCCTTCACTTGAATCTCTCTCAAAGCCCGAACGATTAAAAGAAATCAGCATTGCAGTTCTGGAAAAATACGAGAGGAATCCCAACAAACTGATTGCTGTGCTGCAGGCCATTCATTCCTACGCCGGATATCTCGCGCCCGAGTCAATTGCCTTGATTGCCGATGAGCTGCATATGAGTGAACATGATATCTTCGGCACCGCCTCATTCTATGCCCAATTCAAATTTCAAAGGCCCGGCAGGCATCATATAAAAGTCTGTACAGGGACTGCATGTTTTGTTGGGGGAGGCAGCGTGATTCTGGAGGCAGCAAAATCAAAACTCTGTATAGCACCCGGGCAAACCACAAAAGACGGGCTATTCAGCCTTGAACGTGTGGCATGCCTGGGATGTTGCGCATTAGCGCCTGTGGTGACCATTGACGACGAGGTTCACGGTCAAATGAGCCCGGCAAAGCTTTTTAGGGCTATTGATAAGATATACCGGAATGAATCAAATTTATAATTATGCAAAAATCTCAGGAAGTGGCAAGGATCTGTTTATGGAATTAGCGGAAAAAGGCCCTACACCGATTGAAAAAATGGTCATTGACGGAAAGACTCTATCCTTTTCACCGGGTGAGACAATACTCGAGGTTGCAAGGAGGTCGGGCATTTTTATACCTACTTTGTGTGCGAGGCCCGATTTACCACCCACGGGATCATGCCGGCTTTGTATTGTAGAGGTAGAGGGCCTGAAGGGTTATGTAACCTCATGTACCACCCCTGCAAAGCCTGGTATGGTTGTAAAAACCAATACTCAAGAGATCGAGAAATTAAGAAGGGGCACCCTTGAATTAATCTTATCGGAACATCCTTCTGCTTGTTTGATCTGCCCGATAAGGGAAACCTGCAAGAAGTTCGAGGAGCCCTCATCAAAGACCGGAAGGGTTACCGGTTGCAATATGTGCCCCAACCGGGAGATTTGTGAGCTTAGACAACTGGTCGAATATCTCGGATTAAATGACATCAGATATCCCCTTTTATACAAGGAGTTACCTCTCGAACGCGAAGACCCCTTTATGGACCGGGATTATAATTTATGCATCCTCTGTGGCAGGTGCATTCGGGTGTGCCAGGAAAACCTCGGCTTAAGCGCCATCTCATTTATTCGAAGGGGCCATGACACAAAGGTGGGAACTTCATTCGAAAAGCTCCATGTGGACGGAAGCTGCGTTTTTTGTATGCACTGCGTTGATGTTTGTCCAACGGGTGCGCTAACGGTTCGCGGTTCCAAGTGGTACGGCTATCCTGACAGCGAAACCCCCACAACCTGCATCCTCTGTGAACACGGATGTGAGCTTATTATTGACACCAAATGGAATAAGGTGGTGGGCGTTCACCCTGTAAGGGACATGGGTGCAGGGGAGAGAGAATATTGTGTAAAGGGAAGGTGTTGCCTGCCCGCGCTATTTAACAATCCTGATAGATTGAAATATCCTTCTATTCGTCGTGAGGACGGCAGGATGATTTATACCGACTGGAATCGTGCGATAAAGCATGTTTCCTCGGTAATGTCAGGGCATAATCCAAATGAAATAGCAGTACTTTGCTCAAGCCATCTAACGGATGAGTCTATTTATGCACTGAACGAATTTGCCAGGGTTAATGGGGAATCGAATATTTTTTATATTGCAGATGGGGAAATCATTTTTCCTGATACAGAAAAATCTGAGGAAATATTTAAAGATATTAAAATGCTGTACCTAACGGAGGCAAATAGCCTGAACGACAAAATCATGGGGAAATTTGAAAAACTCGAGGCGATCATTGTTCAGGATATCTATCCCTCGCCCCTTTGCGGATCGGATAAAGTCCAGGCCATTCTCCCTGCTACTGTTTTTACAGAGATGGAGGGCACCAAGACCTGCACGGGTAATCGCAGAAAATCGATTGCAAAGGCGGCCGCTCCCCCCGGAGTTGCCCTCCCTGATTGGCGGATAACTATTAATATAGGGGAAGCATTGAGAAACAGGGAATTCAAAATTAAAGATTACAGGGCAATACAAAATCACATTCAGGGGCATCCCTGGATTATTACGGCTGTACCTGCGGTTACAAAAGACTCGCTGATTTACCGGGGCTTTCCTATCGCCGATTTTGTGCCTGATTTCAAGCTGTTTGTCGAGCGTCGCCTGCAAACAAAAGCCGAGATCCATTTTTAGGAGATACGATGTATGAATTAGTGGAAAAATCCGAGATATTCAATGAACACAGGATGGTTATCAAGGCGCCGGAAATTGCGCATTCAATAAGGCCGGGGCAATTCGTAATCGTTATGACCTTTGAAAAAAGCGAGAGGATACCCCTGACCGTATCCGATTGGAATACAGAGGCCGGGACCATAACCTTATATGTATTGGAAGTTGGTCTATCCAGCCTGGAGATGGCCAGGATGAGGTCGGGAGACTCATTGTATGCCATAACAGGACCATTGGGCAACCCATCTGAAATAAGAAAATATGGAACCGTGGTTTTGGGGGGCGGGTGCTACGGAATCGGCGGAATCTATCCACTGGCAAGGGCCTTTAAGGAGACCGGCAATAAGGTAATTTCAATCATTGAAGCACAGTATAGTGCCATGTTTTACCATGAGAAGGAACTTCATTCCGTAAGCGATCAAGTTCTTTATGCTACCAGTGATGGTTCAAAGGGTAAAAAGGGAAAGGTGGAGGATATCCTAAGGGAGATGATTGAGGAGGGAATAAAGATCGATCAGGCCTTCTTTATGGGGTGCACCCATATGCTTGAGAGATGTTCCGAGGCAACCCGACCTTACGGGATCCCTACAATTGTTGCCCTTAACCCCATTATGCTGGACGGTACTGGAATGTGCAGCGCATGCCGGGTGAGCGTGGGGGGAGAAACCAAATTCGCCTGTGTGGATAGGCCGGATTTTGACGGCCATATGGTTGACTGGGAGGAATTACTGCAACGCAAAAGCGCATACGCGGAACAGGAGTCGGCCGTGTATCAATTTTACTCTCATGGATGTGCCGAAAACATTAAATAACGGATTGTTAGGTGGAATTAACTGCTAAAGAGCGAATGGCTATTGATCGGCATGGTATGGCTGAACAGCCGCCTGAGTTCCGGAATCGTAATTTCGAGGAAGTTCCTTACGGATATACACCGGAAAAGGCAATTGCCGAGGCACAGCGTTGCTTGAGCTGTAAAAACAGGCCATGTGTATCCGGATGCCCGGTAGAGGTGCCTATTCCGGAATTCCTGGCACTTGTTGCTCAGGGCAAGTTTGCAGAGGCTGCCAGGCTCATTAAAACGAAAAACGTTTTGCCCGCCGTATGCGGCCGTGTATGCCCGCAGGAGATTCAATGCGAGGGAAAATGCGTACGCGGCAAAAGGGATAAAACACAGGCCGTTGCCATTGGAAACCTTGAGAGATTTGTGGCCGATTTTGAACGGGAAAACAGTCTTATCCAGGTACCAAAGATACAGAAAAACAACGGCTTTAAGGTGGCTGTTATCGGCTCGGGGCCTTCCGGTCTGACTGTTGCCGGGGACCTGGTTCAGCTTGGTTATGAGGTTTCCATATATGAGGCGTTCCATAGGGGTGGGGGCGTGCTGGTCTATGGTATTCCGGAATTCAGGCTGCCGAAGAAAATCGTGGAATCGGAGATTAAGGCCCTGGAGGATTCAGGTGTCAAAATTAATTATAACAGTGTGATCGGCCGTATACAAAAGATTGATGACCTTTTCAATAAATCAGGCTTTAACGCCGTATACATCGGTGTAGGCGCCGGCCTGCCCGTGTTCCTGGATATACCCGGCATAAACCTTAATGGGGTATTTTCCGCAAACGAATATCTTACTCGAAGCAATCTCATGAAGTCCTATCTATTTCCCCATTATAAAACCCCCCTAATAGCAGGAAAAAATGTTGCGGTGCTTGGAGGAGGAAATGTAGCCATGGATTCCGCACGGACCGCTATCAGATTAGGGGCGGAAAAGGTGACAATTGTCTACAGGCGTGCGGAAGAACAGATGCCTGCAAGGGCGGCGGAGGTCCATCACGCAAAGGAGGAACAGATAGAGTTCGGGCTCCTTTCAAATCCGGTTGAAATCTTCGGTAACGGAAAGGGGTGGGTTACCGGAATGAAGTGTCAGCGGTATGAACTCAGCGAGCCTGATGAATCGGGCAGGCAACGTCCTGTCCCCATAGAGGGTTCATTTTTCGAATTGGACTGCGATCAGGTACTGGTCAGCATAGGCGGCAAGGCCAACCCGTTGATCACCAAGACAACCCCTGATATCAATACAAACAAATGGGGGTATATCGAGACTGATCCATGGGGAAGGACAAGCAAGGAATTTGTTTATGCAGGCGGAGATATTGTTACCGGCGCAGCAACGGTTATATCCGCAATGGGGGCGGGCAGGAGGGCCGCGAAGGCCATTCATGAGGATTTGATGAAACAAAGCAATGAAGCATTGGAACCAGGTGATTAAGTGACCATAGAGCGAACTATATTGGTATGCCAGGGTACAGGTTGTGTTTCCTCCGGCTCAGAACAAATTCAACGGGAATTTGAACGCGAGATCGAGAGTAATCAGTTGAAAGTGGCGGTAAAACTAACCGGTTGCCGGGGTTTCTGTCAAATAGGGCCGAGTGTTATAGTGGAGCCCGATGGTATACTTTACTGCCGCCTGAAGCCGGCCGATGTGAAAGAGATCGTAGATTCACACCTTATTAAAGGAACTCCTGTGGGAAAACTGCACTACCATGATCCCACCACGGGCAATCCGGTTCCAAAATGGTCGGATATCCCTTTCTACAAAAGGCAGCAGAAGATGATTACCTCCAACTGGGGATTTATTAACCCTGAGGATATTGAAGAGTATATTGGCATTGGAGGATACAGGGCGGCTCGTCAGGCGGTTTTGGCCATGACACCCGAGGAGATAATTGAGGAGGTCAAGTCCTCTCAATTGCGGGGCCGCGGAGGAGCGGGATTCGCTACCGGAGTAAAATGGGATTTGGCCCGTCGGAGGAATTCTGGCCAAAAATATGTTGTCTGCAATGCAGATGAAGGAGATCCGGGGGCATTCATGGACAGGAGCCTTTTGGAGGCAAATCCTCACAGCATGATAGAGGGTATGATTATAGGGGCCTTTGTCATAGGTGCTTCAAGGGGTTTTGTTTATGTGCGGGCTGAATATCCCCTTGCTGTCCATAGGCTCCAGATTGCCATTACCCAGGCGAGGCAAAGGGGGTACCTTGGATCGCGAATTTTCGGCTCTGATTTTGATTTTGATCTTGAAATAAATCAGGGGGCAGGGGCGTTTGTGTGTGGGGAGGAAACCGCATTGATGGCGTCTATTATGGGAAAACGGGGAAATCCAAGCCCACGTCCCCCGTATCCCGCCTCCAAGGGCCTCTGGGGACGGCCCACAAATATAAACAATGTCAAGACCTATGCCTATATCCCACTTATTATTAAAAACGGGGCGAATTGGTTTAATAATATGGGCTCGGGACAATCCAGGGGAACGGTTGTTTTTTCCCTTACAGGCCGTATAAACAACTCGGGCCTTGTTGAGGTGCCCATGGGTATTAAGCTCCGCCAGATAATCTATGATATCGGGGGAGGAATACCAAAAGGGAAAAAACTCAAGGCTGTTCAGACCGGCGGTCCCTCAGGAGGATGCCTTCCAGAAAGCTACCTCGATAAAGAGATAACCTATGAATCACTAAAAGAGGCAGGATCCATACTCGGCTCAGGCGGAATGATCGTCCTGGACGAAGATGTTTGCATAGTGGACCTGGCCAAGTATTTTATTAATTTTTGCCAGGAGGAAAGCTGTGGTAAGTGCTCCCCTTGTAGAATAGGGACCAGGAGGATGCTAAACATACTGGATAGGATAATAGAAGGGCACGGAAGAGAGGAGGATCTGGGTCTTCTCCTTGAACTCGGCCATATCATCAAAAACGGCTCTCTTTGCGGACTGGGGCAAACAGCCCCCAATCCGGTGCTTAGCGCCCTCAAGCACTTCAGAGATGAATATCTGTCCCATATCATTGAAAAGAGGTGTCCGGCAAAGGTCTTGCAAGGCCCTTATTGAGTTTTATATAAACAAGGACCTGTGTACCGGCTGCTTGCTTTGCCTGAGAAATTGTCCTACAAAATCTATTACTCAGGTTAAATACGAGGCCCCGGATGATAAAAAAATCAAAAAGTCAAAAGAAAAAAAGGGTAAAGAAGGTTCAGGAAAGAAAAAATTCCGTGTCCTGTGCGTAATAAATCAGGATACCTGCGTCAAATGCGGTATTTGTTACGCCAACTGCCCTCAGGAAGCAATAGTCAAGAGGGATGCCCTTGCCGGAAAAAACTCAAAAAAGTCTGCTCCAACAATGGCCTGACACCAGAAAGCTAAAGTTCTGGGAAAATTTAACCCAGGTTGCGCAGTAGTTGGCTACTGCACAACCTGGGTTAAAAATATGATTTATGAAAATCAGGTCTCATGAAGAGGCAAGACAAGGTATACGCTATGTTGCCTAAGCTGTCTCTATTATCCTGCCCACCCCTCCTTGTATAAACTTTTGCGGATACATAGACCTTATGGCTTCTTTATGCTGAGTGCAATGGCAGGGGCATATAAGGCCGAGATCTTCAACAGCCTCAAATTGATTAAAATCGTGCAGTCCTCCAACAAGGGCATAAACCTGACCGAACCTCGAGGCCGAATCGAGGATGTTTTTCACCCCCGGATGAGAGCAGCCCGCAATAACGCATAAACCCTTGGATGTCCGGATCGCTAATGATTGCTCAATTCTACTTAGTTCCCCAGTGGTAAATATGCCTTCCCCGATCTCCGCAGGTTCATAAACCTTGATTACATCAACCCCCTCGGGGGGCTGGGGATACGAAGCGGGTATATACAACCTAATGTTTTTATTTTTCTCCAGGAACCCTGAAAGGCCGCCTATATGGTCCCAATGGGCATGGGAGATAAATACAATTTCTATCGACCGGGGATCAATATCCAATTTTTCCATGTTATGTAGCAGCAAGTCCCCGTTTGCACCTGTGTCAAAAAGTATTTTGGGTATCCCTTCTCCTTGTATCAGACATGAAAATCCCCAATCTGACAATAAACCGGCTGTATGGACACTGTTATCGTAAATAAGCGTTACTTCCATTTAGCTCTCCTGTATTCTTTGAAAAAATTTTACGACGTCGAAAAAAGGTTAACTCTGGGATTAGACTATCTTCTACTTGTCGGCGGGGCTATCTGTGAGTTCTATTATTACTCTTGAGTCTTCGAAATCTATTTTTAACAAATTACCTGATATAAACCTTTCTTCCCCGAACATGGTCTCTATCTTGATGTTTTTTCCGTCTATCTCCATGGAGGAAATATTTTCCATTATAGCAGTGTCCTTATTCGAATTTGAATAAGCACTGGCCAGACACATCTTATTCACCTCCTTACCGATAAGTAGTTAATATTATTTTTTTCTTTAAGCCTTTTAAGGTTTTATCCAGATAAGTTTTAATCCGGTTTAAGGGCTGGTGTTTTATAAAGCAATTAAATATCTTTTTACATACTCGGCCTTGGAAGCAACCCAGCAGCTTTTACAATCTCCGGAACCCTATGCTCCCATTCTATCGCCATAAGATGAACACCGGCAACACCCTCCATTTCCCTAACCTCCTGTATCTGCTCACAGGCAATCTTTATCCCTTCTGAGGCTATGTTGCCCTTTCCGGCACCTCTCAGCCTGCTTATTAAATCCTCGGGTATTATAATTCCGCTCACATTTGCAGCCATATACCGCGCCATACCTACGGATTTAAGAGGTGTGATACCTGCCAGTATTTTGCATTTTTCATGAAGCCCCATATCCACGACCTGCTTCATGTATTCTTTAAAGCGTTTCATATCGTATATACACTGTGTCTGGATAAAATCCACCCCGGCCTCCACCTTCTTTGCAAGCCTCTGTACCCTGTACCAGAACGGATCTGCAAAGGGGTTGGCTGCGGCGCCTATATACATACCAAAATTACCCTCTATTTCCTCACCGGAGATTACCTTGCCTTCTTCCCTCATTGTCTTGACCATATATATCATCTGGATGGAGTCTATATCAAAAACATTTTTGGATTCCGGATGATTTCCAAATGATTGATGGTCACCTGAAAGGCAAAGCATATTCTTAATGCCCAGGGCGGATGCACCAAAAAGGTCCGACATCATGGCAATCCTGTTGCGATCCCTGGCCACCATCTGCATGGTCGGCTCAAGACCTTGTTCTATAAGTATTTTGGAGGTAGCTATGGACGACATTCGCACTATAGCAGTCTGGTTGTCGGTAATGTTCACTGCGTCCACATTGCCTTTGAGCATTTCTGCCTTTTTTATCACCACCTCCAAATCCGTACCCTTGGGTGGTCCCAGCTCACCGGTAATAACAAATTCACCCTTTTTCAAAAGACGTTCGAGATTACTTCCGGATTTCATATCTTCATATCCTCCCTTACTATCTTCCTTGGACCACCGTCGTGGCTTGGTCTCCAGTCTTTGTACGCTTCCACCCCTTTGATTCTTTCCAGTTCTCCCAGGGCCTGAAGACGCTCAAGTATAAGGTGCCATGCACATTCTGTGTCCTTGCTGATTTCACATTTTCCGTTGGAAGAACCACCGCAAGGCCCATTGAGCAGGCTCTTGGCACATCTGGTAACGGGGCAGATACCCCCTGTCTTTTCCAGTACACAATCTCCGCAACCGATGCAACGCTCCTCCCATTCCCCCACATCAACGTTTGCGCCCATGAATGTAGTATTTAATGCCGGTACCACGCGCACGGGCTTTTCTTCTATTACCTTGTTGAAAAAGGCGCATGCATGTTGAACTCCGACCCCGCAGGCCATGGATATAACAACATCCGCTTCACTGACCTTCTCAATTAATTCAGGTTCATCCATATATTCATCATCACATTGGCGTATTGCCATTAATTCTTCCACCTCAACATCCTTACCCTGTTTCCCAAAGGCCAGCCTTAGTTGAGACGCGAGGATCTTTACCTCCTCTTCACCGCCGGCATTGCAAACCGCGACACACACGCTGCAGCCCAGCACCACTATTTTCGAACAGCCTTCTGCCATTGAATATATCTCTGAAAACGGCTTTCTTTCACCTACTATCATGATGTATCTCCCTTATATTTAGAGATTCCCCTTGGTCTGGGTATGCAAGGGATTAGGCCCTAATGATTTAATATCTTCCGTCATTTCGCTAAAAATAGCCGCAAACTTTTTGGCCCCCGGACCGGGAACAAAATCAAACCGGAACCTCTCGGGCTCAAAGCCCGCCTCTTCCAACAGGGACTGAGCTCTCTGGACCTTTTTCTGCACCCTGTAGTTCCCCTCTTTGAAATAGCACTCACCGAATTTGCACCCGATGACCACCACACCGTCGGCCCCTGATTCAAAGGCCTTTAAAAGATGCAGGGTTTCTACCTTTCCTGTGCATACAACCCTTATAATCCTTACGGTAGGCGGGAACTGAATTCCCTTTTTCCCTGCAACATCCGCAGCTGCCAAAGCGCAATAATGACAACAAAAGGCAATAATCTTTGGTTGAAACTCCTCCATGTTTCCATCTCCTTATTTTGTTACGAACATTTCCTCTATCTGAGGAATAACGTCTCTGTCGGTAAAGCTCTTGAGTTCTATGGCATCATTGGGGCACGAGCTCACACACACTCCGCATCCTCTGCATTCCGCGGGAACGATCTCCGCCACTCCGTCCTCATTGACAAAAGGTACTCCGAAGGGGCAAACCCTAACACAGGTAAGGCAAGCGATGCATTTGCCGGGCTCGACCTGCGCCACCACTCCCTGGTGGGAAATCTTGTCTTTGGATAGTATCAACAGGGCCCTGATTGCAGCGGCCTTAGCCTGGGAAATACTCTCCTCTATGTCCTTGGGGCCCTGTGCCGGCCCGCATAGAAATATCCCTTTCTTGCTGAAGTTTATGGGGGTAAAGGTCATGTAATCTTCTTCCTCAAAGAATCCGTATTCGTCCAGGGGAACCCCCATCAAACGGGACAGGGTTTTATTGTCCTTTCCAGGCAGCAGGGCTGCATTCAAAACCAAAAGGTCCGGCTTCAACTCCACACTTGCCTGGTTTTTACTATCTATAAAGCTTACGGCTAAACCGCCGTCCTGAGACACATCTATGCCTTTTTCTTCATCGTACCTGATGAAATTTATCCCCTCTTTTTCCGCCTTTTTGTAAAGCAGATCATTGAGAAAATAGGACCTTATGTCCCTATGAAGATGGTGTAATTTCATGCCGGAGTTGATTTGTTTCAGTTTGAGGGAATTTTTTAAAGACTGTGAGCAGCAGATTTTGGAGCAAAAAGGTCTTTCCCGGGTTCTTGATCCCACACAATGCACAATAACCGCAGATCCGAATTTCTTTAACTCCGGATCATTTTCTTTTATCATCCCCTCAAGCTCCAGCTGGGTGATTACCCTTTTGTCTTTCCCGTATAAATATTCATCTGGTTTATATTCTTGACCCCCTGTGGCCAGGATAATGGAGCCGTACTTATAGACAGAATCCCCTGAACGGTTATGCATCCTTACATCGAATTGTCCTATTCGGCCCCTAACTTCCCTTACCTCTGAGTTTAGAAATACTTTTATCAGGGGATTTTTCTCCACCTCCTTCTTTAAGGTGTCAAGGTGTTCGGGTATAGACCTGTCATTTGCATCAGTAAAAAGATTATCAGCGTACCCGCCCAGATGATCGGTTTTTTCCACTATATCAACCGGTATCTTCTGGGATGCTATAGACAAAGCAGCGGTCATGCCGGAAACACCACCGCCCAGTACCAGACCCCTTTGTCTCACATCCCTTATATAGATCGGCATAGGATCAAGGCCCTTCACCTTGGCAACCGTTCCTCTTAGCTCCTCTTTTATCCTTTCAGTGGCCGCTCCTTTTTCCCGGGTATTTACCCATGAGCAAAGCTCGCGCGCATTTACCATCTCTACCAGGAATTTATTCAGTCCCACGTTTCTTATGAGATTCTGGATTTTAGGGAGGAAGCTTCTGTAACTGCACCCAACAAATACCACCCGGTTTACATCATTTTCCTTTATGCTTTTTTCTATCTGCCGGGCTCCTTCCTTGTAGCAGGCATAGTCAACCATCTTGGTTTCAATGACACCTTCCAGGTCATCGGCAAATCCGGCTACAGCTTTGGTGTCCACCACTTCGGATATGATACCCCCGCACTCGCAGATATACACGCCTACCCTGGGTTCTAATCCGGTCATGCTGATCTCAGGAGGAATGGTTTTATCCAGCTTTTTCTCGGACGCTGCACCTGATAAAGAATCGGCCACCTCCATGGCTGCAGCCTGGGCATCGGCCACCGCCTCGGGCGTGTCGCTTAAAGCCCTGAAGCTGCCTGCGACCGCTATTCCGGGTAGAGCAAAGTGATTGTAACCCGGGGTTTCGGGAAATTGCGATTGGTTGAGGGATATTCCGAGTTTTTTTGCAAGGTCTACCCCGGCACTGGAGGGTATTATCCCCAGAGAAAGAACCGCGAGGTCAAATGTTTCTTGGCCCTGCCTGTTTCCTTCCTCTATTACATATCCAATCTTGATATTTGCTGATTCCTGTTCCTGGGAAACCGATGATATCCGAGCCCTTATAAAATTAACACCCCTCTCCCTTGCCTCTGCATATACCTTTTCATGGGGCTTGGACAAGGCCATAATATCATTGTGAAAAATGGTAACTTCATATTCCTCATTCTTATTCAATGCGGACAATGCCGATCGTATTGCATGCATACAGCAAATAGACGAGCAATAAGGCAAATCAACATTTTCCTTCCTGGAGCCCACGCACTGGATAAATGCAATCCTTTTTGCCTTATTTCCGTCTGAAGGACGGTTTATTTGCCCCTGGCTTGGTCCGTAGATACTTACCAACCTGTCCATCTGAAAGTTGTCAATGACATTGGGTATTCTACCGTAACCCAGTTTTCCCGCCTCATCGGATTTCCTGTATGCCTCCGTTCCAGGGGTTAATATAACTGCCCCCACCTTAAGCTCCTGGACGGTTTCTTTTGCATCAAGGTTTATGGCCCCGGTGGGGCAAACATCCACGCATTTGGTGCATTCTTCGCCTTTGAGGTGCAGGCAGCTATCAGGGTCGACAGAGGGTTTGTTGGGCACCGCACCTGCATATGGCATATATATGGCCTTTCTTGACCCCATGCCATAATCGAATTCGCTGTCTACTTGGACAGGACAAACAGGCCAGCACCGATTACAGGTTGTGCACTTGACAGTGTCCACGTAACGGGGTTTTCTCTCCAGAGACACCGTAAATTCTCCTGGTTCGCCATCTATATCTTTTACTCGAGCTAACGGCAGTATCTCAATATTAGAGGTGTTAACCGCCTGTAAAAGCACCGGCGTGATCATCCCCAGGGCGAAATTATCCTCAGCGGTCCTGTAAAGCCGGGTCATTTGCCCTCCTATGTGGGCATTTTCCTCTGTAAGGTATACCTTGAAGCCCATCTCCGCTAAATCTAATGCAGCGTGTATTCCTGCTACTCCGGCTCCCGCTACAAGCACTGAATTCAATTTTTTACCGTTACCGCCCATTTCTTACTTTCTCCTGCTAAAATTATAGTTGCGTTAAACACCATGTTTTTAAAGGGCCTGATTGAAATTGCTTTACCATGTTTTTTCTTAATTTTTGAGATACATTTCCAGTGGGTTCATAGCAAAACTTTGCTGTTTTATGCAACAAAAAAGTTACAAAAAAAGATAACTTTTTCGGGATTATCATTTATGTATTCCAGAAAACCTAATTTTCTTATCCCTAATTTTTCCAGGTGAGGCCGGAGACGACACGGATATGCTATCCGTATCAGCCAAAATTCTCATAGTTTATTTTTTGCCTATCGCCCGCCTTGTATTCGAAGCATAAGCCTAATATAGATAAGGCTTCTTCTCCGTTTAAAAATAAGAGACACCCGCACTCTCCCCGGGGGGAGGGAACCTGGGTATTTGTTAAAAAGGGATAATATGTTTTTTAACCTTGA
>CAZZPR010000005.1:0-66989 GCA_964655655.1 uncultured Desulfobacteraceae bacterium | reverse complement strand
AAGGCCGCCCAGATACTTGCCAGGGGATGCAACGGATTCATACAGAAGCCCTTTAACATAAGGGAGCTTTCCAGGAAGGTGGAGGAGGTTATGGGCGCTTAGCCCAGAAGATTTATCATCATCCTGGCATTGTTAACCGCTTGGCCCTTTATATGGTTGTTGAAGAGTATAAAAATTTTCTTTGTCTTTTCCGCAAGTTTCTGCACCCCGGGAACCCATTCCATCAGCTCTTCCTCGGCGTAGAGATAATCGTACCTTTCACTTGAATTCCCCTTGTACCAATTTGCCCGGTTCCTGCCGTGAAACCTGATATACGCGAGATCAGAGGTGACAATAGACAAAGGGGGCAAAAGGTCCTTTAACCGGGGCTGATCTACGCAAACGAAGCCGGTATTCATCCTGCTAAGAGTATTGTAAACCGAATTTTTCAGCCATTCCCTTTGCCTGAACTCCACGCAAAGGGGGAGAGGCCTCAGCCCCTCGATGAGTTTTTCCAGGTAAATCCGGGAAGTTTTGGTGTAGTGAAAGCTTTGGGGAAACTGTAGAAGGACGGCGCCCAGCTTCCCGTTTTCCACGAGGGGGGCCAGGGCGTCCTTAAAGAGGGGAAGGGTCTCCGGTATTGACTTCTCTGTGATCTCATGGGTAAGTTCCCTGAAGGCCTTGACCACGAACTCCAGCCTGTAGTTGGATTTTTTCAGCATCTGAACGAACTGGTGAGGGTTGGGCATCCGGTAATATGAGAAGTTCAATTCCACTGCATTGAATTCCCGTGAATAAAAGGAAAGAAAATACTGGGGTTGCATATTCCGGGGATAAAATATACCCCTCCAGTCGTTGTAAGAATACCCGGAGGTTCCGACAAGTATTTCAGACATTTTCCGGTTGTTCCCCTAAAAGGTTTTGCAAACGAGTCCGGGATATTTCCTCGGTCGTGAATCGAAAGGCTTGATGTCTGAGCAGGTTTTCCGGTAGCAGGGATTATGCGAACAGGGCATCAACGAATTCCCCTGTGTTGAATTCCTGGAGGTCATTGAGACCCTCTCCTATGCTTAGAAAGGAAATGGGTATCTGGAGTTTTCGTGCCACCGCGACCACTATTCCCCCTTTGGCGGTTCCGTCCAGTTTGGTGAGGACTATATCTGTTATACCCAGAAACTGGGAAAATTCCCGGGCCTGGATGATAGCGTTCTGGCCGGTGGTGGCGTCCAGCACAAGCGTTATGCGGTGGGGAGATCCTGGCACCTGTCGGCCGGCAACCTTGCGAAGTTTGCTTAGCTCCTCCATGAGGTTTGACTTGGTATGAAGCCTTCCGGCTGTGTCGATCAACACCCTGTCCGTGTTCCTGGCCCTGGCTGCTGAAAGGGCGTCATATACAACGGCCGCCGGGTCCGCACCCCTTTTTTGGGTTATTACTTCCGCACCTGTTCTGTCACCCCATATCTGCAATTGCTCGATTGCGGCGTGCCTGAAAGTGTCGGCGGCCACCAGCATCACCTTTTGGTCTCTGCGCTTGAAATAATGTGACATCTTGGCGATGGTAGTCGTTTTCCCCACGCCGTTTACTCCCACGAATAAGGTTACATGGGGCTTGTCCGTGGGGTTTTCGAACATATTTTCGGAGGGAAGGCCTTCCCCTGTCTCCTTCAGGATGGATTTTAATTCCTCTTTTAAAACATTCTTCAGCTGGTCCGGGCTGTCAGGCGGGTTTTTTTCCACCCTTTCCTTTAGGTTTTGTATCAGCTCCAGCGATGTCTCCACGCCTATGTCCGAGGTCAAAAGGGTTTCCTCCAGCTCCTCCAAAAGCTCAGGGTCCAGGTCCTTTTTCCCGGTAATCAATCTGGTTATCCTGGAACTCGTTTTGGCCAACTTGCTCCAGAGCCTTCTTCCATGGGAATTATTTTGGTAATATGAATTATTCAAGGCAAGCGTATCTCCTTTCATACAGCAGCAGGTGGCTGCTGTACATCCGGGTTCAAATATTTGTTCGTAAATTAGCCCATTTCCTTGCGAGATTCACGTAAATTTTTGCCTTTTTTAAAATTTTTCTTACACCCGGAGAACTCATAAACAAATTAAAGAATCCTTGTAGTAACCCCCCAATATTTTAAGCACTTCCCAATCCTGTGGTATTTCAATACACAGGTTCCAGGTTCCATGTTCACAGTTCAAGGTTAAAAAACATATTATGCCCTTTCATAAATATTCCGGCTAATTGCACCCAGGGAGAGTACGGGTGTCTCTTATTTTTAAACGGAGAAGAATCCTTATCTATATCCGGCCCATGCTTCGAATACAAGGTGGGCGATAGGCAAAGATACACTATGAAAACTCCTGGTTATACGGATAGCATATCCTGAGTCATCCCCGCCCGCCGTGGAGGTACCTGGAAAGGCAAGGCAAAGGAATGATACGTTTAAAAAAAGAGATGCCCGTGATCTCCCTTTTTGGTACCGGGGAAGGGTTGTGAGAGATAAATATAAGGCCGATACTTGGGATACAAGTGGGGCGGTTGGCAGAGATTAGCTACTGTAAAACGAAAAAAAAGAATAAGTTAAGAGGCCGCTTGCTCTTTGTGATCACTCAGGTCTACGGAAACCAGCTTGGAAATACCGGTCTTGTCCATGGTGACCCCGTAAAGCCTTTCCGATGCCTCCATGGTATTTCTGTTGTGAGTAACCATGATAACCTGGGAGGATTTCCGTATTTCCGCCAAAAGGTCGTTAAAACGGTCTGTGTTGGCCTCATCCAGGGGGGCATCCACCTCATCCATTATAATAAAGGGACTGGGTTTAATAAGGTAAATGGCAAAAAGAAAAGCCATAGCTGTCATGGCCTTTTCCCCGCCGGACAAAAGCCCCATGTGCACGAGGCTTTTTCCCGGTGGCTGCGCTTCCAGCAAGACACCGGTTTCCAGGGGGATGTTTTCGTCTATTAATTTTAGATGGGCTGTTCCGCCGTTAAAGAGTACAGGGAAAACCGTTTTTAATTTCTCATCCACTTTTTTCAGGGTAGACAGGAATCTCCGCCTGGAGATCCTGTTTATCCTTCGAATGGCATTATTTAGCGATTCGATTGACTTAATCAGATCATCCCTTTGTGATTGTATAAATTCGCACCTTTCCTTTAATTTCTCATATTCGTTCAAGGCCAAGAGATTCACTTCGCCTATATTTTCTTTCAACTTTCTAAATTTATTGAGCCTCTGTTCATATTCGTCTTTTGAAAAATCATCCACCCGGTATTCCTCGTAAGAGTTCTGCAAGTCAATATTCAATTCCCTGTTTGCCCGGGAAATGACATTGCTGAGCCTGAAATCGGTCTCCGCCTTGTTAATTTTTGCCTGGTTTATCTTTTCCCTGGTATCCCGGAGTTTTTCCCTTATAACCCCTGCATTTTTTTCCTTCTGCCGAAGATTTTCCTTCAGGCGTTCACACTCGGCTTCCAGGGAGCGAAGCCCCCCTTGCATAGCATCTTGTTTTTTATGAATTTCTTCCAGTCTTTTCTTTATCTCGATTTCCTTTTCCTTGCAGTTACGGGATTGGTCTACATTCGAATCTATGTCCCGGTCTATCTTTTTTATCCTTAAATCCATTTCACTCATAAACTGCTCCAGCCTCTCCCTTTCTCTGAGTAGACCTTTTTTTTCCTCGTTGAACTGATTTACCTGTACCAGTACCCCGGAATATTTTTCCTTGACCTCGGCAATATCCCTTTCCAGGTCATTAAGGCTGCCTTCCTTTTTCGAAAGGGATCGTTCGAGGGCCTTTTTTTCATTTAGGCATTCCGAGAGGCTTTTTTCAAGCTCCTTTACCTGCAATGACTTTTCTTCTTTTTCCCTTGTCAAGGATTCTAGCTGGTCCAGGGTATAGTGTTTATGCCTTGTTAACTGTTCGGACTCGCTCTTGAGGGACCGTATATCCCTGTCAAGCTCATCCAGTTTTTTTAAGCAAGAGCTTTTTTCTGTTTCCAGCCGGAGCATACTGTCACTGAGATCATCCAGGCTCGAGACTAAATTCGAAATCTCGGATTCCAGGGAAGAAACCAGTTTTTCCCGGTCTTTTATATTATTGGTTAATTCCTTTGCCTCCCTTCTTCTTTTGAGCAAGCCCAGGCCTTCTTTTCCGTCCCTGCCTCCTATTATGATTCCCCTCTCGTCCACCACATCCCCTTGCGGGGTAACAAGGGTCTGCTTGGTCCTTTCCTTTTTCCATATGGATATTGCCTCGGAAAGACTCTCTACTATAGCGGCGTTGCCCAAAAATGATTCTACCACCGGCCTGAACTTATCGGGAATGGATACATAATTTTTTAAAAGCCTGAAACCGTTGGTATGACCTTTGTTTAATTCGGTTTTGAATTCCTCCAGGGGCAGGAAATAGCTTCTACCCTTTTTCTTGGATTTGAGGTATTCTACCGCGTCCTTGCAGTCATCCTGTTTGGTTACGACCATATACTGAAGCCTTTCTCCCAGGACCGCCTCTGTGGCTATCTCGTATTCCGGTTTTACCTGAATGAAATCGGCAATAACGCCCAGTACCCGGCCTTGTTTTACCGGATTTAGATCTTTAGAGTTCATGATGGCCTGTACACCGGATTTATAGCCTTCATAATTTTGGATCAGGTCTTTGAGGGTCTGCACCCTGGACCGAAGCAAATTGAGGTTTGATTCGGCCTCGTTTTTCTCTGATTCCCTTTTTGTTCTGAGTTCTTGCAGCTCTTCAAGCCTGGACTGTTTTTTCTGGATCTCTTTTTCCAGAGGTTGTAATTGTTGTGAAAGGTTTTCCCTGTATTCGTTTTTTTTGTTTAGCCTGTTGGATAAATCCTCCGTTCTTTTGGAGATGTCTGTTGCTTCCTCCTCAAACCCTTTTTTTCTGGTATCCGTGTTATTGACCATTTCGAACAGGTTTCTTTTCCGGCCTTTTAAATTCGCCTCTCGGGTGTTCAACTCCATAAGCCGGGCCTTTTCCTGGTTAAGTCCTCTTTTTAAATCCTCCAGCGAGGCGCTCCTGTCTTTCAGCATGCAACTGTAATGTTCCTGAAGTTCGGAGGCTTCCTGAGCTGAACCCTGCAGCCCTTGAATCCTTTGGTCGATATTTTCCATTTCCGACTCATACTCGCAAAGCCTCTTCAGGATTCCATCCTTTTCCTGTTTCAGCTTTGAGCTGTCCAGATTTAACCTTTCCAGGTCACTGGATATATGGGATAGCGAGCTTTCTTTGTTGGAGCGTTCTTCCTTTACTGAGTATAGAGAATCCCTCATCTCGGTTAATTGTTTCTCTTTGTCCATCAATAAAAGATTTTGTTTTTCCAGTGCCCCTTCCGCCTCGGACGAGAGTTCTTCTGATTTCCTTTCCTCGTTTGTCAGTTCATGGATCACCCTCTCCCGGTCAGTCTTGTCCTTCTTTAATTCGGAGTAGTCACTGGCGAGCATTGCAAGCTCCAGATGTCTTATTTCCGAGTTCGCCTCCTTGAACTTCTTTGCCTTACGCGCCTGCCGTTTCAGAGAATTCATCTCTCTGTTTATTTCAGAGAGAAGATCCTCCACCCGGTCCAGGTTTTCTTTGGTAAGAGATATTTTTCTTAGAGATTCCTCTCTCCTAGCCTTATATTTGGATATTCCGGCAGCTTCCTCCAGCAGGGACCTTAATTCTTCCGGCTTTTTCTCTATCAAAGAGCTGATTTCGCCTTGGGCTATGATGGAATAGGCCCTGTTACCCAGGCCGGTGCCCATGAAAATATCTTGTATGTCTTTTAATCTGCAGGGCATGTTATCCATCAAGTATTCGCTTTCGCCGGATCTGTACAATCTCCTGGTCACGGATTTTTCCCTGGCTTCTTGGTTGCCGTTTGTATGCTCCAGGGTGAGGGTTACCTCAGCAAGGCCCAGAGACTTCTGGCTGCCGGTGCTGGAGAAGATTATGTCCTCCATGCGACGTCCCCTCAACTGGCGAGGGCTCTGTTCACCCATTACCCATCTTATAGCATCCACAATGTTACTTTTTCCGCAGCCATTAGGCCCTACAAAAGCGCTTATTCCGCGTGACACCCGGATATTCGTTTTATTCATAAAGGATTTAAATCCCAGTATGTGTATGTTGTTGATTCTCATGTCCCCGCCTCTCTTTATACTGACATGTTTTAATAACAGATGTTTCCTGAAATGTAAAGAAAAATACTATATAATGTATAGATAAAAGTAAAATATAGCCATATATTGTGGTTACAATGGGTATAAGGAAAAATCTTGACATAATTTTATTTAACTATTTAATATTAGATATTACTTTACCTCTTTCTCCGTCTTCCGCTGTTTTAACCTGGTTTCAAGGAAGAGGCCATGATATTAATCTTTAGAGCTCCCTGAATGCAAAAAGATTTTTTAAAGAAGTCATTAGAAATATTTATATTTTTTTTCTTTTTTTCAAGCCTGTGTACAAGCCAGGGTTTAGGAAAGGATAAGGATACATTTTCAATTTCGCTTGTACGCAAGGCTACCGTAAAGGAGACAAAAGACCGAAGGATAGTTTACGAGCGCTATAGGGTTAAAAAGGGTGATTATATATGGAAACTTTTGCGCCGAAGAGGCCTTCTTGACAAGGGGGACTCAGGGGAATTGATCTCTTTGATCAAGGGAATGAACCCTAAATTGAGAAATCTTGACATCATTCACCCCGGACAGAACATAATGATCCCCATCGACATAGTACCCCTCAAAGGTCACCCGGAAGGAGAAGTAAAGGCAAAGGGATCAATCGATAAAATACTCTCCGGGGATGAAATCGATCTTGAAAATTACCGCATTAGACCCGGAGACAGTCTTACCATGGTGGTGCAGGACAAGTACGAGGTGCCGACGGATTATTTGTACGATGAGTACCTGAGCCTTATCCGTGCATTAAATCCTTCCTTGAAAGACCTTAACCGCATATATCCGGGCCAGGTCATCAAGCTTCCGATTTACTCTCCCCAGGTGGTAAAAAAACCCATAGAGAGAAAGAAAAAGGCCCCACCCAAGGAGGAGAGGGTGGAAAGGGTGGTGAGCCCAACCCCTGAGGAAGAAGTTGATAAACAAGAGACCGTTTCATTGAAAAAGGGCCTTAAGGATATCTTTACCCGAATGGGCGAGGAGTGGCTCGATACTGGAAAACAGTTTATTCCATTAAAATCCGGGGGACAGATCCACCTGGAGGCCAGTTCTTTTCCGGTGCTTAATTTGGCAAACGGCATAAGGTTGATTGTGGACTTAAAGGGGGATCTTCCCGGGGACGTGCGCAGTTTGATTGAGACGGACTGGGAGGATTACCGGATAGTAACCCTGGACCCTGAGGACAAGCTCAGGGAGGCGGTGGATAAGATTCTCGGCGCAGGCGGTTTTTACAAGATTATTGAATCAGGGGAGAACCTCAAAACACAGGGGGACATAGACATATCCATCGGGGGTGATTGGGTTGTTATGCCGGTAAAAAGCCGGGAGGAAAAGGCCAAGGGAGTCGTTGTGATTACCCTGCTGGAAACCGGAAGGGAAAAAACGCCCGGTCCGGTAAAGGACTATTTAGGAAAAATGGGCATAAGGATAGTGGATTACCCGGATTTTTCCGATTCCCTTGAAAAAAAAGACAAATTACTTGCAGAGCATTGTTTGGATATCGATCAGGAAAGGGATTTTCCCCTGGCTTCATTATTGCTGGACCTTGCAGGACAACCTTTTTCAAAGCAGGTGGAAATTCCCGTTTATCAGGGCGAGAAGGCCGGGTTCAAACTTACCATCAATGCGGATATTTTCTTCAACAGAAATGGCAGGGATTGCATAATAGACTTGAGTGGATTATCCCCGAGGATTGTATCCCTTCTTCAGAAACACCAGTTCATGGTGCTCTCCCTCTCTGAGAATAATAACCCCATGAAGATAACAGAAAGCATACTCCAATTCCTGGGTGTCTCATTATATTCGGAGGATCATGAGATCCTGGCCGCACAAAGGGAAGTAAAAAGGAATATTAAATTTAAAATACCGGGCATTACCTTTTTCGATAAACAGGAAAGAAATATATTTGTAACCGGTAAGCGGATGCCTGAAGAGATGAAGCGGTTTTTGAGCTATAAGGGATTTTACATATTGGATTTAAGCCAGCTTAAAGGCTGATTTGATAGGAGGACGCGTGAAGATAACTAACGTGGACCAGATGAGGGCCCTTGACCAAAGAGCCATAGAGCATTACAGGATACCGGATAACATACTAATGGAGAATGCGGGTGGTGCGGTATATACCGTAATACAAGGTGAATTCGGAGTGGTGGGCAAAAGGTTCGCCGTGTTTTGCGGATCCGGCAATAACGGCGGAGACGGATTTGTAGTCGCCAGAAAGCTTCACTCCAACGGTGGCCTGGTAAAGGTATTTTTCTTAGGGGAAAGAGAAAAATTAAAGGGTGCCGCGAGATTTAACCTTGATATTATGGATGCACTTCCGGTGGAGATGGAGGTCCTGAAAAACCTAGACCAGGCACTGGAATCCATATCAGGTTGCGACGCAATAGTGGATGCCTTGTTAGGGACAGGGCTCATGAGGAATGTGGGCGGCAAATACAGGGATGTTTTACTGCATATAAACCTGAGTGGTAAAACTGTATTCAGCGTGGATATACCCTCGGGGATAAGCGGGGACACGGGCCAGGTAATGGGCTGTGCCGTAAAAGCGGATTATACCGTGACATTCGGTCTTCCGAAACTGGGAAACCTGCTTTATCCGGGATTTGATTATTGCGGGAAACTTTTTGTAACCCATATATCCTTTCCTCCCGCCCTTTATAATGACCCGGAAATTAAGGTGGAGACCAATGACCCGGTGCAGATTCCGGAAAGAGATCCTGATTCCCACAAGGGAGACTACGGAAAGACGCTTTTCATAGCAGGCTCATCAAATTACCTGGGTGCACCCTATTTTTCCGCCCTTTCCTTTCTGAAAGCGGGCGGGGGGCTTTCATACCTGGCTTCGCCCCGGTCCATAACCAATTTTTTGGCCACAAAGGGAAGTGAGATCGTATTTGTTCCCCAGGAGGAAACGGATACCGGAAGTATTTCCCTGAAGGCCGCTGAATCAATCCTGGATTTTTCCCAGGGCGCGGACTTAGTGGTAATGGGCCCTGGTCTGTCTTTGAACAGTGAAACCAAGGAGTTGGCAAGGGAGCTGGCAAAAAGCATACAGAAACCCCTGATAATAGACGGGGACGGGATTACCGCAATATCAGAGGATACGGAAATCCTGAAAAAAAGGACAGGGCCTACTTTACTCACACCTCATCCGGGCGAAATGTCCAGGATTATAGGTAAAAATGCGGATGAGATTAAACAAGACAGGATATCCGTATTGTCCGGTGCCTGCAGGGAATTGAATTCCACAATAATCCTGAAAGGGGCCCACACATTGATAGGGTTTCCGGGGGGCCCTATCTTCATAAACACCAGCGGAAATCCGGGCATGGCCACTGCCGGAAGCGGGGATGTGTTGGTGGGTACCATAGCAGCTATGTGTGGCATGGGATTGCCTCTCGAGCAGGGTATCAGGATGGGGGTTTTCGTTCACGGGTTTTCCGGTGATCTTTCAGCCCGGGAAATCGGAGGGGACGGAGTAACCGCCCAGGATATTATGGAGTACCTTCCCGAGGCATTACTTGAATGCAGGATTAATTTCCAGGAAATAGCTGAGGACGCGTATCACACCATATCCACTGTATAGGGCAGGTAAGTAGTCAGGCCCATTTGAGCAGGCCGATTGCGAAACGGTTTTCCAGCCTTTCTGTGCTGGGTGTGATGCGTACAGTATAGCCGAAGCGGCCCGTTGTCAGGCATGGGATTTTTCCCCTGAAGATATAGACACCGTCCTCCGTGTCCGTTGCCTGTAAAGGGGTTGTATTGCGCTCCATAAAATCGCCGTTTTGATTCAGTCTTCCGTAATAGGCCTCTACTGTAACGTCTTCCGGAGAAAGCGGTCCAAGCCTTATTCTAGCCTTCACTTCAAGTTCTTTTCCTGCGGGCATTTCCAGGTTGTCACCGGAGGAAACACCTTCCACGGTTATGTCCTGCCAGCCTGTCATAAGCTTTTGCCTCCAGGAGGCCAGTTTTTTGGCATTGGCGAAATCGTTGCGGCAGAGGTTGTTGAAACGGATGGAGCAGGGGAGGTAGTATCGCCTCAGGTACTCCTGGAGCATTCGGTGGGAGTTGAATGCAGGGGTGAGAAACCGGAGCCCGGCCTTCATCTTTTGCACCCAGCCCCTGGGTATACCGTCCGGCCCCCTCTGGTAGAAGAGGGGTATGACTTCTTCCTGTAACAGGTTAAAAATCTCCCGGCTTTCAATATTATCCTGGGCCTCGTGATCCTGGTATACCTCTCCGTGCCCGATCGCCCACCCGAAATCACGATTATATCCCTCGTCCCACCAGCCGTCCAGTACGCTCATGTTGAGAGAACCGTTGGCAAGGGCCTTCATGCCGCTTGTGCCGCAGGCTTCCAGGGGACGGCGGGGAGTGTTGAGCCAGAGATCGCATCCGCTTACAAGCTGCTGCGCGAGATGTATGTTGTAGTTTTCCAGGAATATAATCCTGCGCCGGAAACGTTCCTCCCGTGTCAGATGAAAGATCCTTTTTATGAATTCCTTGGCCTGATGATCCTGGGGGTGTGCCTTTCCGGCAAAAACTATTTGAACCGGATATTTGGGGTTGTTCACTATCTTATCAAGTGTGTCCGGGTCTTGAAAGAGAAGTATGGCCCTTTTGTATGTGGCAAAGCGCCGCGCAAATCCTATGGTCAGGGCCTCGGGTGTCAGCACCTCTCCCGCAGCCTGGACCTCGGAAACAGGTGCACCACGGTTGTTGAGCTGGTCCTGCAATTGCCCGCGGACGAAGCCCACCAGCCGTTCGCGGCATCGTTCGTGGGTACGCCAGAGTTCCGGGTCCGGGATATGTTCCACCTGCTCCCAAACCCGCTCATTGTCCGGGTCTTCGGCCCAGTCCAGCCCCAAATAGCGATCGAATAATGTCCCCATATCCCTGGAGATCCAGGTGGGGACATGAATGCCGTTGGTGATGTAGTCTATGGGAACGTCTTCCACCGGCTGGTGGTGCCATACCTTTTGCCACATCGACTGGCTGACCTGCTTGTGAAGCCGGCTAACGGCATTGGTATGGGCGGAAAGCCTCAATGCAAGGGTGCTCATACCAAATGATTCCCCCTCATCCCTGGGGTCGGTTCTGCCGTAGCCAAGTAATACCTTGAAAGCAATTCCGAGCTCCTTGGCATAGGACTCGAAATACGCACGTACCAATTCGGGGTCAAACAGATCATTTCCAGCCGGTACCGGGGTATGAGTGGTAAAAACCGTGGTTGCCAGTACAATCTCCCGGGCCTGGTCAAAGGAAAGGGCATATTCTTTGCGCAGTGTGTTTATCCTTTCCAGGGCGGAAAATGCCGAATGCCCCTCGTTTATATGGATAACCGCAGGATCAATGCCCAGTGCCTTAAGCGCCCGCATACCGCCTATTCCCAGGACGATTTCCTGTCTGAGTCTCATTTCGCGGTCCCCTCCGTAAAGCTGGGCGGTAATTCTACGGTATTCCGGTGGATTGGTTCCAAGGTTTGTATCCAGCATATAAAGAGGCACTCTGCCTGCGTTGATACGCCATATCAGGATATCAACGTTTTGTCCTCCGAGATTCACAGATACGGTGAGGGGACGGCCTTTCTCATCGCGCACCAAATCAACGGGCATGTTATCGAAATCGTTCAAAAGATAGGTTTCCATCTGCCACCCGTCTGCGGTCAGGTACTGTCTAAAGTAACCTTCCTGATAGAGGAGCCCTACTCCAACCAGTGGTACATTCAAGTCGCTGGCGGATTTAAGGGTATCTCCGGCGAGCACGCCCAAACCACCGGAATAAATGGGGAGGCACTTGGTAAGGCCGAACTCCGCGGAAAAATAGGCTATTTGGAACGGGATTTCCGGAAAGTATTCCTCTGCCCGTATGCGGGGCTGAGAAAGGTAGCGGTCGAAATTCTGAGTCACCCTGTCCAATTGTGCAAGGAAGTTGGAATCACTGGATAACTCGTCGAGACGGTCCTGGCTGACCAGGCCCAGCATAAGTACAGGGTTGTGGGAGCATTCCTCCCACAGCCTGGGGTTTATGCGCTGAAAAAGGTCCTGTATTTCGTCCTTCCAGCTAAAACAGATGTTATAGGCCAGTCTTCTGAGTGCATCAAGGCCCGGAGGGATGTTTGGGATTACCTTGTATTTTATCTTGGCCTTCATATTTATGATTTATAACAGAAGACGATTGAATATCAAACAAATATCACTGTGTTTAGAACCATATTTTGCAGCAGAACTTGTTTTCCGGAGGAATAGGGGGTTCCTAAGTCAGGCGCCTGCCAAAGGAATACTCAGGGGATTTGAAGGAAATATTCTATATTTTTGAAAATTTATCAATTATCTCATAGAATTGTCTGAGTTGAGGAGCGCGCTCTGTGCCTCAACCTAATCTTGCAACAGATAAAATAATTATTGACAAATAGATGGTCAATAATACATATTATTAAATTAAATGTATTATAAGTAATAGCTTTTATGAAATATTTCAAGAGAAAATTACAGAAGAAGATACAACCCTGGCTTGAAAAGCCTGACGCCTTGGTTATCTTAGGCGCACGCCAAGTGGGGAAATCAACCCTTTTAGACCTTTTAAGGGAAGATATAAAAGAGAAATGGGGTGACTCGAGAAATATTCTGACCTTTAACTTGGAAGATACAGATCAACTGTCTGCTCTGAATAGGGATCCTAAATACTTTCGAGAGTATTGTATTTTTTCTGGAGCAGACCCACACAAAGATTCGATAGTTATGATAGATGAAATCCAGTATCTGAATGATCCATCCCATTTTTTGAAATATATTGCTGACTTTGAGACTACTCTCAAGCTGATTGTAACAGGTTCTATTTCTTTAGCCATCAAGAGATTCAAAGACGGTATGACTGGAAGGAAGAAGGCATTTACGCTATTCCCCCTCGATTTTCAGGAATTTTTATTGTTCAAGGAAAATAAAATACTTACATCCGTAGCGGAAAAATTTTATTTCAGGAATCTCCTCCAAAAAAAAATGAAAATCGACCCTGAAAGAATTAAACCGTTTACCCAGGAAATGGAAGCCCTGTTTGAGGAATATGTTCTTTATGGTGGCTATCCAAAGGTTGTTTTGGCAAGATCAAAAGAGGAAAAGCTGAGAGAATTGAGAGAGATCTTTGAGACATATGAAATGAAAGACGTCAATGTCATGTTTGATGTGCTTAATATCTCCGCTTTTCGGAATTTGTTCAAGCTATTAGCCGGAAGTACAGGAGGGCTTTTGAATGTAAATGAACTTTCAGGCACTCTTGGAATTGGCAGGGATACTGTGAGACGCTATCTATCGGTTCTTGAAAATTCTTTTATCATGTATATGCTCCCCCCGTTTCATACTAATATTCGAAAAGAGTTGACCAAAATGCCGAAGTTATTTTTTCTGGACACCGGATTAAGGAATTTTGCCCTAAAAAATTTTACAGAGTTGAGCTTTCGTCCTGATAAGGGCGCTCTACTTGAAAACACGATCTTTTGTGAGCTTTACAAGAACTTGGGTGTAATAGACGGACTCTATTTTTGGAGAACAATCTCAAAAACTGAGATTGATTTTGTTTTGACTGGAGAACAAAACCTGGCATTTGAGGTGAAGTTCACACCCAATGCCCGCTTTAGACAGCCTTCCGGACTCAAGGCATTTGGCGAGATTTACCCTGATTTTAAGAAGGTCGTAGTAACACATGACCAATTTGCAAGCAATAATGAGATTTTTTTCCTGCCCCCATGGATGATATAAAGAGATGTGTAGAAAATCTAGAAATGGCACTCTCTATGTGCCAAGTTTTGCTTAGTAGGGGATCTTAATAGGATTAAATTCGAAAAATATTTTGATAGGGCTCCAGGCTATATGCAATTGTTGCAACCATTCAGGACGGATAGAATAAAGAAGGCAAATTAAACCAATATTCAAGTTATGGACACAGTATTGTATGATAGGATAGTAAAACAGAGGCCGTACCTCTGGTGGTGGGTTAAAAACAAAGAAGATTTATCTCTGGAATCCGTTGTTCAGGGTGTGCTTGCTAATGGGGATATGGATGATGTAGAGAGACTGTTTCAACTTGCGGGCAGGGAGCAGGTAAAAGAGATTTTTTTGAAGCAGATCTCAAGACCCCGGCATAATTACCGCCCTCAAACGGTCAATTTTTTTAGAAAGGTCTTTGCCAAGAATGTTTGAGAACGTCTTATCTCAAAAGCAGATGGCTTTGGCAGAGGGATTGTTGCCCGAAATGGAAAATTTTTACCTGGCAGGAGGCACGGCGCTTGCTCTTCATATGGGGCATAGACGCTCCTTGGATTTTGACTTGGCATCTTTCAAGGAAATTATTCCGTTTGATTTGGAGCGCCAGCTTATCAGGACTGGATTTAGGATTCAGAAAGTATTTACTGCAACAAGTTATGAATTTTCAGTACTTATCTCTGGCATCAGAGTGACTTTTTTTAATTTCCCCTTTGCAATTCACCATGAAATAATCTGGCAGCGAGGAAATATAACTCTTCCTGAAATTATTGAACTGGGTGCCATGAAGGCTTACGCCTTAGGCAGGCGCAGTAAATGGAAGGATTATGTGGATTTGTACTTTTTGTTGAAATTTAGAATAACCATGGAAGAGCTTATTGAAAAGGCCAGAGATATATTTACCTCCCATTTCAATTCAAAACTATTTAGAGAGCAATTGTGTTATTTTGAGGACGTAGATTACTCTGAGACCATGGAATATATTGATTACGCCCCTGACGACAGAGAGATAAAAGAGTTCTTAGAGGCTGCAGCAATAAGGGTTTAAATGGTTCTATTGGTTAGATTGGTTTATTGGTTTGTTAGTCAAAAAAGAGGGTTTTCATTCCCATTTATCCGATTGGTTTGATTTGTCAATTAGACAAGAAAAAGAGCCTTGTTTTTTATTATGGCTACTATTAAGCGATTTGAAGATTTAGAGTGCTGGCAGGAAGCCAGAAGGTTTGTTCAACTAATTTACAGTTTAACAAAGCAAGGACGTTTCTCAAAAGATTTTAGATTAGTGAGTCAAATCACAGATAGTGCGGTTTCCTCGATGGCCAACATAGCCGAAGGCTTCCATCGAAAAAGTAATAAGGATTTCATGAAATTTCTTGATTACTCAAGAGCTTCTGTAGCCGAAACAGTGAGTCATAGCTATGTGGCCCTTGATCAGCATTATATTAGTGAAGAAGAAATGGAGCTTGTAAAAACTCGGGCTGATGTTGTCTGGAAAAAAGTCAACAATTTCATAACTTATCTAAACAAAGATGTTAACAGAACCAATAAAACCAATTGAGGTAATCAAACCAGCATCATCTGAATCTCTTTCACAAAAGGTGGCCAGGGGAGGGCTGTGGGTTTTTTCCCTGAGGATTACCAATCGAGGATTAGGTTTTATTCGAACAATAATCCTTGCGAGGCTGCTTGCCCCATCGGATTTCGGTCTCCTGGGGATTGCGATGCTCGCCATATCAACCCTTGAAACATTCTCCCAAACCGGCTTCCAGGCAGCACTTGTCCAAAAAAAGGAGAATATCGAATGCTTCCTTGATACCGCCTGGACTGTTTCCGTTATACGCGGAATTGTTCTTTTTGCAATCCTGTTTTTCTCCGCCCCTATAATCGCAGAATTCTTCAATTCCGCCCAGGCAACGCTGGTAATAAAAGTCATTGCTGTTTCCACGCTTTTTTCAGGGCTAAGGAACATAGGAATAATCTTTTTCCAAAAGGAACTTCGGTTCAGCAGGCAGTTTATCTACGAATTGTCAGGTACTTTGGTTGACCTTGGTGTTGCCCTTACCCTGGCCTTTATTCTGCGAAATGTCTGGGCCCTGGTATGGGGAGGGCTTGCAGCCCACTTCATTCGTCTTATTATGTCTTATATACTCCACCCTTTTCGGCCTCGGATCAGGTTTGAAAAGGAAAAATTTCAGGAACTATTCGGTTTTGGCAGATGGGTGTTGGGCTCAAGTATATTGGGTTTCTTAATAACTCAGGGGGACGACATTTTTGTTGGAAAAATGCTAGGCGTTACAGCCTTAGGTCTTTATCAGATGGCCTACCTCATATCAAATTTACCTGCTACTGAAATAACCCATGTCATTTCCCGAGTGACATTTCCCGCCTATTCCAAATTGCAGGACGATTTGCCAAAACTGAGAGAGGCATATCTAAAAGTGTTACAACTAACTGCTTTTATTTCCATGCCATTAGCTGGGGGCATATTTGTGCTTGCTCCAGAATTCGTAACAATTTTTTTAGGCGATAAATGGATGCCGATGATACCGGCTATGCAGGCCTTAGTGTTATCTGGCTTGGTGAGATCAATACAGGCTTCAACAGGGCCAATATTCTTGGCTGTGAATAGGCCGTACATAATACCCAAATGGCAAGCAATTAGACTGATTGTATTAGTTGTTTTAATTTATCCCTTTTCTATCCATTGGGGTATATTGGGGGTATCCTTTGCAGTTTTTTTTAGCACTTTTTTATCTTCTTTGGGGTTCGCTTTTATGGTTTTAAATATTACAAAATGCGGGATATCTTCTTTTTCCAAAATGATAGCTCTCCCCTTTATAAATGCATTAATAATGGTGCTAATATTAATAATTTTTAAAAGTAGCATTTCTTTAATCGAAATTTGGCATTTTATTCTACTTGTTGTTGCTGGGGTCATAGTATATCTTTGTATGGCCTACTTATTTGATAAATTATTTGGCTACGGAATACAAAAGTTAGTCAAAGAAAGTTTAGCTATTCGTTAAACAGGCTTATCAACTGCGGTTTAATAAAAGATTTAACTACCACTTAGATAATTTTGGTGGCAATGAATATTTTTAAAAAATTTAGACTCAAGTTTATCGAGAAAAACCAGGAGCGAAAGAAAAACTGGAAAAAAATATATTTCTATAGCTATTCATATGAAAAATTGCATAAAAAGAAAAATATTTTGGATCTTGGTTGCGGTGTTGGCAATTTCTTGAAGTTTGGCAATGGTAGTATTGTGGGGGTTGACACAAACCATGAAAGCTTAAAAGAATCGAAAAAATATTCTAATAGGTTAGTACGGGGCGATATTTTACAGCTACCTTTCTCAAGTGACTCTTTTGATGGAATAAATTGTTCCCATGTTATTGAGCATTTAATCCCCAATGATGCATATCAATTATTGGTGGAAATGAATAGAATCTTAAAAGTTGGCGGTATCCTAATAATAAGCACTCCTTTATTATGGGAAGGTTTCTTTGAGGATTTTACCCACATAAAACCTTACTATCCGGGTGCCATTATGCACTACTACGGAAAAGATAAGTTTCAAACAACAAAAGATGAAATAGATTGTTTCTATGAGGTAGAAGAAATCAAATGGAGGTACGCAAAAGTTCCGTTAGGCTCATTCCTTATTCCCAAAGCCGGTCTCCCGAACACCTTCTTGTTGTTATTAACACAATGGCTTAGCAATATTGGGTTTGGAAGATATACTAAAACCGGGTACACAATGATATTGAAAAAAATAAGATGACACCAATATCTTTATATAACATCTGGTTCCCAAGCCTCCGGCTATGTTGAGTAAAGTGAAGACCGGATTTTTTCAATTCACTTTGAAGCCAGGTCAAGGAGAAGAAGTTTGCGCAAAATATTGATAGTCTCATTTGTGTTCCCTCCTGGTGGAGGAGGCGGAGTTCAACGGACAGCAAATTTCTCCAAATATCTTAAGAAATTTAATTACGAACCCATAATTCTTACCGTTAAGGAAGATTTGTACCAAACCAAAGGACTACCCTTCGACGAGAGTCTAAAGGAAAAGATAAAAGGGCTTAAGGTATTAAGAACATCGCATTTAGATGTATGGAAAATCAGCAGATCGTTTTCACGAATCCATTTAGGGTGGCTGATTGATTTTATTTTTATCCCTGATTACCAAATTGCTTGGGCCTTTAGGGCAATAAAGGAAGGCTTGCGGATTATTAAGAAATATAATATCGGGATCATTTATGCAACTTGTCCCCCTTATAGTACTGCATTAATTGGAATTTTGTTAAAGAAACTTTCCAGGAAGGCACTTATTGTTGATTTCCGTGACCCATGGACTCAGTGTTTGGCAGAAACATGGTCCGGTAAATTTCGGTATAATATCGAAGAAAGCCTTGAAGGATTTACCCTATCAGTTGCTGACCATATAATTGCAAACACGCCGCAAAGCCGAAGAATGTTGCTCGACAAATTCCGGAATCTCAGTCCGGATAATATTACAACCATTAATAGCGGATTTGATAGAGAGGATTTCACTAACTTCAAGTCTTCACACTCCAAAAGAAGCAAACGTAAGATGATGATATTGCATGCAGGACATTTCTATGGAAAACCTCCCGAAAAAGATGACTTGTGGGAACCGGGTTCTTTAAGGAAAGTTCGTGAAAAATTAAAATACAGACCGGAAAAAGTCAATATGAGCGCTCATTCCCCCTATTATTTCTTTAAAGCAATTTCAAATCTTTTTAAAAAGGAACTCATAAAACCCTCCGGAGTTCATATAGTGCTCTTGGGGCAAGTCCACGAGAAGTTTCATCAAATGATTTATGAAAACCTTAACTTGTATAAGTCAGTTGAAATTTTAGATTATCAGGCTCACGAGATTACCTTGAAGTATATCCAGAGAGCTGATCTTTTATTGTTTACACTTTATAAGCCTTTGGAAAGGCCCTACCTCGAATGCATACCTGGCAAGGCATATGAATATATGGCCTCCAAAAAACCCATCTTAGGTTTGGTGCCTGAAGGCGACGCTAAAGAGCTATTACAAAAAACAGGATTGGCGTATTTTGCCGCCCCTGATGATGTTCCAGAAATTGAAAAAACAATTCTGAATCTTTACAATTACTATCACAGAAATACTATTCCTGTTTCCCCCCAAAAAGAATTTATATATCAGTACAATTATTATAACCTAACAAAAAAACTTTGCGATGTTTTCAATAGAATTGCGAAATAGAAAAAATACAGCCTACATTACCCTATTTTTTTATTTTAAAATATTATTCGGCGCCTCGTATAAGGCCGGTTGGATTTGTTGATTTTACTTGCATAACCAGACAAGGAAAAGTCTATTCAAGATTATTAAACGGCGTTATATGAAGAAGAAAATTTCCTTATTGCAAGAATTAATTTATGATTTCCCTGCCAAAATATGAAATCAAATCAGTAACTGAAAAAATACGTTCTGTCTATAACCTTGAGTCTTCCACTTATTCATTCAGATATACCGGAGAACGTTCTCAATACTATTATAGACTGGAAGACTGCTTCATTAAGAAGATGGTGAATTTGGATAATAAGTTTATTATGGATTTGGGGTGCGGCACAGGCCGCTTGTCTCGCAGCATTATTAACACCGCATCAAAGATAGTGGGAATTGATTTTTCGAGGAACATGGTAGAAGCTGCCCACAGAAATAAGAAAACAAACGAGTATTATATAGTTATGGATGCCCTTAATTTGGGGTTCAAAAATGAAGTTTTTGATGCTGCATTCTCCATAGGCATGTTCGAGTACGTCGAGGATTTACGTCCTTTCCTTAATGAAGTTAATAAAACCTTAAAGATAGGTTCTCCATTTGTATTTACTTGCAATAATTCGGAATCCTTATTTCGAAAAATAAATTTTCGTAAAGCGGAAGGCGAGTATTTGGCTAAGGGGAAGAGCAAGCTAGGTGATATCAAAAATTATTTGCAGGAGAGCAGATTTAAGCTCATTTCTTATCAGGGGACTTTTTTTATCAGCCCTGATTTTGTTTGGAAATTCTATCGCTTTTTTCCTTTTAGACTTTTAAAGAGAATTTATCTAGAGGTAATTATTCAGGTAAATCTTTTTTTAAATAAAAGCAGCTACTTGCGAAGGTACTGCGGGGAATTTATTATTTTGGCAAGAAGGCGTTGATATAAATCATGATTTGCTTGACCGGCGATATCCACCATTCTTCTCTGAATTCTCCTGAACAAAGATATTCAGATTATTCAGAAGCTGAATTAGCATCTCATTATCTTAAGATCTGCAAACGTTACAACATAAAAGCCACTTTGTTTTTTACAGGAAGGTCATTTCTTGACGATTGGGAACATATCCGTGAGCTGATGAAATTCAACAATTTCGAAATAGGGGGTCATACTTTTACTGCCTTGCGGCCCAGACTTCTCCATGATTATTTTAGGAAATTATTCCATTCTTATTATGGTCCAAGTTTTTACCAATGGTTTGATATAAAGAGAACCTTGTCTACAATAAAGCGGAAGACTGGTATAACTGTAGTCTCTTGGCGCACTCATGCTTACAGTTCCGATAAAATAACGTATAAGCTTCTACCAAGATTTGGTGTTAGAATTATCACAGATGAAGTAAAAAAAAATCTATATCAGCCTCACCTGATTAATGCTAACCTATTTTCTTTTTCCATAAATGTTCTCCCTGATCATGAGCACATTTTTCACGCTGACCGTACTGTCTCGCATGTTGAAAGGAAAGTTAAAGCTGGCTGGCAAGATGATTTTACTCAAAAATCCTACCAAATCGAAGACTGGCTGGAGTTGGTAAAAGAACAGGTAAAAGAAATTGAAACGACGTCCGGTATAGCGACCTTACTGGTCCACCCTCTTTGTATGCATGTGGCTGACAACTTCCAAGCTTTTGAAAAGCTTTGTGTATTCTTGTCTTCTTACCGTTGTGAAACACTTCGAGAGGCTCTTTATAAAGTTTTATGAGATTGGCTTTTGTACATAATCGCTATATAGGTTATAGAATTCCACTGTTTAAGCTGATAAGCAGGGCATTTGATACTACCTTCTTTTTTGACTCAGAGCGTCCGAAACCGAAGACTCAAATTCATTCCTCATTTTCTTTAACATTTCATTTACCTAGAAGGCCACGCTATCGTCTTTCGCCAACCTTGCCCATAAAATTGTTGCGAGGGAATTTCGACGTTTTTATAGCTGGAGATACAGGATTAGCAAATACATATTTAACATGCTGCATAGCAAAGTTGGAGAATAAACCCTTTATCGTCTGGTCTGAGGAATGGCATCCGGACTGGTATCTGACAAAAAAACAATTTCATTGGAAAAGAAAATTGGTTTCAGTTGCTGATGCCTGTGTTGCTTCCGGCATAAAATCAAAAGAATTTTTTCAGTTTTTGGGTGTTCCCGATAAAAAAATTTTTATTGCACCGGATGTTAGCATACCTAAGGAGCCGGTTAATTTAAAATATTGTTTGAGCGATATTGGAATTAACATTGCTGAGGACAGTATGGTGATCTTATATCTTGGCCGTCTCGTTAGAGGCAAAGGCACCAGTTTTCTAATGGAAGCTTTTATAAAGATAAACCAAGAGTTTGGTAATGTAGCATTGATTATAGCAGGTACAGGACCTCTCCTAAGGCACATAAAAGAAGAAATTTCAAGGAGTAAGCTCAAAAATGTAATTATGACAGGTAAAGCGGCTAATGAGCTGGAAAAAAATATATTATATTCAAGTTGCGATATATTTGTCATCCCATCTGTCTATCACAGAAATGTTGAACCGTGGGGTTTAGTGCTCAATGAAGCCATGTATTTTAGCAAACCTGTTATTGCAACAAATATGGTAGGAAGTTCTTATGATTTGGTAAGGGATGGCATTAATGGTTATGTCATACCGGAAAGAAATGTTTATGCTCTTTATCAGGCATTGCGTAAAATAATTGCAAATAAATATCTTCGGAAAAAGATGGGAATTGAATCAAAAAAGATTGTTGCAGGTAAATTTGATTGGGATCACATGGTGCAAGGATTCAAAGATGCAATAATTTTTGCTCATAAAAATCGTCAACTTGGTTATTGGTAATTTAAAAAATGGGGAAATCAACATTAAACAACATGCTTAAATATGTAAAAATTCCCAAAAACCTTACTTTTTTGCTCAGAAAATTTGATGAAAATGATAATTTTAAGATCCTTGATGTAGGCTGCGGTAAGACTTCAGGTAGAATTATAAAATCCTATTTTCCCCAGTGCCGTTATTATGCTATCGACAAGGATCCGGAAATAGAGATAGATGATATTTCTGAAAAATATTTTCAGATGAATTTGAATTATATCGAATTTGACTTTATCCCAGAAAATTTCTTTGATGTAATCCTTATGAACCATGTTATCGAGCATTTAACTAATGGAGATCAAGTCATAGAAAGATTGCTAATAAAATTAAAGAAAAGGGGAATTCTATACATAGAATTTCCATCATTCTGGAGCACTAAACTACCCAGCAAGAAAGGTACATTAAATTTTTTCGATGATCCCACCCATTGTCGTCTATATTCTTTAATGGAAGTTTACAATTTATTAATTAAAAATGATTTTAAAATATTAAAAGGGGGAACCAGAAAAAGCCTAATAAACATTTTATTGACACCTTATAATATTATCAGGTCAAAAAGAACCAAGGGTTATGTGGCTGGTTCTGTTTTTTGGGATTTATTAGGCTTTTGTAACTTTGTACTGGCAGAAAAAAATTAATCATAACGAGAAAACTAAAATATTTGGGTCGGTCCGTCAAAATTCAATGAGATGGAGTGGTTTAAGGTAAAACTTAAAGGAAGATAAATGAGAATAATGCTGGTTACTCCTTTGTTCAAGTCGCACTCCGGAGGAGCTTCTGTTTATTTTGACCTGCTCGGCAAGGGTTTAGCTGGAAAAAATAGCGTGGAGAAAGTCTATGTGTTATCAGGATATCTTAAGGATGAAAGCATCATAGAAAAACGTCAAAAGATTCGGGTGTTAAGATGCCTGCCTTATATGAACTATCAAAACAGGCTTTTAGGCTCTATTAAAAGTATAATTATTCCCATAATCATTCTTATTTTCTCTAAACTTTTGAGGATCGATTTAATCCACTACCATTCGCTTTCCTCCTATAAAGCTATTCATTATTTGTCATTTTTTTTCAGAATACCCCTGATTTGCGATATGCGTGACCTTGCAGCCAAAAACGAGGGGGCCAGCCTCGCTTATTACCGCCATGCATCTAAGATCATATGTTGTTCAGAGAATGTGTGCCAGTTTATCCGTTCCTATAATTTTTTGAGAAACAAAACCACATACATACCCATTCCTTTTAAAATTCCTGAAAAACGAACAAAAAACAGGCTGGCCTCCCTGAAAAAGGAATATGGCTTAGATACAGACTGCCCAAATATCTGTTTTGCAGGAGCTATCATAGAATACAAAGGTATTTTTGAGTTGATAGATGCCTTCAGACTGCTTCTTTTGAAAGGACATGAATTGCGCCTTGTAATTATAGGCCCGATGGGGCTCGGGAAACGCTCCAAGAATTTTAGAAAATTTAAATCAGAGATTCGTCATCCCGGTATTATTTATCTTGGCAGTCTAAAGCGAGAAGATGCCTTAGGGCTCATTCAAGCCTGCGATATCTTTATCCTGCCTTCAAAAACTGAAAGTATTTCCAGGGTTTCTCTGGAAGCAATTTCACTCGGAGTAAAGGTAATTTTGCCAGGGTGTGTACCTGAATTTACAAGGTACTGTCCGGACTTCATTCTTGAGGAGATTAAACCTGAAAAAATTGTAAGCAAAATCATCGAGGTTTCTAACTCAGACAGAAGGCCGACTTATCCTTTTTCCATTCATAAATGCTCCAAGATAATAGATCAAACTTATTCACTTTATATGGAGTTAATTTTGCCAAAAAGAAGTAAAGGTTTAATTGGCTAATAATTCTATCATGGCAATAAAATCAAGGCTATCCAGATATGCCGGCGCCATTCTTTTCAGGCTTTTTGATCTTGATTTAATGCTCAAAAAAGCTCAAAAGAAAGGGGCTAAGAGGTTTGCCACCGCTTGGATTAGGGGGCTGGGGGATATTTCTGTTATCCTTAGTGTTTCCCTTAAATACATAAGAAAAAGGATTCCGGACGCTGAAATCACCCTCTTTGTCCGTCCAGGACTTGAGGAAGCGGCAAAATGGCTTGAGGATGTAAGGGAGATCATCACAATAAATGATTGGGGCCGAAACCAGACAATCAAATCTATATGGGGCTTGGCTTATCCGACCCCCTGGGGAATTAGGAGAGTAGTAGATAAAACTAACCTAAAAGAAGGATTTGATATGATTCTGCCTTATCCATTGGGAAAATGGTGGTTTCGGGATCCTTCTCAATTGAGGCCGTCTCTGAAATGGACCAAACAGGAGGAACAATTTGGCAGGTCTTTTATTGATCAGGTATTTCCAGGAAACAAAAAATTTGTGATTACTATTAACAGCTCTACCGGAACTCAGACTTATTACCAATATAATAGGGACTGGGGATTCTTCAATTTTGAAGCCCTTATTTATAGTATTTTAAACTCAATTCCAGAAGCCAGGATAATTTTAGTGGATAAGGATGGAGAAGGCGAATATCCCGCAGACGAAAGATTGTTGGATGCCAGGGAAAAATTTTCAATTTCAGAGAGTATATCTATTATTGCCAATTCAGATCTTTTCATCTGCCTGGATACGGGACCTGCCAACCTTGTCTATTTCCTGGAAGGGATTTCCCTTAATATGATTGCCTTACTCGGCGAATTACACAGCTTTTTCGAATATGATATTCCCCCGGCCAGCCCTGGTGTAATATTGAAAAAGATTCAAGCTGATAATCAGGACATTGAAAACATCGGTGTGGAAAACGTTATGGAAGAGGTTTTATTCTTCTACCGAAAACATAGGGTTTCATTGAGTAGTAGCATTGATAAATCCTAAGTATATTTTATTGTCCGACAGGGATTTTTTTAATTGTCAAATTTTTCGCTAATCAAAAATTCAGCCTGTAACTAGCTTGTTTTGGTAAAACGGTTACCCTATTATTTCAAATTTCTTCAAAAGACTTTTTTAAAACCAGACAAGTCGCACTAAAATTTTTAAAAAGCCAAGGAAAGCGGTATAGTGCAGAAAGCCATTCTTTTGGCTTATGAAAAGGAAGAAATAATCGAAGAATTGACTTTGCGAATACTATGGGGCTGCCTATAGGACTATGGGTAAGGTAATCAAGGTAAGTGCGACAAATAACTATTTCACCGTAAATGATATGTGTATTTGGAAAAATACTGGACAACTCCTTTATATTTGGACGAAATAATGTATCAATAGGGTCTGGATGATACGGATATCTGTATGGGCAAGATACAAAGAGGTACCCACCTTTGGGTACAAGCGAGGCAATAGCTTGGCCAATTTCATTTCTGTTGGGTATATGCTCTAATAAATTTGAGCACAACACTGAGTTGAATTGCATTTTGGATAGTTTTTTTAAAAAGGGGGTTTCAGAAAGATCTCCAACAATATCTACACCTGGAGCTCTTTTTTTATCCAGGCACAGAATTTGTCCTTTGCGCTCTGCTGGTTTAAATATATACTCATCAATCCAAGGCTGAACTATTTTCCTATGTGTTTCTGTAGAACTACCTATGTTCAACATAGGGAAAATGGCAGAAGGATCTAACAAAGAAATCTTTTGAGAAAGCCATTTTGCTTCTTCTATTAACATTTTACTTTCTCATGCCCATGTTTAGCCATTGTTTTCTAATGAATTATAAAGCTCTTGCGGCGCAAAGTTGATGCAAAATGTGCTTTAGTCGGAACACTGATATAGAAGCGTTGTTTTGGAGTTTCAATGTCCAGCCCAGACATATGCATGAAATAAATATGATATTAGGGGATCTTTGGAGTAGCAGTCAAGGGGTAAGGAAGAAGGTTTTTTCAAGCCCACTTCTTATTGGCCTAAATAAGCCTTCCTCGTTTATTTGGAAGGCTGTCTAAATTTATAATAAGCTGTATGAGACAATTATAAACTGAGGCAGCATAGGTGATCCTTTTCCAGAGGATTTTCTGTACGACCTTAGGGTTACAACAAGCTAGCCTGAAATAGCTTAGTTTAAATTTGATTCGGCCAAGTATTTTAATAGCTCTGGGGAAATGCCTTTGAATATTCTATATATAATACAGAATGATGAATTCGGTGGTGGAGAGCGGGGATTCATGCAGTTAGCTGTCAGCCTAAGAGACCGTTTTAGGATTTTTGTTGCTGCAATGCCCGGCGGAAGATTTGAACAAGGGCTTGAACAAGCCGATATAGGAATAATTTCAGTAGATATAAAAAGGCGCTTCACTTTCAAGCCCATACGCCAGATTGAGAGAATCATCCGTAAACATAGCATCGAGTTAGTGCATAGCCAGGGAGCAAGAGCTGATTTTTTCACCAGAATAGCGGGGAGATTAGCAGGAGTCCCCCATATTCTTTGCACCATACAAATGCCTGTGGAGAATTTCGATATTGGTCCTTTGCGCAAGAAAATCTACCGGTTTATAGACTGGCTTTCGGAACGGTATGTAGAACGCTTTATCGTAGTAGCAGATACCTTAAAGAGGGTACTTGTCGAATGGCGTGGAATTCCGGCGGAGAGGGTTGTAAAAATATATAATGGAATCGAGCTGGATCAATATCGCCCCTCCGCAAAACAAAGCAATCTGCGAAAACAATGGGGAGTTTCTTCAGAGGCACCCCTAATTGGGACAATCGGGCGTTTGGTATGGCAAAAAGGTTTTGAATATTTGATCGAAGCCACCCCCGCAATTATAAAGGCTTATCCTCAGGCTAAAATATTATTTGTAGGCGATGGGCCGCTTAGTGACAAGCTTGTAGCTTTGAGCGAAGAGCTTAAGGTAAAAGACCATGTAATTTTTACCGGGTTTCGGAGCGATGTAAAGGAAATACTCTCTGCAATCGATCTCTTAGCGATACCTTCCCTCTTAGAGGGATTTCCGATGATAACACTGGAGGCCATGGCCATGGCCAGGCCGATTGTTGCAACTAAAATAGATGGCATAACTGAGCAGATAACGGATGGCAAAGATGGAATATTAGTACCGCCAAGAGATCCTAAATCCTTAGCAGAAGCCATTATAAGGGTTCTCAGCGATAAAAAAAGTGCAGAGGCAATGGGCTTGGAAGCGAGAAAAAAGGTGGAACAGGAGTTTTCGGTTGAAAGGATGGTAGCGGAAACGGAAAAGGTGTATTTGTCCCTCATGAGAGGCAATCGTAAGAAAATATAATTTTTATTATGATAAAATGAAAAGTGTAATAATAGAATAAGAAGCTTAATGTTTAATTGTCTGTAAAGCCTTTCATATATTTTTTAGGAAGGAAACTCGATGATGGCCAAGATATTTATTGGGACGTTTTTTTTGTTTCAGGTCCACAAGGTAGAAGGGATAAATGAATTATGAATATTTTTGTCACAGGTGGCGGAGGTTATATTGGGAGTCATACAGTAAAAGAACTTTTTGCTAAAGGTCATTGGCCAATTACCTATGATGACTTGTCAGTGGGGCATAAGGAGGCGATTACAGGTGGGCAATTTGTGGAGGCTAGTCTATTAGATAAGAGAAAGTTAAGAGAAACATTCGAGAAAAACCATATTGATGCGGTAATGCACTTTGCTGCTTCGTGTTTAGTGGGTGAGTCTGTAGTGGATCCCCAAAAATACTACTATAATAATGTCGCTGCCGGTCTAAATCTTCTTAAGGTAATGTTAGAGTTCAAGGTCGAGGTATTTATCTTTTCTTCTACCGCTGCTGTCTATGGAGAACCTAAAGAGATTCCGATTACTGAGAGAAATCCTTTAGTTCCGGTAAATCCTTATGGGCGATCCAAGGCAATGTTTGAGAACATTCTAGCTGACTGTGCTAGGGCTTATGGTCTAAAGTATATTTCCCTCCGTTATTTCAATGCTGCTGGGGCTGATTCAACAGGAAGGATCGGAGAAGATCATAATCCGGAAACACACCTTATACCCAGGGTCCTGAAGCAAGCACTTTCTGTTGGGCAGGAGATTCAGACCACTTCAAAGGATATATTACGAATCTTTGGAACAGACTATCCTACTCCGGATGGCACCTGCATAAGAGATTATGTCCATGTTACTGATCTGGCCCAGGCGCACATTTTAGCCCTGGAAGCCTTAAGGGGTGAGATGCAGAGCCAGGCTTTCAATCTAGGAAATGGAAATGGATATTCGGTAAGAGAGGTGCTGGAAACAGCAAATAAGGTGACGGGAAAGAGAATCCCTGCAATTGAGGGGCAAAGGAGGGCGGGAGACCCGGCTATATTGGTGGCAAGCTCAGAAAAAATAAAAAGGGAATTAGGGTGGAGCCCAAAATTTCCAGAATTGAAAAAGGTAATAGAGAGTGCCTGGATATGGCACAAAAAAAATCCTTATGGCTATCATATTAAGGTAAGCCAGTAATCATAAGGTACGTCATAAAATGTAATTGGAGTATTTATTTATATAGAATATTTCCAGACAGGTGTCTTGCAAAACAATCATTATGAATTCACCAGAAACTGAAGCTTGATCCAGGTATGTATTCATTTTTATTAATCTTTCCAAATTTATCGAAACTCATCTATATAAAATTGCTGAAGGCAGATGGATGGTTGTTCGAGTTTAAAGGATGAATTTTGAATATTCTATTTGTAACAGATGTTTCAATAAGTAACGCAAGCTCAGGATCAGAAAGGGTGTTATTTGAGGAAAGTATCCTTTTAGCCAAGCGGGGCCATGATGTGCATATCCTTACCAGAAAGCTAAAAGATCATAAATCCAATAGTGAAATGGTTAAGGGAGTTCGGGAATGGAGGTACTATATCAATCAAAAAAATGATCTTACCTTTATCAAAACAACGTTATCAAACTGTAGAAAACTCTTTGAGCGCCTCCAGAATGAGTATTTTTTTGATTGTATCAATTTTCATCAGCCTTTTTCCGCTTTTGCCATCATTCATTCCTCTGCCGTGAAAAAAGCAAAAAAAATCTATACCTGCCACTCCCTTTCATTTGAGGAATTTCAATCGAGAAATCCCAAACCAAAGGGAATCACAAGAAGAGTGTTGTATTTTTTGAATATCCAAGCGCGAAAATGGGTTGAGAAAAGGGCTCTAAATGCATCTGATAAGATTGCTGTTTTAAGCCGATTCACTCTTGGAAAATTGCGGAATGTTTATGGAATACCCTCAGCCAAAATTGAGATCATGCCTGGAGGGGTTGATAGTCAGAAGTTTTTCCCTGCCATTAATAGGGTAGAAGTAAGGCGTCGTCTAAATATTCCCGAGGACAAGATGGTATTGCTAACTGTAAGAGACCTGGAACCCAGAATGGGGCTTGAAAATCTTATATATGCAATAAAAAAGGTAATTAAAGTGGTGCCGGATAGTTATCTTATTCTGGGTGGAAAAGGTCCACTCCAGAAAACTCTTATTTCGTTGAGTCAGAAAGCAGGAGTTAGAGACTACATTAGGTTTGTTGGCTTTATACCAGACGAGGACCTTCCGGATTACTATCGTGCAGCCGATATTTTTATACTTCCTACCAAGGAGCTGGAGGGTTTTGGCCTTGTGACTTTAGAAGCATTGGCCTCAGGTATCCCTGTGTTGGGGACGCCCGTAGGTGGAACGGCAGAAATTCTTGACAGACTTGATCCAAACTTTCTCTTTAAGGATACTACACCAGAATCAATGGCGGAATTGATTATAGATACCTGGAAGGTATACCGGGATAATCCTCGCCAGTGGAAGGAGGTTTCCTCTCGATGCAGAAAATTTGCTGTAGAGAATTATTCCTGGGATAAAAACGTTAATATATTGGAGAAGCTGTTCAGCATTTGAATTAGCATAAAGGCCGAGGGTGTATTTTGAGCTCAAGGCAGGTATTTAAGTCCCCGACAGTTCATTACAACCTGCCTCTCTCCCGGGTGAATTCGTCGGCGGTTTCTTTTACCAGGTTACCCAGTTCATTTTTCCTGGGGCTGTTCCTTTTTAACCGTGAACAGGGAGATGTAATGGTAAAACAGCCCAAAAGCGCCTTTTCCTTGTCATATATTGGCGCTGAAACCCGGCATACCCCCTTCCTCATTTCCTCGAAGTCAAAGGCATACCCCTTTGATTTAACCGTGATAAGCTCCTTTTCCAGTTTTTTTATATCCTGGATGGTATGCCCCGTGAGCCGCTGAAGACCGAGCTTGTTGATCACTCTTCTTACCTTGTCCATATCCATTTCTGCGAGATAGACCTTGCCGGGTGCGGTGGCATGAAAATAGGGAATGCTGCTTCCAGGGTGAGAGTAAAGCTCTTCCACTTTCCCTTTTTCTCCCTCTATCTGCTCCACGAGCACAAGGTGGTCCTGTACGCGAATATCCAGCTCAGCTGTCTCTCCGGTCAACCTGGAAAGCCTTTTCAGGTATTCCCAGGCGGTTGAGCGGTAGCCTATCCCGCCCATGAGGGAGTTATTCATGTAAAGAAACTGGAGGCCGAGGCGGTAAACCCTTCTTTTTTCGTTAAAGTGTACATATCCCCGCTCCTTCAAAACGTTTAGCACTCTCCAAAGGGACGAGGGAGGAATATCTATTTCATCCAGCAGCTCCGCGAATGTAATTTCCTGGTTTTTCCAGGCCAGTATTTCCAGGACATTTAAACCCCTCTCGAGTGAGGGGGCCATAGATTTAGACTTCTTGATCATTCTGACCCCTTTGCATATTTGCAAAATGATATGGTTGGGGCAGGAGACTTACAGCCATCTTTTTCGTCTCCTGTAGTGTTTTATATCACGGTAGCTCTTTTTTTGCCCCACTTCGCTCAGTCCCAGGTAAAACTCCCTTACGTCCTCGTTTTCCTTTAGTTCTTTCCTGGAGCCGTCGAGCACTATCTTTCCATTTTCCATTATGTAACCGTAGTCGGCAATGTCAAGTGCGCTGGTTGCGTTCTGCTCAACCAGCAAAATAGAGGTCCCCTTGTCTTTATGGATGTTTTCGATAATTTTGAATATTTCCTGTACCAGGATAGGGCTGAGGCCCATCGAGGGTTCATCCAGGAGCATTACCTTTGGGTTGCTTATCAATGCCCGGCCTATTGAAACCATCTGCTGTTCACCGCCGGAACAATATCCGGCTACTGCTTTTTGCATTAAGCCCAGCCTTGGGAAATACCCGTAAACCATCTCAAGGGATTCCTTCATTGAGGTCCTGTCCCTTTTTGCCCTTGCTCCCACACGCAGGTTTTCCTCCACCGTGAGATGAGAAAAAAGCCGTCTGCCTTCCATTACCTGGGTTATTCCCATCTGGGCGATCTTCTCCGTGGGCATGCCGTTGAGTGTTTTACCCTCGAATTCTATATTGCCATCTGTTATTTCGCCCATCTCGGTTCCGATAAGCCCGGTAATGGATTTAAGGGTGGTGCTTTTTCCGGCCCCGTTTGCACCGAGCAGGGCTATAATGGATTTTGGGGGAACCTCGAGAAACACCCCCCGCAGGACCAGGATTACCTTGTTGAATTTTACTTCTACATTGTTTAGACGCAGCATCAGGAACTCTTTATATCCTTTCTATTCTCTTCAAACCGAAAAGGCCGTATGGCTTGATCATAAGCACCAGGATCAATATGATGTAGGGAACAATATCCCTTGTGCTTGCTCCCAGAAGTGGGTCTATGTATTGCCCTGACATATACTGGAGAACCCCCACGATAAGCCCCGCGAGCAGAACGCCGGGTATGGATTCAAGCCCCCCGAGGAGCACCACCGGAAAGCAGTTGGTGGCAATGGCATTAAGGGTGGTGCTCACCCCGTTTATGCTCCCCAGGAGCACGCCTCCTATGCAGGCCAGAAAAGTGGAGATCACCCAGGCCATTATAAAGACCAGCCTGGTGCTTATGCCCATACACATGGAGGCCTGATGGTCCTCCGCCACTGCGCGCATATCCAGCCCCCACCTGCTGTACTTGAAAAAAAGTACGAACAGCCCGATTATCACCATCGTTATCAGGAAGATGATAATATGCTGAAAAGACAGTATAATACCAAAGAATTCCACGGGCTCGGGCGGGATGAATTCAGGGTATACGTTGTACTCACGGTTACCCCAGAACAGGGTTACAACCCCGTTGAGCAGGGCCTCAAGGGCCAGTGTGACAATTATCAGGGAAAGAATGGGGTGACCAACCAGTCTTCTCATGCCGAAACGCTCTATGAGGAACCCTATGGCCACAGATGACCCAAGGCCGCACAAAACTGCAAGCCATACCGGCATGCCGGCCTGATCTATGAAAGACCAGACCAGGTAGGCCCCTATCATTAGAAGACCACCCTGTGCGAAGTTAAATACCCGGGTGGATTTATAGATCACCACAATACCCAGCCCTACAAGGCTATAAAGGGACCCTACTACCAGGCCGCTAGCCAGTGCTTGAAAAAATAAATCCATGAATATTCTCTGCAAAAAAAGCGCCCCTCTCAGAAGGGGCGCTTTTTCAGGTTTACGGTTTTAACCAGGGAACTTCTATGTGGTATTTTTTCTCAACCCACTCCCCGTTCTCGCATTTGGAGATATTTAAATACTTGAAAGGCCTTCTCTCCTCCGGAGTATATTTGACTTCTGCTGGGGTCAGGCCAAGCATATCAATTTTCGGCATAGTAACCAGGGCCTTGTATATGGTTTCCCTGTCCACATTCTCAGCACCGTAATTCTCGGCCGCATATCTTATGGCCTCCGCGGTAATTCTTGCGGGTATTATTCCCATGAGATACTGGGTTTGATAATCCAGCTTTCCCCTGAATTCCTTTTGCATTTTCATAGCCAGCTGAATGGCCTCGATCTGGGTTTGTGACCAGTCCACAAAGTGGTTTACCGACCATGCACCTTCTACTGCCTTTCCTGCCAGCTTTGTAAGTTCCGCACCCCTTGTCTCCGAGCCACCGCAGAATTGCATTTTATCAAGAAGACCCATTCTTCGGGCGTCTTTTAATAAAACCGCATGGGCACCCTCCAGGTGATTGGAGTAAATAAGGTCCGCACCCAGTTTCTTGGCCTGGCCGAGCTGGGTGCTAAGATCATTGGGCTGGCCGCTGTATAGCTGGTAGGGGAGTACTTCAAAACCGTATTTTTCAGCCCAGGGTTCACCCTCTGCTATACATCCCCTGCCGTAAGGATTGTCCCAGGTAATCTCCATCAGCTTGGGCTTCTCTTTATGCCCGGCCTTTTTCCATACGTCCATAAAATGGATGCACGCGGCGGCGAGAAAGTCAGGGTAAAGGGGTCGAAGCAGAAAGATATAGCCGGGCGGATCTATGGCAGGCGGATAACCGGAGCCCTCGCTGACGCAGGGAATTTTTAACTTGCGCAATTCCTTGTCCAGGGTCATAGTGCCCATGGTTCCCATAATATAACCAGCGCTGATCCCTTCTGAGTTGAACTTCTTTAAAACGGGTAAATACCTTTTTGGATTATAGCCCGTATCCTCCATCAATATCTCGATGGTAATGCCGGTGATGGGATCATGCTTCTCTACCCATTTGAAGTAGTCGGTGTAGCCTTTCCAGAACTGCTGAGCGGTAAAGGCGATCGGGCCGGTTACATCGCCGAATACCCCAAGCTTGACCACCTTGGCTGTAGCCGGAGCAGCGGTGAATGCTGCGAAAATACCAAACACACCCAGGACCAACAAAACCAAACTCGCTTTTTTAAAAATCTTTTTGATCATAATCCAGTCTCCCTCCCTTAAAATTTTTGTTAATATGCAAAAGGCCAAAGCCTGTAGTAGGCCTTGAAAAGATTAAATTGCCGGTTGATCCCCCGGGGTTCGAAAAGGAGGAAACAGATAACTACCAGGGAATAAAGCACCAGTGCCATCCCGGAGAATATATTGGTGGAAATCCCGGGAAAAAGCCCCCCCAGGAAAGGGGTTATCATGGATACCAATTCTCTTAGCCCGATATACACTATGCCTCCGAATATAGGTCCCATGGCTGTTCCCAGTCCTCCAACCACCAGAAAGCCCAGGTACCAGATGGAATCCATCAAGGGAAAATGCGATGGATGGATCTGGAGCAGATAATGCGCCCACATGGCCCCTGCTATGCCCGCATAAAAGGAGCCTATAAAAAAGGCCAGCAGCTTGTATCTGAAAATGTTTATGCCCATGATCTCCGCTGCCGTGTCATTATCCCGAACCGCGATAAAGGCCCGGCCTATTTTGCTTCTTTCCAGGTTCTTGGAAAAATAGGACATGATAAGCAGCATGGCTATTGAGAACAGGAAAAAGCTGCGGTCTGTGTCCAGAACAATTCCGAATATGGAGGCATTGGGCACCGTCAAACCGTAAATATTGCCTGTCAGGCTTCCCCCATGAAGCAGAAACCATCCTATAAGGTATTGTGCAGCCAGGGTGGCCAGTGCCAGATAAAAGCCCTTGACCCTTAATGAAGGCAAACCGAAAATCATCCCTATGGAGGCGGCACTTATCCCCGCACAGGGAAATGCGAGAATAAATGGAAAGCCGAGACGGGTCATCAGGATGGTGGCAGTGTACGCACCTATAGCCATGAACGCGGAATGACCGACGGAAATCTGGCCGCAAAAACCCAGGATAAAGTTGAGCCCCTGGAGGGATACAATGGTGATAATGGTCAGAATAACTATGCTCAGAAGATATTGATCTGCCAGGAAAAAGAAAAGTGTAACCAGGCCGCCAAGGAACAGGATTAAACCTGTCCACTGGAGCCGGGTTCTTATAACTGCCCGGTCCTGTTCATACCTTGTATTAAAAATGCCTGCTGGTCGCCACATGGAGCTCTCACCGCGGGAATTTGATCATCACAGATGTGTTATCTTTACCTCTATCTCCCTGAAACCGATTCTTCCGTCCCGGTATGCCACTTGACTTTCCGCTTTCACCCTGTCATTGCCCTGGTAAATAGCCTTAAGTATGTCTTCGTATCGCTTTTCTATAGACTTCCGCTTTAATTTCCTTGTCCTTGTCAACTCCTCCTCGTCCGGGTCGAATTCCTTGTGCAGGCTTACAAAGGATGATATCGTGGAATGATCCGGAAGCACTGCGTTTACCTGGGCCACAATCTTTTTTAAAAGGTTTATGACCTCCGGTTTCTGAGAGAGGTCGCTGTAATTGGTGTAATTTACCTTGTTTCTCTCGGCCCACTTTCCAACATTTGCATATTCAATATTGAGAATAGCGGAAACGAATGGTTTGTCCCTGCCGCCGAAGACCATGGCGTCTTTTACATAAGGGCTGAATCTCAATCTAATCTCAATAAACTGGGGAGAAAATTTTTTGCCGTTCGGAAGGGTAATCATTTCGTTAACCCGATCCAGGTAAACAAGGTGATCTCCATCGAAAATTCCGGCGTCACGGGTATGGTAATATCCGTTTTTAAGCACCTCTGTGGTGGCCTCAGAATTTTTGTAGTAACCCGCGAAGACCCCATCATTTTTTACAAGTATTTCTCCCTCCTCGGAAAGCTTTATATCGCATCCTTCAAAGGGGACACCTACGGTTTCATAGCGAATGTCCTCGTCCTTGTGCAGGCATACCAGGCTGGCCTCGGTGGAGCCATACAGGTTTTTGATATTCACCCCTATCATATGAAAGAGCTTCATCATGTCAGGGCTTATTGCAGCCCCTGCTGTATAACCAACCCTGTTTTTACGGAAACCGATCCTGTCCCGCAGAGGTCGGAACACTATGAAGTCGGCTATTCTGTGCAGTACGTTCAGCAAAGGACTGGCCTGCTTGCCGTTCTCAGATGACTCCAGCTTCTTGTAGCTGACCCTGGAGGCAATCTGATAAAAGAATTTTTTAAGCCTGGTGGTATCCGTAATCTTGGCCTGTATCGTGGAGGCGAGGTTCTCCCAGAGCCTGGCCCCGTAAAAGATGATACTGGGAGCAATGTCCCGAATGTCTTTTTGCACTGTTTCAGGTTTCTCGGGGAAATTTATAATAAACGGCACGGCCACCCCGCCGGTCAGGGCGAGCATTTGTTCTGTAATCCATGCTGGGGATATGTATGAGAGATAATCGTCGGATGGAAGAAATTTATTGTACTGCCACAGGGCCCTTACTGCGTAAAGAAGATTTTTATGGCTTATCATCGCCGCCTTGGGGGTTCCCGTGGTTCCGGAAGTGTAGCAAAAGGCGGCTATGTCTTCTCCGCTTCCATCGGCTATAAATTGGTCGACAAGTCCGGGCCTTTCTTCTTTGTAACGTTTCCCCATGTCCTCAAGACTTTCTATGTCCATTATTTGGTCATGTTCGTAAAACCATAATCCCCTGGGGTCCCAGTAGATAATTTTTTTCACGTTAGGCAGTTCCTCGTGAACCTCCAGCACCTTGTCCACCTGCTCCTGATCCCTGGCGAAGATAAAGGAGGCATCGGAGTGCTGTATATAGAATTTTATCTCCGATGCGATACAATCTATATAGATCCCCACAGCAGTACCTCCGAGGCACTGGGCCGCCCACTCTGCCCAGTACCATTCCGGATCGTTGTCGCCCAGGATGGCAACCTTGTCTCCTTTGCGGAATCCCAAATATAAAAGCCCGTATGCCATGTTTTCCACGTGCATGTATACATCCTGCCAGGTGTATTGGTTCCAGATTCCATAGTCCTTTTTCCGCATTGCTATTTTTCCGTGATTGTAGACCATGGATCTGTTTTTCAGGAGCTTGGGAATGGTGTCCATTCCGTCTATGCTATGCATATGGCTTTGTTTGTGGTTCATTTTTTACTCCTTTCCGAGGTATGCCCTGATTACATGAGGATCACTTCGAACTTCCCGGGGCGAACCCTCTGCAATTTTATGGCCGAAATCCAGGACAGCCACACGGTCTGCGATATCCATAACCACCCCCATGTCATGTTCTATCAACATTATGCTGGTTTTTTTCAGCTCGTTGATATCAATAATGAACCTGGCCATATCCTCCTTTTCTTCCACGTTCATTCCCGCCATGGGTTCGTCCAGCAATAGTATTTCCGGCTCCTGCACCAGGGCCCTTCCCAGTTCCACCCTCTTTCTCAATCCATATGGAAGGGAATGTACCAGGTGATCCCGTATGTCTTCCACCTCCAGGAGCTTGATCACTTCTTCCACATTTTTCCGGTGTTTTACCTCCTCCGTCCTGGATTTTCCAAAGTGAAATAAGGCGGCCAAAGGACCGTATTGGATAAGGGAATGCCTGGCGGCCAGCAGGTTGTCCAGGGTACTCAGGCCTGTGTAGAGTTCCACGTTTTGAAAGGTACGCGATATTCCGAGCCGGGAAATAGTATGGGTGGGTATGTTCACAAGGTCTTTGCCCTTGTACATTATCTTGCCTGTCTGGGGCCTGTAAAAGCCGCTTATACAGTTCAGAATACATGTCTTTCCCGCCCCGTTGGGCCCTATAACACCCAGCTTTTCTCCCTTTTTAAGGTCAAGATCTATTTCCGATAATGCCTCCAGGTGACCAAAAGCCAGGTTTAACCCCCTGATTTGGATATATACGTTGTCATCAGGCATAAATAGAATTGGAGCCGATCCCTGGGCGAAATTGCAGCCCCTTTCCACGGTTATTTTTAAGCATGTTTCAGGAGCAATGAAAAAACGAGTAAATGCTGCTGATATTGATCATTGGAAATCAGCAGGTTTCTAATTTATGAAGCCATCAATTTTTTGTTTTTAAAAAACGGATATTTAATTTAGCTAATATTTTATTTATCTATATATGAAAGTGCTTTTTGTCAATCAAAATTATTTTTGGAAATTGATAAGAGAATATTTTTTTCGGGCTTAATTAAATATCAATATTAGATAATAAAATAAAGAAGTTACAAAGACAGTTTTCGGCCACGGCTGAATAAGGGCGGTGTTAATAAAAGCGAGAATAAAAAGTAACCAAGGTATCTGTTTTATATATGAAATTGAACTTAGAGATTCAAGGAATTAGTCGGACTTAGGTGCTGAGGGATATGGCATTATAGTGCTAACTCTTTCTTCCAAGGTGCGGGGATGCCGTTTATTTTTTCCGGAGCCGTTTTCTTGCATCCTTTACCATTTGTTTCAATTTTTTCACATTTTGAAGCTCATTTTCGCTCCAACAGGGGAGCAGAGAGTTGTTATGAAACAGGGGCTCCGATTCTATGTCAAATCTCGAGGAACTCACTGCGTCTTTCCAGAGACCTGTGTGAGGTATGGGAGAGTATTCACTAATATAGGGCGGGACACCGATTTTTTCCGTATATCTTATTGTCTCTGCAACCTGTTCCCAGCTTTGCCCTGGGAGGCCGGCCAGGATATAGGCGCCTATCTGGTCTGATTCAAAACCTGCGCTTTTGAGGTGGGCCACGGCCCGCTCGGAGTCCCCGGGTGAGTATTTTTCCCCAAGACGGTGCCGAAGAAAGTCATCGGAGGTCTCCAGCCCGAGCCTCAGGGTTTTGAAACCGGATTTATAAAGAAGCCTTGCCGTATCCCGGTCCAGAAATGCAACGTGCAGCCCATTGGGGCAATGGAACCTCAATGCAAGGTTGTTTTTCAGCACCTCTTCCAAAAATATGCAGATATGAGCCTTGGCGTCTACGAGCAGGGCGTCGTCATAAAAGGCGAAATCCACTATATTATAACGCCTGTGCCAGAATTTAACTTCCTCGAATAATTCCAGGGGATCTCTTTTAAAAAAAGGGGGACTGAGATAAGGCGAGGCACAGTAGGCACATGAGAAGGGGCATCCGCATGTACTCAAAATGCATATATATTTCGTATAGGTTAACAAGTCAAAGGAAGGATAAGGCAGGAAGTGTTGCACCTTTTTTTCAACGGGAAAATTTGTTATAAGATTATTCATGCATATATTTAAATTACTGGGCCGGAGTTGACCCGGTGAGGGAATAACAAAATCCGCCCCGGAATATGCCCGTGCGTGCTCCGGGCACAGGGTGGCGTAGATTCCCCCCAGTATTACAGGAACGTTCGGATGGGCCTTTTTTGCAAGCCTTATGGCCTCGAAGACTCCCGGGTACCAGTAGGTCATGAGGGAGGTGACAAGTATGGCCTCCGGCTTTCTTGGCTTTTGTAACTCATTTATGAATACATCGGTGGAGATACCGTACCTGTGGTAAGGCCTTGAGATTCTGGATAAAGGGGCTGGGCTGGGAACACGTTGCCTCCAGAATTTTCCTGTTCCATATTTTCTTTTTAGGGGTTTCTTTAGGGTTGCGCTGCTTTTCCTTTCAGGATTATGGGTATCCAGGCAGTCTATGAGGTGTATGTTGAAGCCCTTTTCTCTCAGCTCCCCTGCCAGATAGAGAAGCCCCAGCGGTTTCGCCCAGAGGTCGTAGGCCGCAAAGTCGTATATCCAGGGATTGATGAGGATTAAAGTGGCATCCATGTAGAGTTTTTAAATCAACTGTAAAGATCTTACAACAATAATTATAAGGAGGTCCTATGAGAGCGGTTGTTCAGAGGGTGAAAAAGGCCAGGGTGACTGTGGGTGATCAGACGGCCGGAGAAATAGGGAAGGGTCTCCTGATCTTTTTGGGAGTGGGCAAGGGAGACAGTAAGGGGGAGGCGGATTACACGGCGTCCAAGATAGCAAATTTAAGAATATTCGGCGATCACGAGGGCAAGATGAACCTTTCCCTGCTTGACACGGGCGGTGAGGCCCTGGTGGTTTCTCAGTTCACCTTGCTGGGGGATTGCAGAAAGGGCAGAAGACCCTCTTTTGTAGAGGCTGCAGACCCTTCTGGTGCCGTTGAATTATACCGGGAATTTATTCGGCTTTTGAAAGAAAAGGGCATTCAGGTGACCGAGGGAAGGTTTCAGGAGATGATGGAGGTTCATCTTGTAAACGACGGCCCTGTTACCATGCTGCTTGACAGTTCAAAGATTTTTTAGGAGATTCCAAGATGAGAATTGTGATATTATAAAGATTATGTGATATCTATTTGCAGGGTAACCTATTATGGAATACGAGCAAGAAGAAGCAAGGAAGGAAACGGATGATTTAGGCCTGCCGAAGTCTCGAGAGCAGCAGGATAAGGGCAGTAAGTTAAATTTCTGGAAATGGATCTTTTTTATAATCTTTGTCCTCTATTTTATCCTGTCCCTTTATAGTGTGCCTATACTCATTCAACTGGGGAAATATCTTATCGTAGAGCATGAGCCGAAGAAATCAGATCTGATTGTATGCCTTGCAGGTTCAAACCTTGAAAGGGCCCCTGCTGCTGCGGATGCCTACAAAGAGGGACTTGCACCCTGCATATTCAGGGCCAAGGTGCTGGAGCCGGACGGTTATGGCTATGTAAAGGAAAAGGTTGAGGATTACCCTTCAGACTTTGAGTTGTTTAAAAAGATATTGCAGGGGCTGGGGGTGCCCAAGAATGCGATATTGACCACAGAACACCGGGTGAACAGTACCATAAGTGAAGCCGGGATGATACACGACTTTGTGAGGGAAGGGGATTATAAGTCGATTATATTAATCACGTCGCCAACCCACTCCCGCCGTGCGTGGAATACCTTCAAGAAGGTCTTCGGGGAGGATGAGGTAAGGCTGATTTCCCTTCCCTCGCATTATCAGGAATTTGACCCCAAGGATTGGTGGAAAAGCAGGAGGTATCTAAAGGAAGTCATCCTGGAGTACCAGAAGTTGATATATTACAAGATCAAGTACCTCGTTTAACAGGATTTTGAACGTGATCACTGTCCCGGGATGGGGGCTGAAGTCAAAAGGTATTTGATGTCGTCATCCCGAAAGGTAAGTCCTGCTCCTATGAAAAAGGAGGATTCTCCCTGGTCGCTGATAAAGTCATCAAACCCCGCGGTCAGGTAAAGGTACTTAAAAAAGCTGAAATCGGCGTATCCTTTGAGATGTGTTTTCTCATCGGAGTCGGAGCTGAAATCGAATGCCTCGATTCCCAATTTCAACCTGTCGTCGAGCAGGTAATAGTCTATGCCCACCCCGCCCGTGGACTCGATTATCCCCCCCCTCAAAACAAGGTCGTAATATCTCTTTGCTATCTGGGCGTTGAACTTCAATTTATCCTTTTCGGTCTTCTCCTCGTGTATGGTCCTGGTGCCCCCCGGGCTCTGGGTTATCCTGGTATCAGTGGTAGTCTCCAGCCCGGAGGGATCTGATACTATGCCCAGGAGATAATATTTATCCGCCTTGGGCTGGATTTTAAGGTTCAGGTATGACTTTATATCGTTGTGCCGGGTCAATTGCTCTATGTGAAAATCCACATCGAATTTGAATGCATCCGTTTTTGTAAAATAGTCGTTTATACCGTGGAGTGTGTCTTCCAGGTTTTCCGCTATCTTTTCATCGTTTATCAATCTGCCCAGGGTTCCTTTTCCGGAGTCTATCTTTTTGCTTATGCTTTTCAGGGAGTCTACTGTTTCATCCAGGCCTTTTCCGGTGTCTTCTCTGCTTATTAGCCTGCCCAGGGTGCCTTCCCCCGAGTCTATTTTTTGGGTGATGCTTTTTAGATGGGCCAGGGTCTGATTGAGCTCCTCCAGGGTGCTGGGATCATTTATCAGCCTGCCCAGGGTGCCCTCACCCCGTTCCATCTTTTTTGCTATATTATTGAATGTGCTTGTGGATTCCCTTAGCTGGGCCGTGCTTTGTTTGAGGTCAATAATTATACGGTTTATGTGCGCCTTGTTGGCCTGAGATATACCCTCCAGGTCCTTGCTGAATTGATTGAGATTTTTCAAAAGGGAATTAATATTATTCTCGTTTTCCGTTATTATCCTGCTCAGGGTTTCAGTGCCTTTTTTGAGGTTTTCAAGCACCTGCCTGATATCACCTTGTCCCTGTTCACCCCCGAGCGCATTTCCCAGGGCTTTGGAAACCTTGCTTATATCCCCGGCCACTTCCCCTATTTTGTTTACCGCCTGATCTATGTCCGCCGGGGTACGAGTGTGTACTACCTTCTCACCGTTTTTCAGGCTTGGTGATTCAGGGCTACCCAGTGCGATCTCTATGAATTTATCCCCCATAAGGCCCCTGCTTCTTAAACTGGCCGTAGAGTCGGATGGTATGGATGTATCATAACTGATCCTCATGGAAACTTTGGCCTTTCCCTGATCCAGGACTATTTCTTTTACCCTCCCGACTTCAATGCCCGCAATCTCCACCGGGACATCGGTATTGAGTCCGGAGACATTATCAAAATATGCTATGATTTCATAACCCTCAGGTTTTCCAAAGTCAAACTTTCCTACCTTAAGGGACATGTACGCAAGTATTATTATCCCTATCAATACGAAGATGCCCACCTTTATCTCAGAGCCGTGATTGTTCATGTTTTCCGAACCTGTTTATCATTATCTGAAAAGGCCTATAACATTTTTTACCGGAAATGGCCAGAGCCCCCTGCTGTTTTGCATGTACCCTTTTCCTTTAGGGTTAGATTTAAATCACCTTTACAGGTCCTTCCCTCCTGCCCTCCAAAAATTGCTTGAGTACCGGGTCGGTACTGTTTTTTATCTCCTCCGCGGTTCCGTAAGCTATGATATTTCCGCCGTGTAGCATGGCGATATTATGGGCAATCTTGAAGGTTCCGTGTATATCGTGACTTATCACCACGCAGGTAATATTCAGTTGTTTCTGGGTATCCACAATGAGCTGGCCTATTGCATCGCTTATTATGGGATCCAGGCCTGTAGTGGGCTCGTCGAAAAGGATGATCCTGGGTTCAAGGGCAATGGCCCTGGCCAGGCCAACCCGTTTTCTCATGCCCCCGGACAATTCTGAGGGCATTTTGTCTTCCACCCCTTTGAGGCCCACCTGGGAAAGTTTTTTGCTTACTATTTCCGTTATCTTCTTTTTATTGAGCCGCGTATGCTCTACAAGAGGAAAGGCCACATTCTGGCCCACGGTCATGGAATCAAAAAGCGCCGCCTCCTGAAAGAGCATGCCGAATTTCTTGCGTACTTCATTAAGTTGGCGGTCGTTTAATCCGGTTATATTCTGGCCGTCTATTTCCACTTTGCCCTTGTCCGGACGGATAAGCCCAATGATGTGTTTTAGGAGTACGCTTTTTCCACCACCGCTCTGGCCGATAATGACCGTTATCTTGCCCTCCTGAATGGATAGATTCAAACCATTCAGCACGGCGTTATTTCCGAATGACTTGTATATATCTTTCAATTTTATCATAGCTAAAACATGATAGAGGTTAGGAAATAATCACTTACCAGTATAAGTACGGAGGAAAGCACCACCGCCTGTGTGGTGGCCCTGCCCACGCCCTCTGCTCCTCCTTCGGTGTAAAAACCCTTGTAACATCCTATATGGGTGAATATAAGACCGAAGAAAGCGGACTTGGTAAGTCCGTGAAATATATCCGAAAGTTCCAGGTATTCTAGTATGTTGGCCACAAACATCCCGGAGTTTATATCCAGAAGGCATACGCCTACAAAGTAACCACCGAGTATTCCCAGAAAGTCCGCTATGATGGTGAGTACCGGAAGCATTGCGATTCCGGCTATGATCCTTGGTACGATAAGATATTTTACCGGATTGGTTGCCATTACGTAAAGGGCGTCGATCTGCTCGGTCACCTTCATGGTACCCAGCTCCGCAGCCATGGCGGAACCCGCCCTTCCGTTGACCATCAGTGCGGTCAACACCGGGCCCAGTTCCCTGGTCACGGAAAGGGCCACGATGGAGCCCACCAAGGTTTCCGCGCCGAAGAGTTTAAATCCATGGTGGCTCTGCAGTGCCAGGACCCCGCCGGTAAATATACCTGTGAGTACAACAACGAAAAGGGATTTTACGCCAACGAATTCCATCTGTTTAAATATGGCCTTAAATCTGTAGGGAGGGAGAAACATCCACATAAAGGCGTGTATTAGCAGGATGAAAATCCTGCCCATTTCTCTCACCAGCAATAGGGCGTTTTTACCCAGGAAATAAAGAAGAGAATGCATCGGCTTGATTTAAACTACCCCCGAGATGAATTAGATAATGCACTGAGACCTTTACATAACTAATATTTTTGATGCCAAAATATGTCAGGTTTTAAACCCAGATTGTGCAGCAGCCAACTACTGCGGCCTGAAAAACCTTGCTGCAACGCTCTTTTCGCAATCTTGATCCTCAACATATTTATGAATATGCCTGCGGTTCAAAATTGCTCCAAATTCGCGTCTCGCCTGGGTTTTTCAACCCTCGCTACGATGTCTGCCGCACAATCTGGGTTTAAAGGTCTCGTACTATTAAAATAAACAAACAGGTTTTTTATTGGAGCTTAGACCCGGGTTTCTCCAGGGCCGGCACAGGAGCCCTACTTGGTAGTCATTACAAACACACCGTCCCACTCTTCCGGCGGAGGATTTTCTTTCAGCTCATTGCACCTTTCTATGTATATCCGGGCTGCGTACATATCCGGGTCCAGGGCCGTAATATTTTCAAAGATACGCATTGCTTCAGCCCAATTTCTATTCCTGTACAGATTTACCGCGTTGTTGAATTGATTTACAATGTCGGACTTAATATCCGTGAGGTCTCCGTAGCCAACCAGGCTGTAAATCTTTATAGGTTTTGTCCTCCCCTTTACCCTTACAAGGTCAAGCTCCATGCAGGTAAATTTGCCCTTTATCTGTTCGTGGGTGGATTCGCTGATTATGATACTTGTCTTGTAGCTCTTGTTTGCACCCTCCAGCCTGGAGCTAAGATTTACAGCATCGCCCATGGCGGTGAAATCAAACCTCTGTTCGGAGCCCATGTTCCCCACCATCATGGGCCCGGTGTTTATTCCAATGCCGATATCCATGGGCTGTTTGCCCTCGCTGACCCATTTCCGGTTCAGCTCCTTTAACTCTTCTACCATATCAAGTGCGGATCGGCACGCCCTTTCTGCGTGATCCGGCAGGTCCAGGGGGGCGCCGTACAATGCCATTATGGCGTCGCCTATGTATTTATCCAGGGTGCCCTCGTACTTGAATACAATGTCTGTCATTACGGTAAGGTATTCGTTCAAAAGATGCACGAGGTCTTCAGGTGTCATTCCTTCCGCAATGGTTGTGAACCCCCTGATATCCGAAAAAAGCACGGAAAGTTCCTTTCGATCTCCACCCAATTTCAATTTTTCAGGATGTTTAAGCATTTCATTTACTACGGAAGAAGAAACATAGTAGGTAAAGGCCCCTTTGATCTTCTTTCTCTCCCTTTCCTCTGTCAGATATTTATAAACCGTAAGCGAGACATAAAGAACGATAAGTGCCAGAAGGGGATAGGTAATATTGAACCAGATGCCGTATCTGACAAAAAGAAGCCTGCTGAAAAATATATGGGCCAGGAAAAGGCCAAGGGCAAAGGGAGCGGCCCTTAAGGCACTCAAACGGGGAATAATAAAGCCTATAATTACGCCCATAAATATGATGACCATCAGATCTAAGACTTTTGTCCATTTAGGATGGGCGAGAAAATTCTGGTTTAATATATTGCTGATTACCGTTGCATGTATTTCCAGGCCGGGATACACAGGGGAGAAAGGGGTGTTTCTCATATCGTATATGCCCACGGATGTGGCCCCCACCAGGACTATTTTGTCCTTGAAAAGCCCCTCGGGTAGATTTCCGTTTATTATGTCGGTTATGGAGTAGTGGGGGAAAGTTTTTTTAGGGCCGCAGTAATTTATGAGCATCCTGCCCTGTTCGTCGGTGGGAATTGATATTTTTCCTATCCTTACCCCTTCTATGCCGTAATTGGCCACCTCGACCATCATTTGAGGTTTGTCGAGGTAATGCCATGCGGATTGGATAGAAAGGGGGGAGTAAACTTCCTTCCCGCATTTTATGGCGAGAGGCATCCACCTGACTACCCCGTCTTTATCCGGCATCATGTTGAAATAGCCGGAGGAGTCCGCCGCCCGGCTCAATATCTTAAGGTTCGACTCCGGTGCATAGGCGGTAAGAAAGGGATCTATGTCCATTTCCTGCTGATCGTACATGATCAGCGGGTATTTGGAATTCCTGATTCGATCGAGTTGATTTTGTATCTGTTTTTCCTGGATGCGGTATTCTATTTCCTTCTGGGTCATGTGAAAGAAGTAACCAAGCACTACCTTGGCCTTCGACCTTTCAAGGGAATTTGCAAGGGCAAGGTCATTGTCCGCTATAAGTTTCGCTTGGTCCATGAATTTGTTTATTTGGCTATTATTGATTTTAAGTGAGTCGAGTTTCTGCTTGAATTGACGGATCAACTTAAGATTGGTGTTTTCATCCGGCTCCAAAAATCCTACATCAAGACCTACAACCTTGGCTCCGTCCCGGGAAAGGGTGTCTATAAGCTTGGCGAACTTTGACCTGGGCCAGGGCCATCTGCCCTCTTTATCCAGGCTTTTTTCGTCTATAACGGCAAGCACAATAGAGTCGTTTCCCTTAATAATACCCCTTGACAAAAACCTTAGATCCAGGGTTTTCAGCTCTATGATTTCAAGAAAGGAGGGTCCAATAAGAAAGACGATAATAATAATAATCGTCAGGTAGAAGGTGATGGAAAAAGGGTTTAAAGAAAAGAATAGGCCCAGCTTTTTTTTCATTTTTTATGCCTTAAGTCATTCACGTCCTTATAACATCTTACGATCATAATTCAAAATATCTTTTGCATGTTCATGGATTAAAATACCAACCCTTCCCCGGCTTCCAAAAAGGGAGATCACGGGTATCTCTTTTTTTAACCCAGATTGTGCAGCAGCCAACTGCCGCACAATCTGGGCTAAATGTAAAAACCAAACACAAAAGGGCTGTTAAGGCTGTTAAATATTTTCTATTATAGAGATAGCATTTCTAAATCGAAGTTATTATATATTTTGTATGTTGTTTCAGGGACGGACAACATATTAGCATCAGTAGGGCTTGGCAGAATATGGTTAGGGTATTGACAATAGCTGGTTCGGACAGCGGCGGCGGAGCCGGTGTACAGGCGGATTTGAAGACTATTTTTGCGCTGAAGGCCCATCCACTTACTGCTATAACCTCTTTGACCGCACAGAATTCCCTGGAGATAAGTGCCATACACGATGTGCCCCCTGGTTTCGTGAAAGCTCAGATTTTAACTGTGGCAGGGGATATGTTTCCCCAGGCGGCAAAGACCGGTATGCTTTACAACACCGAGATCCTGTCGGCCGTGGCAGATGCGGTTGAGAAATGCGAAATTCCCTTCCTTGTAGTGGACCCGGTCTTTTTTTCCTCTACCGGCAGGCCCTTGCTGGAACAGGATGCCTTAGGTACAATGAAAGAAAGGCTTTTGCCCCTTGCAACGGTCGTAACCCCAAACCTGGAGGAGGCGGGTACCCTTTCCGGGCAGTCTATAAAAAATCTGGATGACATGGAGGAGGCGGCAAAGGCAATCAAGGACTTGGGCCCGGAAAACGTAGTGATAACCGGAGGGCACCTTGAAAGGGAATGCACGGATATATTATTACATAAAGGGCGTATTTATAGTTTTAAAGGGCTGAAAATAGACACGGAACATACCCATGGAAGCGGATGCGTATTTTCCGCTGCACTGGCTGTATTTCTGGCCATGGGCTATGATATTGTAAAAGGCGTGGACATGGCCCGTCAATATACGAGAAAGGCAATAAGCAAAGGCTTGGGCCTGGGAAAAGGCCCCGGGTGTGTGCAACCGCCGCAAGGGGGCGTGAAAGGAGAAAACATTTAATGACCCAACAACAAAAGGCAAAATCAGGCAACCTTACCCCGGAGATAACCTATGTGGCGGAAAAAGAAGGACTGGAGCCCTCCACCCTTGCCAAAAGTGTGGCCCTGGGAAACGCCGTTATTCTGGCAAACCCGGCTCACAAAGAGGCCAACCCATGCGGCATAGGCCAGGGACTTCTGATCAAGGTAAACTCCAACATAGGAACCTCTTCCGATCATGTAAACCTTGCAGAAGAGCTTGAAAAACTAAAAACATCCATCGACGCAGGCGCAGACACGGTGATGGATCTTTCCACAGGTGGAGACCTGGATCACATAAGAAGGACCATGCTCCGCTCATCCACGGTTCCCTTGGGAACCGTTCCCATATACCAGGCAGTAATTGAGACCGTGGACCAGTCAGGAGGCCTCATACACATGAGCCCTGACAAACTCTTCGAGGTAATAGAAAAACACGCTGCAGACGGGGTGGACTTTATAACCGTACACTGCGGCCTTACCATGGCCGGCCTGGAGCTTCTAAAAAGCCAGGGAAGGGACCTCAACATAGTAAGCAGGGGAGGCGCATTCCTTACCACCTGGATGCTCTACCACCAGAGGGAAAACCCCCTTTACCAGTACTACGACAGGCTCCTTTCAATAGCCGAAAAATACGACACCGTGCTCAGCCTGGGAGACGGCCTCAGGCCCGGATGCCTGGCAGATGCAACAGACAGGGCCCAGATACACGAGCTTACCATCCTGGGACACCTAAGGGACCTGGCCTTCCAGCAGGACGTCCAGGTAATGATAGAGGGCCCCGGCCACATCCCCCTTGACCAGATAAGGGCAAACATAGAACTTGAAAAAACCCTTTGCAGCCAGGCCCCCTTCTACGTGCTCGGTCCCCTGGTCACAGACATAGCAGCAGGCTATGACCATATAGCCTGCGCCATAGGAGGTGCGGTTGCCGGATGGGCGGGTGCGGACTTTCTCTGCTATGTAACCCCCAGCGAACACCTGTCCCTTCCCGGTATAAAGGATGTAAGAGACGGGGTTGTCGCCTCTAAGATAGCTGCACATGCCGCGGACATAGCCAGGGGAAACCCCCTTTCTTTGGAAAAGGACAAAAAGATGGGCCTTGCAAGAAAGGATCTGAACTGGGATGAGCAGATGGCACTTGCAATAGACCCGGATAAGGCCAGAAGATACAGGAAGAAAAGCCCTCCTGCAGAGGAGGACGTATGCACCATGTGCGGAAAGTACTGTGCCATCAAACAGGTCAAGGAGTATTTCCGTGGGTAGGGGAGGGGGTGGTATGCACAAGCAGATCCTGGTATTTACCGACCTTGACGGCACCCTCCTTGATACTCAAACCTTTGACTTCAGCAAGGCGTTGCCCGGGATCGAGCTCCTTGCTTCGCTGAATATCCCGCTTATACCGGTAACCAGCAAAACCAGGAGCGAAATACAGGTCTTCAGGGAAAAACTATCCCTGGAGAGTCCTTTTGTGTCAGAGAACGGGGGGGGCATATTCTTTCCCGCGGATTTCGAATTATCCCCGAAATACCGGTTCGAACGGGCCGGTTCCTACAGGGGCATATACGTAGGCAGACCGGTTAAGGAAGTTTTGGATAAGTGCGGACCCCTGAAAAAGGATTTTGACTACAAGGGCTTTTCAGATATGTCACCATCGGAGATCGCGTCCGTTACAGGTCTTCCCTTAGGGGATGCACTGCTTGCCTCAAAAAGGGAGTTTGACGAACCGGTATTATTGAGGAACAGTCGGGATAATGGAAAATTTTTCTGCAGCAGGGCCCGGGATCTGGGTCTGGATTGTCTTTCAGGGGGACGCTTTATACACCTATTTTCGGGTGGAGGAAAGGGAAGGGCGGTAAGGATACTGTTGAATATATTCCGGGACTTAAAGGGGCCATGTTTTTCCATTGCACTCGGGGACGGTCCGAATGATATACCAATGCTGGAGATAGCGGACAGGGCTGTTTTAATGAGAAACATTGACGGTGGCTATATAGACGGCGTGGCCCGGGGGGACATTATAAAGGCCGAAGGGAACGGCCCCGATGTGTGGAGCCGTATAATAATGTCCATGATCGAGGAGTTGCAGTGAGATTAGTTAAGGCGGAGAAAAGAAGGGGGATGTTTCTATGATTCCTGCGATAAAATGGGAAGGGTCTGACATTCATATCTTGGACCAGCGAAAACTCCCCCAGGAAAAGGATTGGATTGTATGCCGGTCTATTCAGGGCGTAATCTCTGCAATCAGGAAAATGGCCATAAGAGGAGCTCCTGCTATAGGTATTGCCGCAGCCATGGGAATGGCATTGGGCGCCGAATCCATTGCATCCGGGAAATATGAGGATTTCAAAAGGAATTTTCTGGTAATGGCGGACCGGATGAAATCTGCCAGGCCTACTGCGGTTAATCTCGCGTGGGCGGTAAAGAGGATGACTGATGTTTTAGACGAAATGAAAGAGAACAGCACAGAGGACATAAAAAGGGCCTTAAAAAGGGAATCAATACTGATACTGGAGCAGGATAAAGACATAAACCGTAAAATAGGTATAAACGGATTGGATCTGGTGCCCCAGGGGTCAACCATACTTACCCATTGCAATGCAGGTGCGCTTGCCACGGGGGGCCATGGTACCGCGCTGGGGGTGGTAAGGGCGGCCCGGGAGGCTGAAAAAGACATACGGGTAATAGTGGATGAGACCAGGCCCCTGCTTCAGGGTGCCAGACTTACCGCCTTTGAGTTGAAAGAGGAGGGCATACCCTATAAGCTGATTGTGGACGGCGCAGCAGGCTATCTAATGCGAAAGGGCAAGGTGGACCTGGTGATAACCGGTGCGGATCGCATTGCATCTAACGGTGATACCGCGAACAAAATAGGCACCTATCAATTGGGTGTACTTGCCAAGGAGAACAATATCCCATTTTATATTGCCGCACCACTTTCAACCTTTGATCCCGGCCTAAAAAACGGAGATTCAATACCTGTTGAACAAAGGGAACCTGCGGAGGTAACATCAATTTGCGGCCGTCCGGTCAGCCCCGAGGACTCGGATGCCCTTAATCCGGCCTTCGATATAACACCCGCCCGTTACATATCCGCAATAATTACTGAAAAAGGCGTTATAATTCCCCCTTACAAAAGTGCTATAGGAAATTTGCTGGAAAATGAATAAACCCCAAACGTTATCAGCGAAGTGCTTACCGGAACCAGGGGAATTACTGAAGAGCGATTGCTTGATCGCGAAGAAGAGATTTTAATCGATCCAGTGTTATTGGATAGTTTTTAATCGGTATCCCCATCCAATCCGAATATTCCATTAGCTCTTCTGGATGATCCTTTTTGTATTTTTCCATGAACCCGATAGCATCCAGTACAACTGCACCGCCGGTGTAACTGGAGAATTTTTCCTCGGCGAGCTCTTTGTCCCAGTCTTTAAAAACCTGATGCCGGAATTTAACCCAGCCCGGAGACATCCACCAAATCTTTTCACCGCCTGCCATTTCCCGGGCAATCCTTTCACGCTCCTCTTCGCTTGCCAGTGCATCCAGACAATGCGTTGCCTGTATCCTCTTGACGTTAGTCCCTAATTCATCGAGCATGGAGTCCAGGGTACGTGTTGGCTTGTCAGCATTGACATAACAGAATTTTCCCCCGTAGACCACTATGACCTTATCCGATTTTTCTTTGGCAATGTTTACTTTCTGGGTGAGTTGTCTTTCCAACTCCTTTGGCCTTTCGTGAAGTCCTGGAGGGGTGCAAACAACATGTTGTGCATCAAATAATTCGGTTTCTCTCAAGTAGTTTAATTCCGGGCTCAGGATGCCACATGAAATTATAATTATGTCGGAAAAAGATATATCATCCATAAAGCCCCCCTTTCTTAAACCCAGATTGTGCAGCAGTTGGCTACTGCAAAATCTGAATAAAAAATAAAATTTTTACTGCTCGATATGCAGGGTCTTCCAAATCCCAGCCGCTTCCCTCAAGTTTATCTTTCCGAATTTACATTATAGGGGTTGCATTCCTGGCAATATCCTTCCATATACATATCAACCTTTGTAATATCAAAGCCGTAATCCTCTCTAACCTGGTCAACAATTCTGCTAAAAATAGGATTTTCGAATTCAATTACCTTGCCGCAAGACCTGCATATCAAGTGCTGATGATCGTGCGAATCTTTTATCTCGTAACATGTGTGCAGACTTCCTAACCTCCTTTCATCGATAAGGCCGATTCGTTTGAACAAACGAAGATTCCGGTAAACGGTAGCCAGGCTTATGGATTCGTTCTTTTTAGCGGCCTGGTTATAAAGCTCCTTTGCACTGATATGACTTCCGGCTTGCCTGATCAATTTAAGGAGAAGCTGCCGCTGGGAGGTTAACATTCTGCCTTTAGCTGTATTTTTATTTTTGCGAATGTTTCTCATTCTCAAAATTATTTAAATGTTTTCATATCCCTATGTCAAGGAATTTTTTGCCCGCCAACCTTGAACCTATATTGTGCAGTAGGTGGCTGCTGTACAATCTGAGATTAAAAAATTACAATACCCCATTAAACAATGCTATTGCATTACTAAAAAAAATAGTCTACAGACTCTTTATCGGAGAAAGCTTTGACGAGCCCCGCCTTGCCACCATTTCTTTAGCCATGCCGGTATCATGTAAAGGTAGACTTCAGCAATATACAGGCAGACTTCACCGACTGTTAAAAACGAAAAAAGAAGTACGGATTTATGATTATTTGGATATTATTTTTGATAAGGATAATTTTTTACCTAATTCATCAAAAATTCGCAATAGTAGATCAAAAAACTGTCACGTACAGCTCCCTTTTCATCATGGCTAATCCCTTGCCTTATTGACAGCCATAATCGCAAAGACAAAAGTTGAAACACCGGTACCGGCAAGAATTAAATACCCGTGGATTCCCGGCGTCCCCCCAAATGATGATACTCTCATCGCATCAGAAGCGTGGGTCAAAGGCAATAAATAAAGCAATTGCTGGGCCCACCCCAGAACACGTTCGATGGGGAAGAGGGTGCCCCCAAGAAATGCCATGGGCGTGATAATAAGACTGTTCATCATCGCCTGATCCGCGTGTGATTTGACCAGCATCGCAACTCCCACTGCCAGGGAGGAAAAGACAAAGCTGTTGAGTAAAAAGGCCAGCCAAAAGAAACCGTTATACGAAAGAACGACGCCAAAAAGCATGCCCAGGAAGAGAATCAGGCCACCGGCGAGCAAACCCCGGGTCATTCCGGCCATCACCTCGCCCAGCACATAGGCTGCATTGCTGATTGGTGCCGCCTGAAACTCTTCAAAAATGTGCCAGTAAAACCGGGCTATGTTGATCTCGCTGCTGATGGCAAAGGCCTGGGTCATGCTGGCCATGGCCGCAAGGCCTGGAATTAGAAATTCGATGTAAGAGTGCCCTTGCACGGTAATGCCCTTTCCCACGGCATAGCCAAAGGCGATGAGATAGAGCAGCGGCGAAACCGACCAGGCACTGACCAGCCTGGATAAGCGCCGCCTCAATATCAGCATTTCCCGGAAATAGATGGCTTTCCAACCCCTTATCATTTCACTTTTTTACCCGTCATTTTCAAAAAGGCATCCTCTAAATTGACACGCCGCACGGCAAACCCATTTTGACCCCTGGCAGCGTATTGTTTGGCCTCTTGTTGAGTTTTAAAATAGAGGGTCCCCATACCGCCTGGTTTAAATCTATCCACTGCCCAGGTACCGATACCATTCATCAAGTTATGCGGTGTATCCAGGGCCACGATTTTGCCTTTGTCGATAAATGCCACCCGCTGGGCCAGAAATTCAGCCTCTTCGATGTAATGGGTGGTGAGAAAGATGGTTACACCGTCCTGCTGAATTTTTTTTATGAGTGCCCAGATACGCCGGCGGATGCTGGCATCCAGGCCAACAGTGGGTTCATCCAAAAACAGGATCTTAGGCGCATGCAGAAGGGCCCTGGCAATCATCACACGCCTTTTCATGCCCCCGGAAAGCTTCTTGATAAGTGTGTAGCGTTTTTCATCCAGCTCTATGTAATTCAGCAGCTCACTCATGCGCTGCCCAATAATACTGCGTGACATTTGATGGAGCCAGCCGTGAACTCGCAAATTCTCATAAACCGTCAGTTCGGTATCCAGATTGATGTGCTGTGGAACCAATCCATACTGATTTTTAGCTGCAAGGCCCTGTTTTTCGATATCATAGCCGTTAAGCATCCCTTTGCCCGCCGTCAGCCGGGTAACCCCGGTCAATATGCGGATGGTAGTGGTTTTGCCGGCACCGTTGGGGCCGAGGTATGCGAAAAGCTCGCCCCTCTTTATGTTCAAATCAACACCCTTAAGCGCCGCAGTGTTGCCATATACTTTTTCCAGTTTTTTAATGCGAATCACGAACTTCCCCCCTCCATTTCCCATCCTATCTTCCTTCTCTCGAGCACCATCATCCGGCCGCAGATTGCACAGGGCCGCCCGCCGCCTCATCGCCGGGCTTGCTTTTGGCGTCGCACTTGCTCCACGTCCACCACGACATCCTGAAGCGGCTGCCGCCGAATGCGATGGGGCAAGGCCAGCTCGGCTGCCGTTTCGATGTCCTCCTTGATCACATGAGTGCGTCCATTGTAGACCGCAAGGGTCTTGGCGGTCTTTAAGATGATGATGTCCCCCCGGTGGCCGTCTACCTCCACCTCCAGACAATACTTTGCGATTTCATAAAGTAGTTCGCGGCTGATGCTGACTTGGGGATAGATATCCATTACCCCTTCGATTTTTTCACCAAGTATCTCGGACTTTTCATGCCACTGGGAACAAAAGCTTGCCGGATCATCATCAAAGGCGGCGCACCTTTCCATGACGGCCACCCGGTCTTCAGGGGTATTGATGCCCTCAATGTGGACGCACAGCCCGAATCTGTCCAGCAACTGGGGCCTCAGCTCGCCTTCTTCCGGGTTCATGGTCCCCACCAGGGTAAACCGTGCCGGGTGGGTAAAACTTACCCCTTCCCGTTCAATGCTGTTAACCCCCATGGCTGCCGAATCGAGCAACACGTCCACCACGTGGTCATCCAGGAGGTTCACCTCGTCCACGTAGAGAATGCCCCGGTGGGCCGCCGCCAAGATACCGGGCTCCACCTGCTTCTCACCTTTTTTAAGGGCGTATTCCAGGTCCATGGTGCCCACAACCCGATCTTCTGTCGCACCCACGGGAAGCTCAATCACCCGGATGTCACGGCGTACGGTTTCTGCCGGCTCGCTATTCAGGACTTTGCCTCTGCATTCGCTATTGACACATTCCCGGCATACCTCTTCCGATTCTTCCGGGGAGCGCTGAAAGGGGCAGTCTTTAACTACCTCAATGGCGGGCAGAATTTGTGCAAGGGAGCGCACGGCCGTGGACTTGGCCGTGCCCTTTTCGCCCCGGATCAGAACGCCCGAAAGAGTTGGATTGATAATATTTAATACCAAGGCCAGTTTCATCTTTTCCTGGCCCACAATGGCTGTAAATGGATAGATGTGTTGCCTGGACATTTATTTTTCTCCTTTTACAATATTGAGCAGGGTGTCTGCTTTAAGGTCTTCGATCTTGAAATAGTGAGCGTTCATTGCCTTAGCCAGCCTTTGGGCCAAGCCGAACGCCACCAGGCCCTTGGCCTCGGTGTCGACGACAATGAACCGGGTGCGTTCATCCATGGAAAGCCGCTCGGCAAATGCGATTGCCTCATTAAGCGGCTTTTCCCCTCCAAGGGCCATGTTGGCTTTGCCGTCCGTAATGATGATGGTGATGGGCCGGGCAGCGGGCTCCCGCAAGAGATAGTTGCGCAGCACTTCATAAGATTTGGCTATACCGGCGGAAAGGGGGGTACGCCCTCCCACCGGCATCTCTTTTAGCAGGTCGGCAGCCAATTCGATTGATGCGGTAGGCGGCAGATTCACCACGGCGTTCTCTCTACGAAAGGAAACCATGGCAACGCGGTCCCGTTTTTGATAGGCATCCAAAAGCAGGGACATGATGGCACCCTTGGTAGCTACCATGCGGCTCCTGGCACCCATAGAGCCGCTGGCATCCACCACAAAGAGAAGAAAATTGCCAATCCGCTTTTCCCGGATCTTTTCGCGGATATCTTCTAGCCAAAGGACCACCTTCAGGCCGTTTGCCTTTTTCCTGCGGAGCTGGTAGGGGGCTGCTCTCCGTAGGGTGGCATCCAGGGCCACATCGCCTGTATTCTTGTTAACAGTACTTTTCACATAACGGCCCTGCTTCTGAGAGATCCGGGTGCGGGATCGACGCCCCGACCCACGGCGGAAAACGCGGTCCCTGGGTGCAGCAATTTTTTTTACCTTAAAGGTCTCGCCTACCTCAAAAATCTGTTCAAGGGAGCGGTCTCCACTGCTTTTTTCTTCCTCTTTATTGTCGGAATTTTCCCCCTCTTTGTCCTCCCAAGGATTCATTTTTTCTGGCCAGGGGCTTTGCCCCTCTTGCGGTTGTTGGTCATCCTGTTTATTTTCCCCTTCATCTTGAGTCTCGCCTTGCTCCTTTTCCGGCGTATCTTGATGTTTATGATCGTGACCATGATCAGGAGGCGGCGCCGCATCCCGTCTTCGATGTGAAAGTGCCAGGAATGCCACCTCCCGGATATCGTCTACTGTTACATCACGATGTCCCCTTAAGGCGGCCAGTGCTCTGGCAGCCTGCTCGATAACCAGATCAGCGCGGTGCCCGGCAACATTGTTTTCCGTGCAAAGCTCGCAGATCAACATTCTCAATTCCCCGGCCAACCTTACGTCTTTCAAAAACTTTCGAGCGGCAATGATCTGTCCCGCTATTTTTTTGTTCATCTCCGCGAATTGCCGGATAAACCCCTGCGGATCTGTGTCGTATATCTCCCTTTGCACCATCAGAATTGTCCGTTTTTCCAAATCCCTTTCAGAGGCAACCTCCACACACAGCCCGAATCTGTCCAGCAACTGAGGTCTCAGCTCGCCTTCTTCCGGGTTCATGGTCCCCACCAATATGAAATGAGATTTATGCACAAAGGAGATGCCTTCCCGTTCAATCGTATTCCGGCCGGATGCAGATGCATCCAGGATAATATCCACTATATGATCATCCAGCAGATTAACCTCATCAACATACAAAATACCCCGGTGGGCCCTTGCCAAAAGACCCGGCTGCAATACCCGGATGCCTTGTTTTACTGCTAGGTTAAAATCAATTCCCCCCGCTACCCTGTCCTCGGTGGCATTGAGAGGCAATGTGATTACCCGAATCCGCCGCCGCACGGCTTGGATCCGGTGGGCATTATTTCGACATTCATCACAGAAGTCTCGTGGCTGGTCCGGATCGCAGCTATACGGGCAGCCCTTTACTACATCGATCTCAGGCAGCAGGGCGGCCAGTGCGCGCACCGCCGTTGATTTGGCAGTGCCTCTTTCGCCCCGGATCAGAACACCGCCGATGGCCGGGTTTACGGCATTTAAAATCAGGGCGCGTTTTAGTTTCTCCTGCCCAACTATGGCCGCAAACGGAAAGGTGTTAATCGGCATGGTTATTCTTCTCTTCCCATTTTTTCCTTGACCGTGTTCATTGCGGCTTTCCAATTCTCTATCTCTTCTGACGTCACCACGTCGACGGAACCTCCCTGGAAATCGCCTTTTACATCGCCCATGGTTTCCTCCAGCGCGGCCTCGGCTTCCAGATAGGACTCTTTGAGCCGTTCGAGAAGTTCCGGATCCGGTCTCCATATGTCCCTGCTCTGGGCTTCCAATAAGCGGCGGCCGATCTCTTCCAAGGCCCAGGGATTTACCTTTTCAAACCAGGCCTTCATCTCTGACTCCAGAACAAAGGTTTCTGCGATTTCATCAAAAATCCAGTTATCCACCTGGCCTGTAGTGGCACCGAAGCCATAGACGCGGCCTATGCGTTTGTTCAAATCACCGGCACCTTTATAGCCGTGTGCCTTCATGCCCTCGATATATTTGGGGTTCAAGAGTTTGGAGCGCACCACACGGCGCATTTCCTCGGCAAAATCGGTCACCGCCACATTGGCTGGGTCGCGGGTATCCCCATAGTAGGTCTTGGGGGTTTTGCCGGAAATCGACTTGGCAGCCATGGTCATGCCGCCGTAATTACTGTAATAGCCACAGCAGTTGAGAAAATCTCCCTCGTCTGAAATGTGCTTGTCAAATGTGACCTCCACCCGGCGCAGGTTTTCCATCAGTTCATTATGTGCCTGCACGCCGTAGGACTCCCCGCTGCCGTAGGCATAACCGTTCCAGAAGACATAGATATCGGACAGATCGGCTTCGGCCTTCCAGGCTGATGCATAGACCGCTAAACTTACCCCTGCCTTGTAAACCCCCGGCTGGGCGCAAAAGACACGATAGCTCAGCTTCCGGAACTGTTCCTGGTCCTCAATTGATACACCCTGTTGCATTGCCTGCCTGACGATATGCTTGCGGATAAAATTTTGTTCCGGCGCTTCATTCAGCATGGCCACTGCCTGGACCGCCTGATCTACATACTTTACGCTATCCGGAAAGCAGTCACGAGTGATGCCGGACACCCGGATATTAACATCAATTCGGGGGCGCCCCAGCTCTTCTGCCGGGATGATCTCAAAACCATCCACCTGGCCGTTTGCCTTCCACTTGGGCCGTGCACCCAATAGATGAAGTACCTGGCCGATCTGCTCGCCGTCGGCCCGCATAATATCCGCAGCCAGCCATACCATTCCAACCGATTCGGGATAGCGGCCCTCTTCGTTTAGATGACGCTTCAAAAGGGCCTCCGCCAATTGGACGCCCACCCGGGAGGCCGCTTTTGTGGGAATTCGGCTGGGGTCGACATTGTAAAAATTGCGGCCGGTGGGCAAGATATCATAGCGCCCCCGGGAGATGTAACCGGCTGGACCAGCAGGCACATGGCCGCCATTCATTGCCTTGAGCAGGGCGCCGATCTCGTCGGAATCGGCGATGCGCTGATCGATTTCGCGCACCAGGGAGTCAAAACGCTCGAAGCGCTCCTTTAATGTGCTGTCGATTACAGCAACATTTAGATGCTTCATCACAACGGACAAATCCTGCCCTTTGATAAAACCTGCAATCATGGTCTTAGCCTTGCGGTCTGCATCAAACAAGAGCTGCCCGTAGGTTTTGCCGTTTTTACCGCGGGACCCGGGTGCTTTTAAACCGCTAAAAATATCCTCACCCCAGGAGTCAAAAATAAGCCGGCGTGTATTGATGTCGCTGGCGCTGTCGAACCTCATGATAGTATTAATCACTTCGGCACGGTCCTCGCCCTCGGGCAGCTGGCCAAAAGTATGCATACCGATCCGGGTCTGACTGTTTTTTATCCCGGAGAGGATTTCATGGCATCGGACGACCAAATCCTCGAAGGTATCCGGATTGGTTGCGGAAATTTCGTCGTCAAGATTACAACGTTCGATAGTTTCTCGAATTAGGTCTTTTAGCTGATGAACCCGGGCCGGATTTGACGACTTGGCACGGTGATACTCATCCAGAAGACCTTCCAATTCCTCCAAGCCTTCGTATGTGTCGGACGTGCTCATAACCGCCTGCATGTGATCCACCAGGGTGGCATAGCTGCGACGCTTGGCTACCACCCCTTCGGCCGGATTGTCCGCATTATAGATATATAAATGAGGCACATTGCCGGTGGCTATATCCGACCAGCAGGCGGCTGAGAGCCCGGCTCCCTTGCCCGGCAGCCACTCAAGGTTGCCGTGGGTGCCCACATGGATTACCACATCGGCGCCGAATACGCGATCCATATACATGTACGTGGCGATGTATTGATGCGGCGGAGGAGTGTCCGGATCGTGGAGAATCTTGCATACCTGACCGTCGCAGCGAGATCCGGCGCAGCCGCGCTTGGGCTGCATGATCACATTTACATTACCGAAATTGAGCCCGGTAATGACCAGCTTTCCGTCCAGCACCATGCTCGGCGGTACCCCCTTCATTTTCCGCCCCGGGGGCTCTCCCCAGGAACCGATTAGAGCGGATCGGGCCTTTGTGGGCAATTCATCAAACCACTTTCGGTAGGTCTCATTGTCCAGCAGGGCCAGGTGGCCGCCTTTGGAGACGATTTCGTCAACCGTGGTCCAGCGGAACTCGGCGATGGCCTTGCGGTCTAAAATGGTGTGCATTAAGGCTTCCCCGGACTCGGGGATATTTTCAATATTATACCCCTTTGACTCCATTTGTTGGAGAACGCGCACCACGCTTTCCCCTGAATCGAGCCCGGCTGCGCCACCCACATTTGCCTCCAGCCCTGCGCATTCGTTTTTATGAAACACGAAAACTGCTTTACGTTCAGCAGGCGGCTTGGAAGCCAGGCGCACCCATCGAGCTATACGTTCGGCGATATGCGCCACACGCTCGGAGATGATTTCCCGGATTTCGAATACCGTGTCGGTCCGCTCATGGTTCAGCTTGCGGCTGCACGCAATGATAATCGGCTCGATACTCCCCTCGAATTCCGGCATGGCAATGCCGAAGCTGACCTCCGCGGTGAGCCCCTGGGGATCTTCTTCCCATTCCTGGATGGATTTGCTGTACGAGACGACAGGTTTAAAGACCGGTACATTGAGTGCCTTAAAAAAGGCCACAGTTTGACCGGCCACATCAATTTCGGAATTTCCTTCCCTTTCCTCGCGGCCGAGTAGGAAAAAGTGCAGGTTGGCCAGTGCGTCGATGCGGGGTTTGCCATTCTCCGGATTCATAAAAAAGCACCGGGCAGTCTCAATGGGTCCCAGGGATCCGAGCTCTTCGTCCGGAACCCCGTGGGAGAAGACCGGCAGAACCTCCAGGCCCCGGGCCTCAAGTGCTTCTATGAGGCTTCGCTCCAGTGATCCATCGGTGTTGGTAAAGGTGTGCCGGGAGAAAAAAAGCCCCACAGTACGAGAATTCAAGGCCGGATGAATTTTGCGATAGCTTTCTATAGAATCGTATACCGTTTGATCCGGCGGGTGCAGGACCCCCTGCCATGGCATAGGCAGGGGGTCCTGCACCGGAATGTCAGGATTGACTTGGTGGGCCACCAATTCAAGCAAACGCCGGTAGTTTTCCTGACCGCCCTGGGCCATGTAGGCATGTGCCCGGGCGCATAGCGAAAGATCTACAGTGGAATTTCGCCCCCAGTTTGCCGGATCAAAGGAGGTAGTTACTATGACCTTGGCCCCAACCATCTCATCGATACGGGCGCTGACCTCCTCCCAGAACCCATCATTGGTCCAGTATAAAAGTATGGCGTCGGCCTGTGCCGCAGCGGACCAAAAAGGCTCCAGGCAGTCGGCATTGCTTTCGATCTCCTTTTGTGAAAAAATGGTCAGGTCCACATGGGGGCTCCCCTCAGAAGCCGCCAAGAATGCAGGCAGATAGGAACTCCACATAATCGAGACGATTCGAACTGGTCGAGTGCTCATTGAATGCTCCTTCTTTCGTTTGAGTAGAGTTTTATTCGATCTTTACAGGTTGGTGGCAAATCGGTGCACCGGAGCGGCTGGACATGAAGATATCCGTTTTCCTCACGGACTGCGGCATCCACACCGTACACTTTACTGATGTTCTCCGGTGTTATCGCCTCGGACGGCGTTCCCGAGCAAAATATCCTGCCCCGGTAAAGCATGGCGATAGTATCAGAAAATCTGGCGGCCAGATTCAGGTCATGCATGGCCATCATGACACCCATCCCCCTTTTTTTTGCCAGCATAGCGATTACCTCCAGCATTTCCAGTTGATGTCGCAAGTCCAGGTTGATAGTGGGCTCGTCCAGCAACAGGTAGCTCGTATCCTGAGCCAATGCCCGGGCAAGCAACACCTTCTGAGTTTGCCCGCCGCTGAGCCGGTCCATGTCTCTCATGGCCAGATCCGCAAGGTTCATCCCCCCAATGATGTCGGCGGTACGTTCCAAATCCTTTCTGGAAGGCCGCCAGGCAATATGCGGCCTTCGTCCCGTAAGCACCGTTTCAAAGACAGTCGCGGGAAATTTGGCGGGCGTGTTTTGTGGTACATATCCCAGGAGTTTTGCCAGTTCCATGCGGGGCATGCGGGACGTATCCCGGTCCTCCACAAGAACATGCCCCCTGTTGGGCCTGAGAATGCGGGCGATGCATTTAAGCAAAGTGGTTTTGCCCGCGCCGTTGGGCCCCACTACGCTTAGAATGCGGCCTTTTCCCACCCTCGCCCCGATGCTTTCAAGCACTGATGCGCCATTATAGTCGAAGAAAAGGTCCGTTACCTCCAGCATCACCAATACTCCTTGGATCGCTTCATCAAAAGATAAAAGAAAAAGGGCACCCCAATGCAGGAGGTCACAATTCCGATGGGTATTACCTGGGGCGCCCAGAGAGTCCTGGCCAGTGTATCCGCAACCACAACAATCAGGGCTCCCACAAGGCCTGAGGCCGGCAGGAGAAATTGATGGTCGTTTCCGATCAACATGCGGGTGATATGGGGGGCCACAAGCCCCACAAATCCGATGACTCCGGTGAAACAGATGCCGCCGGCGGTCACCAGAGAAGCGGCTATGACCCCTGACATCCTCAGCCGATTTACATTTACTCCAAGGGCCAGGGCGGATTCGTCCCCGGACAAAAGCAGGTTGAAATCCCATGCGCGCCACAAAAGAGCCGGAAAGGGGACCAGAATCATTGCCGCGGCTAAGCCGATCTCAGTCCATCCTGCCCTGGAAAGGTTGCCGAAAAACCAAAGTATGATCTCGTGTACCTGCTCCATGGTGCCCATGTATTGAAAAAGTGATGTGAGAGAGGAAAACAAAAACATCTGGGCAATGCCTGCCAAAACCATGGTTTCGGAAGAGGCGCGTTTAATCTTTGCAATCGCAACAATGAAAAACGCCGATAAAAGGGAAAGCAGAAACGCACCGCAGGCCACGCGCCAGGTTTGAAAGCTGCCACCGAAGAAAAGAATCACGCTAACCGCCCCGAACCCCGCGGCAGACCCCACTCCCAGGGTATATGGGGAGGCTAGGGGGTTCCGCAGAATGGCCTGGAAAACCGAACCCGCCAGCCCCATTCCGAAGCCAACCAGCATTGCCATTGCGATGCGGGGCATCCGCAGCACCCAGATGATGCTGTGGCTGCGACCGGTGTCCTTGACCAGGGATAAAAGGACTTCCCAAAACCCCATGCCGGAAGCGCCGGTACAAAGCCCGATGGCCGTTGCCATAAAAAGCAAAAGAAAAGCGACAATAATAAAAAGTATTCTTGTGCTCGCGTGCGCTTTGTAGCGCTGGCAGAGTATTTCGGAATTGATACTCATCTGCCGGCCTCCTGGAGGTGATCTGACACGAACGCACCGCGACAGTCCATGCCTTGAAAGGTCTGGAGATATTTCCTGTGCAACGCCTTGGGATCAAGATCGGGGAAAAGCACGTGGTGAAACCATCGGGCCATGTGGGCAATCCCAACGACAGCCCGCGGACCGGTCCAGACGGCGCTGTCCATGACATGGACATTTCCGGAAGCAACAGCTGAAATGTGGCGCCAGGCTGGACGCCGCAGGATGGCTTCTCGACGCCGGTTTAAGGCCTTAGAACCCTTGAGGGCATAGCCATTTCCGTAAGAGGCTGCTTTGACGATAGCCTCCGGGTTTTGGACCACCACCCACTCCGAAGTCACTCGAGGATAGGGGATGGAAAATCCGGCGGCGATATTCCTTCCTCCGGCCAACACACACATTTCGTGGCCTCCCGAACCCGGACCTGCGGCGTGGAAATCGGTATAGCTTTCAATATATACGGCCGGAAGATCGGGGGTACCGGCGATTTTTTCCTGGAGCCTTCCGATGTGCCTACGGTGCCAGTTACAGAAGCGCTCTGCCTCCTCTTCTCGTTTGAGCAGTTGTCCCATGATCCGAACCTCCCGTTCCAATTCGTTCACCTTATAGAAGTCAAGGCGTAGCACCTGAATGCCGAACAGGGCCATATTCCGCTCCAAACTCGGCCCGGGATTCCAACCATAGGCGATCACCAGGTCGGGTTTGAGGGAGGCAATGGCCTCCATGTCTGGATCGCGCCAACTGCCGACCTTGGGCCTTTCAGCCAAATCTCCCCAGAATTCCCGCTCCCGAACGATCTCGGAAAACACGCCTACGACAAGATTTTCGGCTCTCAGAGTGCGAAGGACTTCCAGGATATCCGAATTCAAGGCCACAATCCTTTGAAGGGGCGGAGTAACCCGAATGTATTGCCCTAAAGCATCCTTTACCATCATTGATTCGCCGGTAGCTGATCCCTTCAAAAGGGTCAAAAACAGTACGCTAGATAGCCACCCGACTAAAAGTGCCCGTGATAGTAGGCCGGGGCCATGCATGTTAGTATAGCCATGTGAGCTCGGCAAAAAATGTCCTCCCATAACTCTTGTAGTATTCGTAGTATTCGTCATCCAGGATATTGTCCACGGAGAGAGAGGCCTCTATCCATTTAAAAGGCTTTACCGTCAACTTGGCGTCCAGGAAAAAGGCCGGCTCGTAGGTACCGTAGACCCCTTCTTCAGTGTCCCTGTTGTCCGTATCATTGTAGATCTTGCTGAAATAACGGCCCACGAAATTTCCCTTGAACCATTTGTACTGGGTCTCCAAACCGACGTTCCAGGCGGTTTTGGGGATCCCGGTGATCCGCTTGTCTACACTGGCCGGGTCCGTGGGGTTTTCGGTGATTGTAGTGTCCGTAAAAGTGAGGTTACCCCAAAGCGAAAGCCAATCGGTTACTCTTTGAGAGGTCTCAAACTCCAGCCCATAGGTTCGTGCTTTCCCGGCGTTGGTCCGGATCTTGGTCGATCCCACGGTCCGGTAATAGATCAGCTCCTCAATGTCGTTGCGGTATCCAGTCAGGGAAAGACGGGTCTTTTTGTCAAAGAAGAATTGATCTATGCCTATCTCATAGGCCCACACGGTTTCGGGCTTCAGATCCGGGTTGCTTTGATAGGTCCTTCCCCAGGATTGCCAGGTCCTATAAAGTTCGTAAAGCGTTGGGGGCCGAAAGGCCTGGCCTATGGAGGCTTTCAAGGTGGTATTGGCACGGGCCTTCCATACGGCGGCGACCTTGGGACTGAATTTGGATTCTCTATTGCTTGCGTATCGGGTTTCAGCCCCCGGCACACCTGAAGCGCCGTCGTAGACCTTCCAGGAATCATAACGAAGCCCTATATAAAGGGTCAGCGGATTAATTACCCGCCATTCGTCCTGGGTGAATACGGCCCATGTCCTGGAGTTGCCCCCGGAATAAAAGGTGCTCGGTCCCCTGCCGGAATAGCTCCGGTAAAAGGGGATGTCATAGTCATTGGTATCGGACTCGTCCATGCGATAGGAGATTCCCAAAGTAAGGATGTGAGATTCACCGATAGGCACATCCCCGCGCAATTCGGTGAACCAGCTCTCGTTTTCGGTGATCTTCAGAGAACCCGGAGAATCATTGTACCCGTCGGATCCGCTCCCTGTCTCCAGGGTGTAGCGGTCGCCAACCTGAACCGATCCGGCCTGGGCGTTGATCTGAACCGGCCCGAATATTTCCTTGAAGACCAGGGTGTAGGTCTCGGTCTCATTTTTGCCGATCCCCGTGTAGCTGATGAAGTCGTTTGGCCGGAACCGGGCCCGCTGCCCGGGCCCCGCAACAGCATAAGTGGAATTATCTCCAAATGTCCCCATGTAGGTGTGTGGAGGACTGTAAGCATACTCATTCCGCCCCGAAACGGCGGTGAGGGAAAGCTGGCCCGTATCCGAGAAATCCAGGCTGAGTTTTCCGTCCAGGCTCCTGCGTTTGGCCCTGTTTTCCCCCTTGTCGCAGACCACCCACCGGGTGGGATCCCCGTATTCGTCGTTCATCGGATAACCGCCGGATACATTTCCGTTACCATCGGAGATCGAGCGGACTACTGGTGTTGTTATATATCCGTCCGTGTTTTCCTCTTCGTATCCGATTCGAAGGCTCAACCGATCGGAGAAGCGGTCTCCGGCGCTGAACCGGTAGCGCCAGGTGTTGTTGGTGCCGTAGCCCCCGGTTGCCTCGAGCTCCAGCTTCTCTGGGGTCTTGGTAATAATATTGATAACCCCTCCCATGGCATTACCTCCGTAAAGGGCGGACGCGGCGCCTCGAATCACCTCAATGCGCTCGATGTTGCCCGCTGGAAGAGATCCCCAATCAAGTCCTCCTGTATAGGCGTCATTCAGGGGCTGGCCGTCTAGTAAAATCAACGTGTATTGGTCTCCATTAAAGCCACGCAGCCTCACGGAAGCTGTGGCGTCCATCAATCCTTTCGTTCTTTTGACAAACACGCCTGAAAGACCGTTAAGTGCGTCATCCACGGTTTGGATGTTTTGCTTCTTCAGGTCATCATGGTCGATAACGGTCACGCTTCCAGGGGCGTCTTCAACCTTCTTTTCGGTCTTGGTGGCCGTAACCACGATTTCCTCCAGGGTAATCACATCCCGGTTTTCCTGTTCTGCTTCGGCCGTGTGAGGCGCTGCGAAACAAAAGATTGCAAGTGTTAAAATCAACCCTCTACACCTTCTCATCGTTCATCTCCTTCCTTTAATATTCGTTGTTGGGTATTCTCAAAGTGCACCGATAAAACCTCGTTTTGCCAATGAGATTATCCAATTGACGGGAAAGAGATGCCGTGGTATCAAATAACCTGAAGTATCCCTTTCCCGGGGTGCTTCACCCGGAGGGCGGCTGGTATCCTTGGCTGGTATATGCTGCCCTCCATTATTAGTTTTTTGACTTGGGGTCTATTGTATTCCTATTCCGTCCCCTGACCCTAAATAGGTCTTTTTCTAAACTTTGCTCAAAAAAATAGGCCACGAAAATCGGGCTATTTTTTAGCCCGGCCTTCGTGGCCTGATAGAAAACAAAGTTACTTTGTATTATTAAACCCAGATTGTGCAGTAGTTGGCTACTGCACAATCTGTTTAAAGACGTCTTCCTGACGCCAAAATTTTAAGTATTTATATCTTTTCCAGAAATTGAAGTCAAGGTAAAATTCGATCCCCAAAATCCGAGATTGATTTTATAAAAACCACTGCTTCCCGCCACTTTAGGCTAAAAAACATTTAAAGACCACTAACCTATGTCGTTTTTTAACTACCACCATCACTTTTTTTCACCCCTGAAAGACCAGCTCAAAATGTAATTCGGCCACACCTCTCCCCTGGAGGCTATAAGAAGATACACTA